>DATAYF010000339.1:0-5222 GCA_036272735.1 Ktedonobacteraceae bacterium
CGCCCGGATGAAGTCCAGGACCGCCGAGGAGGGGATGCCCTCGGCTTCCGGGCTGCTGCGCTTCAACTGAGTTAGGCTTGCCATGGTATCGATCTACCCCTTTCTTTTATTCGGCCCCTAATGAGGCCTGGTATTGTTCGTAGTAAATGAATTGGCCTGTTGTCCTGTCGCCGCGCTTCAGGCTTCCTCGAAGCACGCAATCGCTTTCCCCTCTCTCAGAATTGCCCGGATACGACGCGGCTCGATGGACACTTGGCGGGTAATTTTCCCAGGAACCAGAATAAGACGTTTGCCTGCTGGTCCTGTGACGATGGAGGCCGGTCCTAAGCGCTCAAGAGCGTATAATCCGCGATACTCAATAACGTCGCCCGGTTGAATGAGGGCGATCTTCTCTTCCTGCAGGCTCACTGATCTACCTCTGTTGCTGTAATCGTCGTCCTTGTTCTTATTGTACCGCATAGCGTTGGGTTGCTCGCAAGTCGAGACTTCAACTCCCTGGTACGCTGATGAGATCGGGGAAGCTGGAGTCTAGGCCCTTGAGAAATAACCGATACCGTTGCTAAATTGCTCCGGGTGCTAACCAGGCGGAAATTTGCGACGATACAAGGCGAAAAAGACTGAGTTCGATGAGGAGAAAGGTGAGCCTGATGTCGATGTCTCTAAACGCCATTCCTGCCATCCCTGAAGAAACCATTCGTGTCGCCCGCGCGGCCTTTGCCCATGGCAATATGTATCTGACCATGCGCGAAGAGCTCGGCACCTTGTACGACAATGAACACTTTGCTGCCCTCTTTCCCAAACGAGGGCGGCCAGCAGAAGCTCCCTGGCAACTTGCACTGGTCTGTGTCTTCCAGTTTGTGGAAGGGATCGTCTTTTCGCCAAGCCGCAGAGGCAGTGCGCCGTCGAATTGACTGGAAATATGCTCTTTCGCTGGATTTAGCAGATCCGGGCTTTGATTTTTCGGTGCTCTCGAAATTCCGTGCGCGGTTGCTGGCCGGATGGGCGGAAATGACTCTGCTGCAAACCATGTTAGAGCGCTTCAAAGCACAAGGGCTACTCAAAGCCCGAGGCCAACAACGAACCGACTCCACCCATGTGCTCGCGGCTATCCGAACTCTCAATCGGCTGGAATGCGTTGGAGAGACCCTGCGAGCAGCGCTAAGCGAGCTTGCCACCGTTGCCCCAGAATGGCTGCGTGAACACCTGGCACCGGAGTGGTTTGATCGCGACAGCACCCACATCGAGGATTCTCGCCGCCCCAAAGGGAAAGAAGCCCGAAAGGAGTATGCTGAAGTGATTGGAGCGGATGGTTCTCGGCCGCTCTCTGCTCTCTCTGACCCGTCAGTTCCACCTCACTTGTGGAAGCTTCCTCCCGTCCAAAACCTCCGACGCATCTGGATCTTCCATTACTCTGCAGAAGAGGGTCAGTTACGCTGGCGCACAGCCGAAGACCTCCCGCCTGCTGGAATGCGCTTTGATTCGCCTTTTGTTATCTACTCATCAAGTTGGCACATCCCTCTCTCATGCTACCAGAAGAGGTGGTAGAGCAGCTTGAGAGCTCTCAGCGTTGATTTGAAGGTCATCGAGCCGACGCAGGAACAGCAGATAGGTGATCTGCTCGATCACTTCGAGCGGGTTGGAAATGCCGCCCGACCAGAAGGCGTCCCATACCTTGTCAACTTGACCCTTAATACTTCCTGTAATCACAACTTACCTCTGCACTAAATTTGTAAACTACGATATTCTATCCCTTACTGACCCCGCCAGATATTTGTGACTATCACCAAGCAAATGCCTGCAGTAATCAACCCAACATTGGTTAGCAGCTCGTGGCAGTATTTCACGTGCCACGTTTTGCCTATCAAACACCTCTAGCCAAACGAAACTACAGTTTTGGGCCCTTGAGTAGCCTAATGCCCTCTTAAAAAAGAGTTTTTATTTGGCCCTGCCAAATATTGTGGCAACGGGCCAAATGCTTGTGACAATCACCAACAACCGGTGATTGCCACACATATTTGGCCAAAGCTCTGCTTTAATGAGCGCGAGCCAAAGCGTATGTCATTGTTAATTGGCGGTTTTTGTCACAAATTTCTGGCCAAACCATGCTTATTGCCATAAATATTTGGCCAAAATGATGGTATATGATGGTATCAAAAGCCAGAGGCCATTTATAATATTGTTTTCTCTGAATTCACTCCTTGATCATTTTCATGAGGTTCAGAGGAGCAGCAAGGACTTGTTGACCTTGTGGTGATTTGCCTGTCTCAAAAATTGTTTGCCAATAATCAAGTCTCAAGATGCATGAGATCCTACAACAAAAACAGGACTTTTGTGGTGAGGAAAAGCCCCCGGTCAGTGAGGAAACTGTAAATTATCACAAATATTTGGCATTAGCTCAACCATAATTGAGCTTACATCCGCCTCTTATATCATAAATATTTGGCCGTTTTTATCACAAATATTTGGGCTAGCCATACTGGTAGGACCCCACTAACCGGTGAAGGGAACATTAAGATCAAGGGTCGCAAACAAGAGGGAGAAACCACCTGATATGAGGAGATCTTGAGAGGTCCGAGGCGTCGGATCTATTACTCTGGAAACGCGAAAGGAGCCAAACGCGTTACTCCCTCAGTCATCACGAGCACAATATCATGAGCCATTTGCTCTGAAGACACAGTTGTTGTCTCCTGACCCCACTGAACTGCAGCCTCGAAGAGGGTCCAACTCATGATCCGGGCAATCGTCTCTACCGGCACAAGTTCTCGTGTTCCTCTGCTCTGGTCCTGTTTGAGCCACGGCAACAGAAGCTGAGCCAATGCCTCACAGGTTGCTCGCTCCATCGACGAGGCAAACACTCTCGACCGGAGCAGGTGGCGATATTTTCGCTTGAAATCCTCTAACACAGCCTGAATGAACCGCTGCAAACTGCTCCGGTCCCATTGGGGGTGAGGTGTGAGCGTCCTTGTCAGAAGGTGGTGAAAGTGCTCATGGATAATCACTTGCAGAAGGGCATATTTATCCTCAAAATGGAGATAAAAGGTTCCTCGATTGACGTCGGCTCGCTGGGTGATATTCTGAACTGTTGTCGCTGCCAGCCCCTTTTCGTGAGCGACCTCAATGAAGGCGTGCTGTAAAAGCTGGCGGGTGTGTTGCATGCACCGACCGACGCGCTTGGAAGGGGCCGTCATCGCTTCTCCTCCTGTTTTCTACTCGATTGATCTTGCTCTTACTCAACACAATTCCCCCAGTGTTGAGCACTCAACAAATGAACACGATTGCCTCTTGCTTGTGACCTCACTCCACTCTAGTATGGGAAGCAGCGGGAACTTTGTCAAGCCACCGCTGGGGAGAATCTCACGACAATGAGAAAGGAACATGAGATGGACATTGAGAAGATCGTCAACGATAGCAAGGCACTTTCACAACGGGTGCATGAATTGGAAGGACCCTGGAACCCGTGTGCTCTGGTCACAGCCTTATGTGTCAACGTTGGGTCCCTGGCCGAAACGGTCATGGTCTTGGAGCACAAGCGTCATCCACGCGAGGGTGCGCCGGTTCAGATTGAACGCAACCTTGCGGGCACGTTGTACGCACTCCTGGAACTGAGCACCACCTACGAGATTGATCTTGAACGCGCCTGGAATGAGACGATCCAAGGCGGGTGGCTCAAACTTGCCAGGCTGGAAAACCAGGATGGAAAACCAGGAGAAAGACCGGAAAGACGTGTGAGCGGATCGAGCACGGACTTTCCATTTCCCACAGGATACGCAACGAGATCACCATCTTTCAGGCGAACAAAAAGAAGAATGAATGGGAAAGGAGAACGAACATGAGAAAGCTCTGGGTGAAGGCGTGGATGACCCTGGATGGGGTCTTTGACGCGGACACGATGGATCACTGGTGGCCTCCTGCCGATGAGGCTGCTGTGGATTATGCGAGGAGGATAGAGTATATTGCGGAGGAGTACTCGAAAGGCGATGTGTACTTGCTCGGACGGACCACCTATGAAATGCTCTGGCCGGGCTGGTCCACACAAACCGATACGCTTGGATCAATCCTCAACCGCATGAAGAAATATGTGGTCTCGACCACGCTGGAAACCGCTCCCTGGAAAGACTCCACCATCATCAGAGAAAACGTGGTGGAAGAAATCACCAAACTGAAACAGCAGCCAGGCCGCGACATGATTATCGATGGCAGTGCCACGCTGGTCCAATCGCTGATGGGAACGGATCTGATCGATGAGTATCGCTTCTTAGTTGTGCCCTACATCATGGGAAGGGGAAGGCGCTTCTTCCCAGATGGGACGCCTCCGACGAAGCTGCGGCTTGTGAGCAGCAAGATGGTCAGTGCCGGGACCCTTGCTCTGATCTACCAGCCGGACAAAAAATAACCACCTGGTTTTGCGGAACATGCTCTGGTATTCTCGTGTCCATTTGGGATTGATCTGGATAGATTCCGCCCAGATCATTCCCAAATGGACATTTCTGCACAGGATGGCCCGGCGCTACGTGATCTGCTATCAGGGGCAGAGTAGCGGGCATTATCTAGTTTGGCAGGTCCAGTACGACTTTTCGAGCAGTCGTCATAAACGGACAAGTGCCGAATAGCGGATTGGAAACGGAACAATGGCCATTTTTAGCAGGCTGCTCGCCCGAAAAATCAGCTTTTGTGCATTTTGCAACGGTGCTAGTTCCGACTCCATCAGAAAGAGGAACTCTGTGCATCTCATACACGCCATAATCGCTACTCTGCCCCTGGTCGCGCCTTACGTCGCACTCCCCCAACTTAGGGCCATTATATGTAATCACGGTAATTCTCGGCTTCATCTCTCTGTCCCTTGTTTCTTCATCTTTCATCTGGCTGTGCGCATTCGCGGGAAAACGTTCTTCCACACGATACGATGATTTTGCTGCCGCTTCAATCGTACTCAGATTTTCAGCTTTTTGCAAGGTTTTTCCATCACGAGGACTGACCACCCTTGTCCAGCATCATACGGCTCAGTGTCCGCACGGGAGACCCAAATTGACCCTATCACTAACGCAACCAGCCACCCTCTCTACCACCAGAGTAGGGTGGTAAACACCTCTCAAGGGGCATCTCACCGTACGATTTCCGCTGTATCCTTTGCTCTAGAAGTGATAACTTCGTGGCAGATTGGCGTTGTAGAAACGCTCAGAGGAAGGGACAATCATGATGACACAAACATCTCCGACTGTATC
>DATAYF010000340.1:0-14814 GCA_036272735.1 Ktedonobacteraceae bacterium
CAGGATCAAATTGAAAGAGGGTGCATGAACCTATGAAGGTATCTGCTCCTTTAAGCGTGATGCCCCAGAATGTTCCCCTATCTGTTGCAACTGAACAAGGAATTGAACCTCAAAATTGCAGAGCAAAAACGCGGGGCATACGAAAGCTTTCTGAATAACTTTACTGAGGTAGCAGTCGCAGTTATGCATGATGAGGACATTTCGGGGAAAGAGGCAGACATGAAACGGATGTCTGCTAGAGATAAGTTGCTGCTTTATGCGAGCGACGATGTGATCAAGGCGTACGATGCATGGGTGAGATATGAGGAGGTCGAAAAACCTGATTTTGATAAGGAGGATGAACTGATAAGTCTCCTCTTCTTCGCCATCCGTAAAGACCTGTTGGGCAAGACCAAAGTAACCAAGGAACACCTCGACAACCTAAATTCCTTTGATCGCGGGTAATGTGCAGCCTTATGGAGCTCAATGATCGCCGTTTATCCCGCAGTACCGAAGGCTATATCAGCTATCCCAGCGTAACAACAGCTCATTGTAACCCCATTATTGTAAGTCGTCTTATTCGCGCTCAAAATTATCTTTTGTGGCAGATAAAATGTCCCGGTTACTTATATATGACCGGCAAAAACGTGCAGCTATTCACGAACCACAATAAGCGCGCCAAGAACCACCTGGAGCCGGTGGACTTGCCTGACGGCACCTACCCGCGCATCTTAAGCGATGAGGTCTACGCCAAAATATTAGAACGGGCATCGGTCAGTGCTTCTCTTGCCAGCCGTAACTCGAAATACCCTGAGATGTTTTTATTACGGGCCGGTTTCGCCCGCTGTGCCTACTGCCAGCAGACGATGATGGCCAAACGGGTTACGGCACGAAACGAAGAGTGGTTTGTATATAGCTGCCCAAACCGCTTGGGCACGTGTACGCGGTTTCACGTTCCAGCGGACAGGTTGGATACAGCGGTGTGGGAAGTAGTCGAGCAACTGGCCGACCATGTCGCGTTAATCGAGCAATCCATTGTGCTCGCCATGGACAACCGTTCGCTTGATGAGGACCTGCGGGCCACCGGGGCGACACTGGCCGATTGGCAGGCCAAAGTAGAAAACTATGAGGGCGATCTGCAAGACAGCAATCTTCGCGGCGATACCAGAACCGGCATCCGCAACCTGCTTAACAGTGCCTACGCAATGGTCGAAGACCTGAAGCGCCAGCAGGCAGAGTTACTGATGTACTCCGTTGATAGGGACAAGGTCCGAGCCGAATACAAGAAAGTCCTGACTTGGTGCAGACAGGTTAAAAGCGAACGGAACGAACTCACGTACCAGCAAAAACGTGAGTTCCTGCATATACTGAGCGCGGTCGTATTAGTCTATAAGCAGGAACGCCCCGGCGCAGAGCCTAATTGGGATATTCGCGTCGCTCTGCCGACGGTTCAGGAGATAATCTATCAACAGAGCGGAGGCGCATTTGGAAGTTTTCCTTCCACAGATGGGTACGTGCCAGCATTTCCTCTGCGCTCTTCATGGCAATCTCGGTCACGCTACCCCCTGTGATGTGGGCAATCTCGCGGACGCGCTGCTCTGGCCGCAACTCGTTGACCAGGGTTACTGTGCGATCATCCAAAATTTGCTTATTCACATTATAGTGGGTATCGGCAAACGCGGCGATTTGCGGAAGGTGCGTGATGCAGATTACCTGGTGGTTGTGTGTCAACTGCCACAACTTTTCGCCAACCACCTGGCCGCTACGTCCGCTGATGCCAGCATCGATTTCGTCGAAAATCAGCGTAGGTGTTGCATCGGCATCGGCGAGGATGGTCTTCAACGCTAGCATCAGGCGCGACGTTTCACCGCCGGAAGCAATTTTGGTCAGCGGCTTGAATGGCTCGCCGGGGTTCGGTGCGATCAGGAATTGCACGCGGTCGATGCCCGTCAGGTCACAGGCATAGTTCTGTTCGGGCTGACCAGCGACGCTCGCGGGCACGCCGCCCTCTTCGGGAACCTGTACTATCTCGACCAGGAAGCGAGCACGGTGCATGTTGAGATCGTTGAGTTGTAGCTCCATTGCACTCGCCAGGTCTTGCGCCACCTGCGTGCGACGAGCGGATATCTGCGTTGCCAGTGCGCCTATGTTGTGGCGAAACTGCCCATCCTGCTGCTGAAGCTGTGTTATCAGTTCTTCGCGATTGGAGATGGTATCAAGCTCGGCCTGGGCGTGCGCCGCGTAGGCCAGAATTTCTTCAATTGTGGCCCCATACTTGCGTTTGAGCTTGGCAATTTGATCGAGACGTTCCTCGACATCGGCGAGTCGACGTGGATCATCCTCGATATTGGATTCGTAGCTGCTGATCGTGGAGGCCACATCCTCCAGTTGATAAACAGCTTCGTTGAGTGTGTCTTCCTGCTGCTCCATGCTCTTGTCGAGGCTTGCCAGGTCACGAATGCTCTGTTGGGCGGTGCGTAGCTGGTCCAGTGCGGCCTTGAAGTCGTCGCCACCAAGATCATTGCCTTTGATGGAGCCATAAATCAGCGTGCACAACTCACGGAGGCGTTCGGCGTTGCCGAGCACAGTACGTTCTTCCTCTAGCTCTTCAATTTCGCCAACGTGTAGTTCGGCCTGCTCGATCTCTTCGATCTCGAAGCGCAAAAATTCTGCTCGCCGCTCCTGTTCGCGTTCGTTTTGCAGCAGCGATTGCAGGTCCTTGTGGGCGTTGCGCCACGCTGAGACCTGCTGGCTCAACTCGTCGCGCAAGGGTTGCAGCTCAGCGTAGCGATCAAGGAAGTTTACATGTTGTTCTGGGCGCAACAGACTCATGTGTTCGCTTTGCCCGTGGATATCGACGAGCCAACTGGCGATCTGCTGCAAGACCTGCTGCGAATAGGCCCGGCCGTTTACGCGTGCGACCGTGCGGCCGGAACGAAAAATATCGCGGCTGAGGATGAGTTGACCATCTTCGGGCGTAATATCGTACTCACTGAGCAAGGCGGCGAGTGCCTGTTGTGCATCGGCGCTCTGTGCGTCGGCGCTCTGTGCGTCGGCGTCGTCCTGGCGTGGCTGCTGCTCGTGCGTAGCGCTCTCGAAGAGCGAAGGTGTCTCGCCTGCACCCGCATGGGCAAACTCTTCGACCGGTTCCAGATCTTGTTGGGGCGCTGGCAGTGCTGCGACGGAAAAAACTCCCTCGATGCTGGCGCGTTCACAGCCAGCACGCACGAACTCCGCGCCGATTTTGCCGCCCAACAGCGCGTTGACGGCGTCGATAATAATTGATTTACCTGCACCAGTTTCGCCGGTGAACACATTAAACGCTTGATTTAAGCGCAGATGCAGGTGATCGATAATGGCGAAATCTTTAATGCTAATCTCTTGTAACATGGTGGCTTTCGCAGGTTTGTGTAGTATTGTCTCTATGCAATTTATCGGTAATGGTCTGGTAAAAGTGTGTTGGCGGTGTGCGTCGCAGAAATTTTACCACATACGGGCTTCTCTTCACCACGATGGTCGCGCCATCCTTGATTTCACGGTTGATTTGTCCATCGGCCGAGAAGACGCCATCTTGCGAATTGGTTGAGATTTGTAGTTTCACGGTGGCTTCTGGTGGCAGCACGAGTGAGCGATCAGACTCCAGGTGCGGCGCGATGGGTGTGAGCAGGCAACTCTGGACCTGTGGATGCAAGAGCGGGCCACCAACCGCCATATTGTAAGCAGTAGAACCGGTCGCGGTAGAGACGATCATGCCATCGGCGAAGGTCGTGTTATAAAAATAGTTATCGACCCACACCTTGATCTGTACAATACGGGGCCAGGTGCCGCGTGCAATCACAATATCGTTGAGCGCAAGGAAATTTTCTGACTGCCCGTTTTGTTCAAGCGTCGCGCGTAGCATGGTGCGCTCATCGATCCAGACAGAGGGATCGCCGTTCAAGTAGTAGTCGAGTTTCGTGTCGATTTCATCGGGCTCTAATTCGGTAAGAAAGCCCACGCGACCAAAATCGATGCCGACGATAGGAATGCCGAGAAAAGAGCAGATGCGTGCGGCGTGGATGATGGTGCCGTCACCGCCCAAAACGAGCACAAGATCACTGCCCTTCAATGAAGAGTCAGCCCCTTCTTGAACTTCTTCACGGATGTCAACGGCGCGCACTTGATAGCCGCGCTGTTTCAGGGCAGGGGCGAGATGGGTAGCAAATTGCGATGTATTTTGCTTGCGTCCCTGGTAGAAAATCGCGATGGTTTTCAAATAACACTCCCAACGAACAGGTAGGTGAGGATGCCCACAAGGTGCCGTCCTTACCTATTGAACCACTGTAATGGTACGCCATGCACGTGTGGTTGTCAACTGTTTTACTCCGAAAATTGTGCTTAGGAGGAAGGCTCTTGGACGGCGTCCTGTTGCAGCTTTTCGTGGGCGAGCCAGAGCGCATCCTCTTTCGAATGAATGGAGCCTTCCGCTTGTGCCTCTGCGATGGCTTCGAGCAGTTGCCCGATAATGGGGCCCGGTGTGAGTTTGAGGCGGCTGATCAGCTCATCGGCTTGTAAGAGTCGGGGTGGCATGATGCGTTGGCGCTCGCGTATATAGGTGTGCAGCAGTGCCACTACGGTGGTCAGGTGGTTCGTCCAATGCTCGGTTAGTGGTTGGAGACCACGCATCGCCAGGTGGTCCGCGAGCGAGACCAGTGCCACGTTGATGCCTACGGGGCCAAGATCCACGAAATAACGGCGAATGGCCCGTTGCGTCAGTGTGCCGCTGCTGAGTTGGCCGGGACGCATATGGTTGGCGACCACTTGCTGCACCAGGCGACGATCATGCACGCTGGCACTCATACGCTGCATAATCGTTTGTGCGAGCGGGACGCCTGCCTGTGGATGATGATAAAAGTGAATGTTGCCCTCGTTGTCGATGGCGTGCGTCACGGGTTTGCCGATATCGTGCAATAGGGCCGCGAGCTTCATGACTGGCGAAGTCAGGTCGGCGCGGGTAAAGATGCCTTGCCGTTCGGCCTCGTCTAAGAGTGTACGTAATGGTGCGAGATCACCCATCTCGTTCGTAGCGACCTGCTCGGAATGTTGCCGCATTACGTCGGCGAAACGTTCCAGGGCGGCGACCGCTTCCAACGAGTGTTCTAGGACGTCCCACTGGTGTAGACCGGGTTGGCGCATGCCACGAGCGGGCGTGAATTCTGGTATCAAGGTCGTGAGCAGCCTGAGACGGTCCATGTAGCGAAGGCGCTGCGTGGCTCCTTGGGGGCGTAGAATAGCGTACATCTCCTCGTGAATACGTTCGGGCGCGGCTTTAAGTAGCAAGTGTGCGTCCCGTTTGATAAGATCTTCGGTTGTCTGTTCGATGGTCAAATGGTACTGCATCATAAAACGGATAGCTCGCAGCATGCGCAGCGGGTCCTGTTGCAAGACCTGCTCGTTGACGGCGCGCAAGCTCCGTGTGTGTAGATCGTTCAGCCCGGACGTGGTATCGATCAAGGCGAGTGGAGATCCGTTGGTGAGGTGCTCGACGAAATTGGTGAGCGGCACTGCCAGGGCGTTGATGGTGAAATCACGTCGGTTCAAATCTTCCTCTATCGTGGTACCATCCAGAGGCGCGATATCAAAAATGATTTCTGGTTGCGTCTGTTTGACGACCACGCGGTTCGCCTTATCGTGCAGGTGAGCATAGAAGCCATCGAGCTTGTTTGCAAGCTGGCGCGCCAACTTCGGCGCGTCTCCGCTGGCCGCGATATCCCAATCGCTGCATGGCTCCTGTAGGAGCAAGTTACGCAACGAGCCACCCACCAGATAGGCGTGCTCGTGCTGGTTCTGAACATGTTGTGCAACCTGAAGCAAAAGCTGCAACGTTGTCGTCGCAATAGGCTGTATGCGAATTTGCTCACTCATCGACCTGTATCGCTGTCCTCCTCAAACTTCCTTGCCTATTATAGTAGCATCATTGTCTATTGACGCAAAGAACGAGAATGAGGAAGCTGCAAACTGGCTATTCTTGCCATAAACTGATATATTACAGTGAGACGGCCCAGAAAGCCCCCGTCATTCATACGGGAACGCGTCGTCGAGAGATGGCATAACGCTTCTGGACATTCGACCGCTACTCCTTACCAGCAATGGTGATGGGCAAGTCGGATGGAGGAAAGAGGAATCCCTGCTCATGTATGGCGGGGAGTGTCAAAGAGGCACACAACTGATAAACAGAGATAGTAGGGTCGCGCGTAGATATTTTGTGCGCTGGGAACGTTCGATGAGTCGGTATTACGGTGTGCTACGGGTCGTGCGTGTACGTTCGGCACCTGATGTAGCGCTGAAATTGCCAAATACATATCCTTCCGGGCTGCTGCCACAAGAAAAATTGCTGCATGTACTGACAGCGAGAGAGACAGTAATCGGACGGGCATTGGAGAACGACCTCATATTAATGGACTCCACGATATCACGCGAACATGCGCGCCTCGTGTGGAATGGTCAGTATTGGTGTATTTATAATTTAACGCAGCGCAATAGCGTACACGTGAATGGACAACCTGTGCTGGGTGGTGAAAGCATGCGGCTGAACTCTCAGGATTTTCTGGTCCTGGGTTGCACCACGCTACAGTTGATCGCGCCTGAGCACGAAGATGACGCCTGGCACGAGCAGCTTGCTCACATGCTTGCGCTTACCACCATGGAGATGGATGCTCTTTCCCGGCTAGAACAGGTCACAAACGACGGGCCCCAAAGGGAACTCGAGTCGTTCGGAACAGTAGAACAGACGCCGGACGCCGAACCGTCAGCGATTGCGCGTACGGTGGTGTCGAAGAGTGATGCTGCGCAGCCTGAAGAGTGGATTGATAGCACCGAGGGCTTGCTTGGTGCTGGCGTGACCATGCAGTTTGCGTTGCCACTGCGCCTCAGTGGAAAAATTCGTGGACTCATTATTCGTGTAGGCATTGCCATCGTGGTGGTGAGCGTGCTTGTCATGATTGGCCTGAACGCGTTGCTAGGCTTTCCGAATATCGCGCGCAACGGTTCTCCAAGCCTCTTACTTGTCCTCACCATTCCCCTTGTTCCGGCCATCGGTATCACCCTATTAGTGAATTTCATTGACCGTTTCGAGCGCGAACCCTGGTTTTTACGCCTGACCGCCTTCCTGTGGGGCGCGATTATCGCTATCCCTACGGCGTTGATCGAGCAGCACGTGGACCTGGCGTTGCTCAACGTTTTGGGTTCGGACGATCTCCTACGCTCGATTTTTCGTGGCTTAGACGCGGGCATTGCCGAAGAGACGGTTAAAGGTCTGGGACTATTGCTGCTGTTTTTTGTGCTGCGCGATGAGTTCGATAACGTCACGGATGGCATCGTGTACGGGGCGCTCATTGGCGCGGGCTTCGCGATGGTCGAGAATTTCGTCTACTTTGCGCAGTACGCAAAAGAGTTTTTACTCTTTCTTATCGTAGGTCGCGTGGTGCTTGGTTGGTTGTGCCACTCGACGTTCACCGTCTGCTTTGGTGCCGCCCTGGGCTATGTGCGCCATACGCGGGTACGCTGGAAGCAGATCACTTTGCCATTGCTGGGGTACCTCTGTGCCGTAGGGCTGCATAGTGCCTTTGACTTCATTAACTTTTATGCTAACGCTCTGGTATTAGCCTATCCAGAAAATAGCACGGTTGGTTTCGTTTCGTTGATTGCCATCGTTGGAAATTACATCCCGCCGTTTATCGCGCAAATTATTTTACTCTACTTCTTAATTCGCGCCCTGGCGCACGAAGGTGCGGTGATTCGCGAGTTCCTGGTGTCGGAGGTACGCGATAGCGTGGTACTGGTAGATGAATACGCGTTGTTGCAGCATTCGTTCCAACGCACCAGGGTCGAGCGCCAGGTCTTATGGAAGTATGGCATCAAGCAGTGGTTGCGTGTGCGGGCGCTGTATCAGACCGAAATAGGGTTGGCGTTTCGCAAATGGCACGTGAGCATGGGTGATAAGCCAAAGCTTGGCTACATTCAGCCGGAAGACGCTTACCGCAAACGTATTCAGTATTTACGCCAAGAGATACGCCAGGGACAGGAAAAGCGCCAAGAACTCATACTTTGATGACACGGAGGCGCACCTCGGAGAAAGTAATTATAGGCAGCGAGCAACCACCATATCTACAAGCTATACTTTAAAAGTATAATTATGCTAAGATGCTTGGTATGATTGAATACACAAAGAAAGGCTTTTGAGCTTGATTAATGACCTACAGATCTACTATTTAATGCGTCTCACCCGATCTATGGAAGATCGTACCCGCGCAATGTTCTTACAAGGACGTGTTGTGGGCGGCGTCTACACGGCGCAGGGGCACGAGGCGACAACTGTCGGGGCAGCGATGGTGCTACACGATGGTGACTGCATTGTACCGCAGCATCGAGATCTGGGGATGCATCTGGCACGTGGCGTCTCCCCTCGTGCCGTGATGTGCCAGTGGTTGGCGCGTGGCAATTCTCCCACGCTTGGTCGCGATGGGCAGGTACATATCGGTGACATGCACCATGGGATTGTACCGATGATTAGCATGTTGGGCGAGTCGTTGCCGGTCGCGTGCGGCGTTGCGTTGACGATGAAGATGCGCAAACGTTCGACCGTTGTGCTGGCAACGTGTGGAGACGGTGCGACGAGTACCGGCTCATTTCACGAGGCGATGAACTTTGCCTCGGTGCAAAAGTTGCCCTTGGTACTGGTGATTGAGAATAATGGCTATGCCTATTCTACTCCCAATACGCTTGAGTTCGCTGTAGAGAATCTTTCTGAACGCGCCAAAGCGTATGGCATATCTGGGGAAACGGTCGATGGCAACGATGTGCAGTCCGTCATGGAATCGGTAGGGCGAGCAGTGGAGCATGCGCGCGGTGGCAATGGTCCAATTATTGTGGAATGCAAGACGTTTCGTGTACGCGGGCATTCTGAAGCCGACAGCGCGAGCTATGTGCCGCAGGCGTTGCGCGAGGCATGGCTGGCAAAAGATCCCATCACACGTTTTGCAAGCTACCTGACCGAGCAGGGCGTATTGACCACGGCTGCCAGGGAGGATATCGATGTGCGTGTCAAAGCCGCCGTCGACGATGCCGTCCGTTTTGCCGAACAGAGTCCTGAACCTGATCGGGCAACGGTCGCGTCCTACGTGTTTGCCCCAGATGGACCGCTAGCGATTGTTGGCGAGCCCGGCGCGCAAGATCCACACTACGTCAATGCATTAGATACCCGTACAGGGCAACCATTTCTCACCGTAAGCAAAGCAGAGGAGGCCATTGGGCGAAGATGAGCAAAGATAAGAAGATAACCTATTTAGAGGCCATTAGCCAGGCCATCCGCGAGGAAATGCTTCGAGATGAAGCGGTATTTCTGCTGGGTGAAGACGTTGGTATGTATGGGGGAGCTTTCAAGGTAAGCGCTGGCCTGTTGGATGAGTTTGGCCCGGAGCGTGTTGTCGATACACCGATGGCGGAGGCGGCGATTATCGGTTCGGCCGTGGGTGCGGCGCTGATGGGTATGCGCCCCATCGCGGAGATGCAGTTCATCGATTTTATCACCGGGGGCTTTGACCAGATCATTAATATGGCGACAAAAATGTATTGGCGCGCTGGTATGCCTGTGCCTATCGTGGTGCGCGGACCATCCGGCGGCGGCACGAAAGGTGGCCCATTTCACTCGACCAGCCCAGAGGCATGGTTCTTCCACACGCCTGGCATCAAGGTAGTGGTGCCCTCGACCGCGTATGACGCCAAGGGGCTCTTGAAAGCGGCTATCCGCGACAATAACCCTGTGTTATACCTTGAGCATAAGCTGCTCTATCGCTTGCCGGAGTTGCGCGAGGAGTTGCCAGAAGAAGAGTATATCATCCCGCTGGGCAAGGCCATTGTGCGTCGCGAAGGCGAGGATATGACGATTTTGACGTACGGGGCTATGGTTCACCAATGTTTGAAAGCCGCACAGACCCTGGAAGAAGACGACGATTTAGCGGTAGAGGTAATCGACCTGCGCTGTTTAACGCCGCTTGATCGTCAATCGATTATGACCTCGGTGAAGCACACCAATAAGGTGCTAATTGTGCACGAGGACACCTTGACTGGTGGCATTGGGGCGGAATTGTCGGCAATTCTGGCGGAAGATCTGTTTGAGTACCTCGATGGGCCCATTACACGCGTAGCTGCGCCAGACGTGCCTTTCCCATACGCTCCACAGTTGGAGTCCGCCTATCTGCCGAACGCGGAAAAAATCTTAACCGCTGCTCGTCAGTTAGCCGCCTACTAGGCCGCCCATACGCTAGACAAAAACCAGATAATCTGTGATACACTACCGTTGTATTATGCTCGTATTTTTGCAGATTATCTGGTTGAAAAAATATTTTGGAGTCCTTGCATGACACATATCATCATCAGTGGGTACAAAGGAGTACATCTATGCCAACGTCAGTAAAAATGCCAAGGCTTGGGGAATCGGTTGCTGAGGGAACAATTGGTAGCTGGTTGAAAAAAGAAGGGGATTACGTCGAGCGCGACGAGTCGCTCGCCGAGATTATAACCGATAAAATTAATGCTGAACTGCCATCTCCGGTGGCCGGACGCCTGACAAAAATTCTTGTGAATGTCGACGATACCGTAGCGGTCGATACCGATATCGCCATTATCGAAGAGAGCGCCGATGTCGCGGCCTCCTCACCGGCAAATGCTCCCCAGGCTGCGCCCGGTCCTGATGCGGCCCCTGTGAAAAATACTGCTCAGGCAGCAACGCCCGTTTTGGAGCAGCGCAATGTCGCCGCCACAGCTTCTGCAAACGGTGCAAATGGTGCAAGAGTAGCTGGCGAAGACGAACGGCAGCGCATCTCACCGTTGGCACGCCGCCTGGCAAGTGAACACGGCATCGACTTGAACGATGTCGCGGGAACCGGCATTGGTGGTCGTGTGCGCAAAGAGGATATCCTGGCCTACGTTGCCCAACGACAGGCGCAACCCGCCCTTGCGCAAATGAGCGCACCAGCCGTCACGGTGGCACAACCATCTACACCCGTGCAGCCAGAGGCACAACCCGCGCCTGTTACAATGGCGGGTGAGGACGAAGAGTTGATCGAGCCAAGCCGCATGCGCCTGGCTATCGCCGAACATATGGTGCGCAGCAAACGTACATCTCCGCACGCGACGACCGTGGTTGAGGTCGATATGACCAACATTGCGAAATGGCTCGAAAAGAACAAAGCTGCGTTCAAGCAGCGCGAGGGCAATGGCATCAGCTTCGTGCCATTCGTCATGAAGGCTGTGTGCGAAGGTGCGCGCCAGTTTCCATTGATCAACTCGACCTGGACCGACGATAATAAAATTATTATCAAGAAACGCATCAACCTGGGCCTGGCTGTGGCAACCGACGCGGGCCTGGTGGTACCAACCGTGCACGATGCCGACCAGTATACCCTGGCAGGCCTGGCGAAGCAGGTCAACGCCCTGGCGCAGCGGGCGCGGGCGAATAAGTTGACAATACAGGACATGCAGGGCAGCACCTTCGTGGTGAACAATCCGGGCGTCTTCGGTACGATTATCTCGGTGCCGATCATTAACCAGCCCCATGCTGGTATCCTCAGCATGGACTCGGTGGTCAAACGGCCCGTGGTGATCGAAGATGATGCCATTGCCGTGCGCTCGATGATGTACTTGTGCCTGTCTTTCGACCATCGCATCCTGGATGGCGCGGGAGCTGCGGGCTTCCTTCAGGCCGTGCGTACAAAACTACAAAGTTACGGTCGCGAGATCGATGTCTATTAAAGGGGTCCAGGGGCGGTAGTCCCTGGTGGGGTGTGGGGTGTCCCCACGCTGCCCTTTCTATCGCCGCTGCAGGCGGCAAAAAAACGTGTATATTATGCTGAACGACTAGATAGAGCAAGGGAATTTTACCATGGCTACGATTATCCCTGAGCGTCGTCCTACATGGCTCAAGGTACAGGCTCCGCGTGGGGAGAATTACGAAAACCTCAAGAATTTGATGCGTGGGCAGTCTTTGCATACCGTCTGCGAGGAGGCGCGCTGCCCTAATATTAACGAATGTTGGGGACATAAGACCGCGACCTTCATGATTTTAGGCAGCGTATGCACGCGCAGTTGCGGCTTTTGTGCTGTGGCAACGGGGCGTCCGCTTGGCCTGGACTGGGAGGAGCCGAAGCGCGTAGCGGAGGCCGTGCAGCAGATGGGACTGAAGTACACGGTGGTGACTTCGGTGAACCGCGATGAATTGCAGGATGGCGGCGCGGCGGTGTTCGCGGCGACTATTCGCTGGATTCGCCGTTTGAATCCCGAATGTAAGGTAGAAGTATTGACTCCCGATTTTAAGGGCAAGCAGGAGGCCCTACGAGTGGTGATGGACGCCAAACCTGATGTATTCAATCACAACGTAGAAACCATTCCCAGGCTCTATAAGCAGGTACGTCCGCAGGCGGTCTATCAGCGATCATTGCAGGTGCTCAAATGGGCCAAAGAGATCCATCCCCAGGCCCCCACGAAGTCTGGTTTCATGCTGGGGCTTGGTGAAACCTGGGATGAAATTCTCCAGGTAATGCACGACATGCATGAGCACGATGTTGATATCCTGACGATTGGGCAATACCTGCGCCCATCCTTCCAGCACCTGCCCATCCAGCGCTACGTGCCATTGGAAGAGTTTGCCGCGTTGAAAGAAGAAGGCAAGAAGATGGGCTTTAAGCACGTCGAGTCTGGCCCCTTCGTGCGCAGTTCGTACCATGCACACGAGCAGGCCGACGAAGCCGTCAAAGGATAAAGCATAGAGATAGGAAGCAGCAGCATTGAAAGCACACATCAACGGGGTGGAACTGGCCTACGACGATTACGGCAGCGGGCAACCAGTCATCTTCCTGCACGCGTTTCCGCTCAATCGCAGCATGTGGTCCGATCTAATGACCGCCTTACTGAGTGAGCAGCATTTTCGCCTGGTGACGCTGGATTGGCGCGGCTTTGGTGAAAGCGAGATCGTGGGGCCAGTGTCTACGATGGAGCAGTTTGCCGACGATGTGGCGGGCTTGATGGATCACCTGGGGATAGAAGAGGCGGTGCTGTGTGGCTTGTCGATGGGTGGCTATGCCGCGCTGGCCTTTGTACGTAAGTATCCTGAGCGTGTGCGTGCGTTGATCCTGGCGGATACGAAGCCGGGAGCCGATAACGAAGAAGGCAAAGCCAATCGTGAGCAGGTGGCACAGGTCGCGGAAACGCAAGGTGTGCTCGCGATTGCCGAGCAGCAATTGCCCAAATTGCTCACAGAGGACACGCTGCAACATCGCCCGGAGATCGTGGCACGGGTCAATCAGATGATCGACGCGGCTACTACAGCCGGTATTGCAGCGGCATCACGTGGCATGGCCCGGCGCGCTGATACCCACGACGTGTTGGCGCGCATTACCTTCCCGACGCTCTGCATCGTGGGTGAGCGGGACGTGTTAACGACGCCCGATGTGACGCGGGACTATGCGCGTCATATTCCGGGTGCGCAGGTCACTACCATTCCCCATGCTGCTCATCTTTCCGTGCTTGAGCAGCCTGAGCAGTTCCTTACGGCTGTGCGTCGCTTCTTGCAAACGCTCGTGTAGTGCTGTTTTTCCGTTAATTTATAAGGGCCGCTCTGGCCCTTTTTGAGTTTGCACCAAACGACAAGAAAACCTTGTTCCCCTCCTGAGTCTTTCTTGAGCCTTTCTTGAGTTCTGCCTGCTACGATAGTGGTAACAAATACCGATGATCGTGCGGATCTAATCAGGAAGCGTAAAGAGTTCAGTTGATTGCATAAAAGCTAAGGAATATATAGTAGGGGGAGCGCTTTGCATGGATATGCAGGATGAACCAACCGAGCCCTGGTGTGCAGATGATCAGTCTCAGGAACCAACCCAGGATATGCCGGGAGTGGTTCCCGCACAGCTACAGGCTAAGCAAAAGGCTCGTGGTCTATCGCGCAGGCAACTTACAGAAATCCGAGCGCGAAAGCCCCCGCGTTTCAACCGGGGGATGAAGCGCTGTGCCTTTGGTGAGAGGAGGGGAGGTCCTGGACGGCTTGACAGCTCTTCCCCGCGTTTTATATACTTAGAACAAATATTCCTCTTTCTGAAAGGCAGGCGCATGGCAGCGAAGCGAGCGAAGCGAACGAAGCGCAGGAGCGTTCCCCAGCAGAGCGGGGAGCCGCAGCGCCGGACCCCGACGTTGCTGCTGGAAATGCCTCTTGTGGTGAACGAGGGCCAGGCCAAACGCCTCAGGGGACACCTGGAAGCCGGCAGGCAGCTCTACAATGCCGTGCTCGGTGAAGGACAACGACGACTCAGACAGATGCGCGCCGATCCGGCCTGGCTCGCAGCTCGCGCCATCCCCCGCACCCAGCAACAGGAACGGCACGCCGCCTTCTCGGCGTTGCGTCAAAAGTCAGGCTTCTCGGAGTACGCGCTGCATACGTACGCCAGAACGGCGCGCGTCTGCTGGCTGGCCGACCATCTGGATGCGGTCCTGGCCCAGACGCTAGCCAGTCGCGCCTATCACGCGCTCAATCGTGTCTGCCTGGGACAGGCCAAACGCGTCCGCTTCAAGAGCAAGGGTCGGGGTCTCTCGAGCATCGAGAACAAGCGCAACGATACCGGCTTGCGTTTTGTGCTGGACCCAGCAGCAGCCGTGTCAGAGGGGCATGGAGGCATGCTCCTCTGGCAAGATGAGCAGTTGCCCGCGCTCATCGATTGGCAGGATCCAGTGGTCAAATATGGCCTGGATCACCGCATTAAGTATGCGCGCCTCATCCGGCGCCACGCTTCCAGCGAACGAGCTCAAGGA
>DATAYF010000341.1:0-3685 GCA_036272735.1 Ktedonobacteraceae bacterium
GGTGGGATGGTGCTTGGCTTGCTGGCGACTTTCGGCATCCTCAATATGCTGGGCATCTATCTGGGGCCAATCGACCTCTCGTTCCAGCCCCTGACACTTCTGCTCACCTTGCTCTTTGTCCTCGTAGTCGCGTGCCTGGCAAGCTTTGGCCCCGTCTTCACTGCCTCGCGCGTCCGTGTGCGCGGCGCGTTGCGTTATGAGTAACCAGGACAGCACCTTCCCATTTTTAACATGTAAAAAGGAGATACATATGTTTGACAACGAATATGAGGAATCCCCTCGTCGAGCAGGGAAACGCTGGCCACTCCTGGCCCTTGCAGGGTTTTTGCTGGTAGGTCTGGCCTTGCTCTGGCAATTCCACCCCTGGCAGGCAGCCTCCAGCGGAGGCACAGCAGTCACAGGAACGACGACAACCGGGACCGCCGGTGTAAAAGAAGGGCAGCCCGACCCACCGATCTATTGGCAAACCATCGAGGAAACGATCGCGCAGGGGCTGCACCTGACCGTGGCTCAGGTCAAAGGCGGCTTGCAGCCGCCTCCTGGTCAGCGAGATAGCCTCGGTATCGCTCATGTGGCCAGCGAGCAAGGCATCTCTGAGGCGCAATTACGCATCATTGAAATCGATGCCATCCAGAAAGGTCACAACGTGCTCGTCAGAATGGGCATCCTGACGCAGCAAGGGTCTGACCAGGGAATGCAAACGATCAGACACTGGGACCAGGCAACCCTGGATGATCATGTGACCGGCTGGTTTCTCAACAATTGAGACGGCTCCCGCGCATTCCCCATCATCCGTCCATGAATGCATGCCTTCCCTATGGACGGATGATGGGAGTCTACGGAGCATGGTTGTGATCCCGTTACTACGAGCATCTCCTATTTCTGAGAGAATGGACATTTTTTTCTGCAAGAGAGCACACGAGTAAAGCTTTCATCTTATCTGTTGGAGAGAGCAAGGAAGAGAGAAAATGGCAAGAACGTCTCCTTGGAAAGTCAATGATCAGCTCTGGGAAAAAGTGCAATCGTTGCTTCCACCCACCCCATCTCATGCGAAAGGAGGACGCCCTCGCATGGATGATCGTGCAGCGTTTGAAGCCATCACATACATCCTGCGCACTGGTATCCAATGGAATGCGTTGCCCCGCGAACTGGGGGCGAGTTCGACAGTTCACGATCGTTTTCAGGAATGGGAGCAGAAAGGCTTCTTCCTGAAATTATGGCAGGCAGGGCTACAAGAGTATGATGAGCTGGAAGGGATTCAATGGGAATGGCAAGCCGTGGATGGGGCAATGACAAAAGCTCCTCTGGGAAAAGTCGCAACCAGAGCGAATCCTACTGATCACGGCAAGTCGGGAGTCAAGCGCAGTCTCTTGACTGATGGAGCTGGGATTCCCCTGGCTATCGTTATCGATGGAGCCAACCGTCATGATGTGAAACTGCTGTGCGCTACCCTGGATGGCATTGTCATTGCCCGTCCCGAGCCAACCAAGGAGCAGTCTCAGCATCTCTGCTTGGATGCTGGCTACGCGGGCGCGCCAGCACGTCAAGAGGTCGAAACTCGCCACTATTTGCCGCATATTCGCAGTCGTGGACAGGAGAAAGAGGACAAAGCGCTCGTTCCTGGCTATCGCGCGCGACGCTGGGTAGTAGAGCGAACTCATTCGTGGATCAATCGCTCGCGTCGCCTCCTAGTGCGTTGGGAGAAAAAAGGGGAAAACTATCTCGCTTTTCTCCACTTGGCCTGCGCCCAATTGATCTTTGCCAAAGTCCTGGTTTTCGGATAAGCTCTTAGTGTGGTTGTACCGATGCGAGATAGTGTACATATTTAGGCATTCTACCTTCCACATAACATTTATATATCCACAACCTCTACCATGATACTCTTTTATACAGCAAGTTACCATATTTTATAATGTGGCAATTGAAACATTCCTTTATCCCTAATGTGCCCGCCGTACAGTTTTTTCTTTATCCTTCACCACATCAACATCTTATATGTTTTGCTGCACATTTTGCCAATCTTCCCGCACCTGTTCTACCTCTTCCACTGCCGGTAACGTGCCACCATAGCGCACATCCATATACGCCGCGGTGATTCTGGCTACCGGTGGCTCTATTGGTGGAACCTGCTCACTTAAACGTCCGTGAAACTCGTGGGGAGTCTCGTTGCTACGACGTGCATAACCACGGCTACTGGCCCTGCGCAGGAGGGCACGGTACATCTCGCGTATATCGCGCGCGGCTGGCTCGTCTGGCATCTCCGCCGCTGCGTTGGCCTCCACCATAGCGACCGCGTGTCGCGGAAAGAAGTGCTGTTTGAGAGCCAGCCAGAGCGTCATGAGCTGGCTCCAGAAGAGTTCCCAGGACCAGATACTTTCGTGTTGTTCCTGCTGTCGCTTGCGTGCAAACATACGGCGGCGGCGGAAGATCAGCACGATGACAAAGATAATGATGCCCACTATGAACAGCAGCATGATTGCTGTCAAGATATCGCGCGAGATGATATCGGCCAGCGAAGGTGGCATTGTGTGCGTACGTTGCGTTGTCGCAGGCCCTTTGCCCTTGACCGGTTGCACAGACCCCCGTGGCTTGATGAGTTGGAGGAGATAAAACAGTGGACTCAGGATAATGCTCAGCACCCAGGCAAGACCCCGCACCAACCAGTCGTAAGCCTGGCCAATGGGCGAGAGGAGCTGCTGGGTCTCGGTAAGAAACGTCGGGCTGACGATAGCCGCCATGGCAAAGGCAAACAGGAAGAGCGCGACACACAGACCACCAAGCGTCACGAAGAGCGAGCTTTCTTGTGCCACCACGCTACCAGACAGGCCCGTGCTGTAGCTGTGCCGGAGCAGTACGATGTGCGCCAGGCTATGGGCGACAAGCGCGAACGCGAGAAACAGCGGGATCATGATGAAGAGCTGTCCAACAATGCTCCCCTGACTGTGCGCGAAGGTTGCCACGAAGATTACGACGATGAACATAGCGAGGCCAAGCCCCAACGCGCGAAAAACGCTGCCGGGTTCGTTATCACGCAGAGCTATAGCGCGACCACGCCAGGCACATAGCAGCGCGATAATGATAATGCCGACGCTAGTCAAGAACGCGGACGAGAGGGACAGAATGTTGTTGAGCCAGAGCAGCAACCAGGCTGGATTGAAAAAAGCAGCAGTGGAAGCATAGACCCCCGACCAGATACAATACAAGAGTGTAAGGACGATGAGCGCGCCCACCAGCACGAGTCCGAGGGGCGCGGATGGTGTAGGGCTGCCTGTTGCTGCTGTTGCGCTATGACGCACGATCCAGTAGGTACCGGCGATAAAAATAAAGGGAGCCCACAGCGGGAGCACGGGGGCTGAGTGTTGCATGAACGAGATGCTAGCCTGCCCCAGGAGCACGGCAGCAATCCAGCAGGTGTCCATAGCCGCAATAAAAAAGGGTAAAAGGTACTCGCCCAAACTTTGCTGGTAGCTGTTACTCTCGTCTTTGTCCCGGCGAGGCGGTGCTGAGGAACTTTGCTCGTTCTCGTGCTCTGGCCGTGGTGCAAGATCCATCTTTCTCTGCTCCATAGATACAGGATACATGGAAATAGGTGAAGGCGCTCAACCAGTGCTTCCACCTACTGCTACACTGGTTCTTTATTCCGACCTCAAACGCCACTACCGTGGCTAGCGCTGCGCGCTCAGGG
>DATAYF010000342.1:0-8448 GCA_036272735.1 Ktedonobacteraceae bacterium
CTATAATGGCACGCGTAATATAGAGACCCAAACCCAGTCCAGTAAATTCTCCTTCCTGAGCAGTGCTATTGGGAACACGATAGAACTGCTCGTAAATACGTGAAAGATGTTCAGGGGGAATACCCATACCACAATCATGCACCGAGAGACTTACCTCTGTCTCGCGCTGTTGCAATGTGATCGTGATAGGTGATCCCTTTGGTGAATATTTGCGAGCATTCGAGAGTAAGTTGAGAAAAGCTTGTCTGATACGATTGCTATCTATGTCAACTTCAAGTGACTCATACCGAGGAGGACCAGAAGGAGTGGGCGTTTCACCAACTGTAAATTCATCAAGCACACATTGGCACAACTCGACCAGGTCGCGGGAGCCATGTTGCAAAATAAATTCGCCTGTCTGAATATGAATCACATCTCGCAAATCCTGGATAAGCACCCCCAAATGGTCTGCCGAGGTCTTCATGGTCACTATATCCCGGATGACTTTATCAACGTCTCCATGCTTCAAGCGACGATCTGCTAACTGAAGCAATCCCTTTAAACTGGTAAGCGGTGTAGCAAGTTCATGCGCAACCATACCCAGCATACGATCTTTTGCACCGTTCGCCGCCACAAGTTCTCTGGTACGTTGCTCCACCTGATTTTCCAGAGAATGTGCGTACTGTTCCAGGACTTTCTGTTTCTCTTGTACAAGACGCAACAGATGACGCGTTTGGAGTGCGCGCCGTACGGCTGCCACAAAAAAATCGCGATCAATGGGTTTAAGCGTGTAGTCGTAAGCTCCTTCTCGTAAGGCTCGCATCGCCAATTCGTGCTCACCATGACCGGTAATAAGCATAACAGGTAATTCCGGCATATTTTCTTGCAACTTTGCTAGAAGTTGCATGCCATCCATACCAGGCATCTTAATATCGCTTATGATTGCATCATACTCCTTAGAATCTAGCATTGAAATTGCCTCTAGTGCAGATTCCGCGGTATCTATATCGACATCAGGCATGCGCAGCATAAATGTGTGCGAAAGGGCACTTAAAGCTGCGTGATCGTCGTCGACAATAAGGATACGCTGCCTACGTTCCTGATAGGATTGCTCTGTTGGTACCAGGGGAGTATTATGCAACTGATATGCTGGCTCATTCCCTTCCTGGTGTTGTTCCATGTTGGTATTCCTCCTGGAGAGCGGTTCCCCCATTTTGTCGCAAGACGGGAAGCTGGATGACAAATACAGCGCCTTCGCCGGGGTGGTTAGCAAGTACAATGGTTCCTCCATGTTCCTGGATAATACCATAGGTGATGGAAAGACCTAGCCCTGTTCCTTGCCCGACTTCTTTCGTTGTAAAAAATGGATCAAAAATACGCTTTTCTATTTCAGGTGAAATACCCATACCCGTATCACTCACCCGTATCTCGACCATATTCCCTTTGAGCGTACAACTGATGGTAATGCGTTTATGCGCGCTAGCGATCATAGCATCGCGCGCGTTGGTGAGCAAGTTAAGAAATACTTGCTCCAACTGGATCGCACTGCCTGGTACTACTACTTCTTCAGAGGGGAAATCGAGGCGCACCTCGATCTGGCGCAGGCGTAGTTGTTCTTGAATGAGCATCAGCGCTTGTTGCACAACCTGCCTGAGTATGATTGGCTCACGATGCGGTGAAGCTGTGCGCCCGAAGGCACGCAGGTGGGAAATAATACTGGTTGCCTTGCCGACTTGCTGTATGGCATTGCGCAATTCTTGCAAAATTTGTTGCGTTTCGGTACCTGCCAGGCCAAGTTCAATCATGTCAATCGCGTTGCCCACGAACAGGCTGATACTGTTCAGAGGATTGTTCAGTTCGTGAGCGACGCCCGTTGTCAATTCTCCCAGAGTGGCAAGTTTTCCTGCTTGCACCAACTGTCCCTGCTTTTCACGCAGTTCCTGCTGCTGGCGTTTGACCGCCTCGGTGGTTTCCTTGAGATCACTCATGATGTGGATCATCGCCTTGCGACTTGCCTCTAAGCGCAAATTAGAGTGGTGTGAGTCCTGTAGGATATGCAAAAGCGCACGCCGAGAATTGTCCAGGCGCACTGTCTGTTGTGCCATACCACGACGGTCTTGCTCGTAATCAGCCAGGATGTGAATCATGGCCTTGCGCTGGTCGGATAGTTGCTTATTAACGTTATTCAAGTCATGAAGAATGTGTATTAAAGCCCGTCGTCTCTCTTCGCTTTTATGGATGCGCAATTCAAGAGTCTGCTGTTGTTCCAGCAGATTCTCATGCTCATATTCCAAACGTTTGAGGCGATACACCTCATCTATCGGGATCGCCACCGTAGGTAGCGGCTCTGTAGCATTCATTGAAAGTGTCCTCGCTCCAGGCTTTCCACCTGCTTTTCAAGAGCGATCATCTTGAGTTCTCGGCCTACAACCACTTCTTCAAACTTCTCGAGATCCAGAATCTTCTCCTGCAATTCCGCCTTGGACTCCTGGAGATCTTGTAACACCTTCTCATAAGCACGCATATCACGCAGCATACCGATCGCGCCAATCGCTCGACCATCGGCGTCGCGCAACGCTGACGCATTGAGGCTGGTTGGGATAATTTCCCCGGATGCGCTCCGCGGATTGAGACGTGTGTTACGGGTCACGCCACGCTCAATAACTTCGCGCAAAGCGGCAGTGAACTCACGGGTCTCTTCAGCACTGATGAAGCGCGACAGCGATTGCTCCAATACCTCGTCGGTACGGAAACCCAGCAGTTCGTAGACCGCGTCATTCGCCGACAAAATCTTGCCTTCCAGGTCCGAAACAAACACCGGGTCGGGGGCGTTCTTAATGATAATATCAGCATCAAGAGAGCCACGCGGCTTTACTGAGGTGAGTTTTTTCGAAGAGGCAGTAGCAGCGGATGCCTCCAGATGTTTAGGCATATGAACCTCCAGCTCCTGATAGAGCAACAGGTGTGCAGTAATACTCGTTTACGTAAAACATCTTCCACGAAGCAGGCCATACGATAGATACTATTTCACGATGCCACAGAGACTTCGCGACGCCAACAATATTGCAAATATCTCTATGTGCTCATCCTTACATTATTTGATGACATTCACAAGTAAAAAATAACATGTATTTATATAAATGTCAATCGATAAAATATCAAAATTATTGTTACGTTTCCTCAATAAAAAATGGATATGCGATTTTATCGCATATCCATTGCCTTGTACCGTATAGCTTTATCTTCCAGGCGAGATGGTATGAAAAAGCAAAAAATACCTCTCCGAAAGCTACATCTACCCCTACAACACAGCACGAGTCGCGCGAATGACGCCCCGTTTGCTCTGTTTGCCCTCCACAACAATCTCCATCCCTTCATGCAAATCCTTCACCGTAGCGACAGCGATGCGATCCCCCTGGTGGTTAAAGGTAATGGTATCTTTGGAGATCACGACCGCGACCGGCTTGATATCGCCGGTTCTGGCCTGGTGAGCCTGCGCAGCAATAATGTAGGTGCCTGGTTGTCGGGGATCAGGAACTTTCCCGATCACGGTGGCTTTGCGCCCGTTATGCAGTAAAGCACGCATCGGTTCAGGTGCCGTCTCCTGATCCTGCTTATCTTGCACGCCATGTTTGGGATGTTCAGCTTCAGGGCTGGAATGTTCAGGTTGTGATTCAAGGCGCTCGGTTTCCTCTTGCGGCACGGTTTGTAGTATGTCGTCATGGTGGTGTCGATGGGCAATATCAGCCTGCTCGCCGTGCTCGACGCGCTCAGGATTGGGGGAATCGGTGTGCTCATGCGCGAATAGCTCATCGTCGTAGGTGCGGGGAATAGCCATATTCAACGCGTGAGGAAGCGCATCGAGACGATACGTTACCATGACCCGTTCTACGTTGTCCATTTGCTTCAAGCGTGCAGCATCGTCTTTCCCGAGGAAATCTGTTAACTTCACAGAGCTACCGTCTACCTCGAAGGGGATCGACGCTGGCAGTTTCAGCACAAGATGTGAACCCTGAAAATTTTCAGTAATGGTGCTCATCTCATGCTTACGATGAAACAACAACGAAGACACCTGTTGAAGTGTGGTCAAGGGATCGCCAGCCGTGATGACACACACGTCAAGTACACCATCATCGATGTAGGCGTTAGGTGTCGTTTCTAGCACCATGGCGTAACGACGCGTGTTGCCGATAATGACTTGCAGAGCGTCACCTTTCCAGAGCACCTGGTCTTCACCTTGCTTCCCTAAAGCGTGAAGTTCCAGCGGAAATGGCTGATGCGTTGGCAAATTTCGCGCCATAGATAGACCGACAGCCGCCGGGCCAATATGATATTTCAGCGCTTTAGAAACGTCATTCATGACCGCCGCGTCAAAGCCAAATCCCGCCATTAGCAAAAAATGATTGCGTGTCTTTTGCTGGATTTTCTTCTGTGTGGCTTTACGTTGATCGACGTTCGCCACCGTATGCTCTGCGTGTTCTGCATCAGCAGGAAAAGTAATTTCTTGCACAGAGACGCGACCAACATCAACTTTACGCACGTCGCTATCGATCAGAGCGAGCATTGCTTTGACCGGGTTGGTGGGCACCCCGATATCGCCAGCCCATAGATTGGCGGTGCCACCAGGAATCACGCCTACCGTACTGCGGTTTTTCTTCTCATGCATCACGCCATTGACGACCTGATTGACCGTCCCGTCTCCACCGTAGCCAACGATCAGGTCGCTGCCGCGCTGGGAAAAGTTTTGCGCCAGTTCCATAGCATGACCGCCATACTCTTTCAGGGCAATATCGGTCTGCCAACCAGCCGCAGAAAGAAGCGATAACATATCAGGTAAGCTCGTTACATTTTGTCCGGTGCGTGGATTAATGACCAGAGCGGCCTTTTTCTGTTGCATTGTGTTTTTGTCCGGTTTTTTCATAATACGCAAAAAGCAATCATCCTTCATAAATAATTTCATCTGAATGTATCACGCATGAGCCTGAAAAGTAGTTGCAACAGGAGAAGAAAAAAGGAGATGTGATACGCGTGGGTGCCAGGTGACAGCCTACGGCTGTCACCTGGCACCCACGCAGAAAGGGGACATGAAGAGACAAACAGCGTTACAGAAGGGCTCGTACCGCCTGTACGATATGATGAGCGCTGATACCAGCCTCTTCTAGCAGTTCGGCCGCGGTGCCTGAGCCGGGCATCGACTGCACGGCCAGCTTGACCACCTGCGGCATCGGGCCATCGCGCTGGGTAAAGACTTCGGTCAGCGCCTCACCCAGGCCACCTTCGGGCCAGTGATCCTCAACCGTGACGAACTTGTTCCCGGCCTCCTGTGCAGCGGCCAGCAGGGTTTCCTGGTCCATCGGTTTGACGGAGTAGGCATCAATGACGCGCACATGAACGTGCTCTTCTGCCAACTGCTCATAGGCCTTCAACGCTTCGTGCAGCGTGATAC
The DNA here is from genome assembly GCA_036272735.1 of Ktedonobacteraceae bacterium. Taxonomy (GTDB): domain Bacteria; phylum Chloroflexota; class Ktedonobacteria; order Ktedonobacterales; family Ktedonobacteraceae; genus DATAYF01. The sequence goes on from DATAYF010000342.1 coordinate 5,426, forward strand.
CGGCTGCCACCACGGTCACCTGGTCTCGATCCGACTGGCGCACGACCTTACTACCGCCCACGATAAACGTCTCGTTGGGACCGTAGATGACCGGCGTCTTCTCGCGTGTCGTACGCATGTAGACGATGCCGGAGTGCTGAGCCATCTCGGCTACCAGTTGCGCGGTCTGGTTGCCATCACAGGGATAGAGGACCGTGCTACCAAAGACAGCACGCATCATCGACAGATCTTCCAGCGCCATCTGTGAGGGACCATCCTCACCAATCGAGACGCCAGCGTGTGAACCGACGAGACGAATATTCGCGCGCGAGACAGCGGCCATACGGATGAAGTCATAAGCACGGGTGAAGAAGGCCGCGAATGTAGAGGCGAACGGGATTCGTTCGCGCACGCTCATACCCACCGCTGCAGCGACCAATTGCTGCTCCGCGATGAACATTTCAAAGAAGCGATCAGGGAACGCTTTTGCGAACTCGTTGGCGTAGGTCGAGTTGCTCACTTCACCATCGAGGCCAACTACTTTGGCGTTCGCCGCGCCAAGTGCCTTGAGAGTATCGCCATAGGCTTTACGGGTCGCCACGGCATCAGTTGTATCGTAGTGAGGAAGCTCGACCTGCTTTTGTGGCATGTCGGGCAAAGGCTGGCTGCTATCGGGCTTCTGAACCGCGTAGGTCATGCTGCGAGCGGGCGGCTTGAGTTCCTGCATGGCTTTTTCTTCTTGCTCTTTATTGAGCGACTTGCCATGCCAACCATCGGCGTTTTCCAGGAATGAGACGCCTTTGCCCTTCATCGTTTTAGCGACGATCAGTGTAGGGGTATCTTTATTCTCTAGCGCCTGGTTGTAAGCGTTATGGATTTCATCGTAATTGTGCCCATCAACCACCACAGCTTTCCACCCAAACGCCCTGGCCCGTGCCGCGTACGCCTCGGTATTCCACCCAAGATCGGTCTCGCCACGCTGGCCGAGGCGATTGCAGTCGAGAATAGCCACGAGATTATTGAGTTTGTAGAACGAGGCTTTATCAAAGGCTTCCCAGATAGAGCCTTCCGCCATCTCGCTATCACCCAACAATACCCAAATATGGTAGGGTAATTTATCGAGATATTTGCCAGCAAGAGCAACACCAACGCCAACTGGTAGGCCCTGGCCGAGCGAGCCGGTAGCAACATCTACCCAGGGAAGGACGGGAGTAGGATGGCCTTCAAGGCGACTGCCGAACTTACGCAGAGTCAGTAACTCTTCATCCGAGATGACCCCGGCAGCTTTATACATCGAATACAACAAAGGAGATGCGTGCCCCTTTGAGAAAATCAAGTGGTCATTATGTGGGTTTTTCGGATGGTCAAAATCGTAGCGAAAATAGCTGATCATCAGAACAGCCATCAAATCTGCGGCTGACATCGAAGACGTGGGATGCCCAGAACCCGCTTCTGTTGTGCAACGAATGCTATCTACGCGCAATTGTTGAGCGAGATTGAGCCACTGCTGCACTTGTGAATCGGTTTGCGTCGTTGTCATAAGCATGCTCCTTGAGAGACGACTATTTCCTATGTATGTGTTACGTCCTACTTTAGTATATGGCTACACGCATACAACTTCAAGCTGATGCATGGGCAAGAAGCGTGTTTAGTCAATGGCCTCCGCTCTGAGAGCGGAGGCTTGCATCTGGACTCCACCGCAACTCTGCATACCTTGTGAGACGCGCAGCTTTGGCTTCGTTGTCCGATGTATCAGGGGCAATTGACAGGTGCCCCGTCGTGCTCCAATCCTGTCGAAGCACGAGCGTTCTCATCACCAGGTTTCTTGCGCCAACCAGATCCGCATGCAGCGTGTACCGGCACTTTGGGTTCTGACACACAAAGAGCAACCCTTTGCGTGGGCGCTTCTCATCGGCGGTGTGCCCACACCTAGGACATGCTTTTGAGGTGTAATCAGCATCCACCTTGATAGCGAGCGATCCCGCCAACGCGGCCTTGTAGCTGAGAAGCGCGTGCAATTCAGCAAACGACCACTGTGAGTACACCCGATTGGCTTTCCGTGCCTTTGGAGAGACCCGCTCATAGCCTTTGCTACTGTTCTTGCGCTTGCGCTTTCTACGTCTTGTCCGCTCTCGAATATCAGTAAGCTGTTCTAGTCCAATCAATGCATGTGGGTGCTGCTTGATGATCTGTTTGGCAACAATATGATTGGCTTGCAATTTCAACCGTCTCTCTCGCTGCTCGATACGTGTCAAACGTCGTTTCGCGCCACCAGTGCCTTTTTGAGGCACTCGTTTGCGGAGTCGTGCATAATGGTTCGCTTGATGTCGGACTCGTTTCCCTGGATGAAAGGTCGCCGCCCCTGTCGCAGTAGAAGTCACCGCCAGATAGCGGATACCGACATCCACGCCTATGACCTTGTTGAGGTGTTCACCGGTTGGCTCAGGTACATCGATTTCCAAAGAAACAAGCAGATAGAAACACTTCTTTGGTTTATCGTACCAGAGCTTGGCATCGCCGATGCTTGCCCCATGTTGAATGAGTGCCCTATGCTCATCGTAGCCCTGGTACGCGATGGTGGTACGCCCGCCCAGCGTGCCGAGACTGACCTGCTGCTTTCGCTGAAAGGTGTAGTCCCGCTCATAGGTATACTGGACGGTGGGCGAGCTATATGTAGGGGGCTTGTTCAGACCTTTAAAGCGTTTCTTGGTGATCTTCTTGTGGCGATGTTCGGCATTCTTTTTGAATGTGGTCCACAGTCCCTTGTAGGTAGATGCCACCTGTCGTTCCACGCGACCGGCTAGTTGTGAGGGAAGGTGATAGCGTGTGCGAAGCTCGGCATACATTCCTTTGTGTAGCGTGATATTACTACTGGTTTTGCCATGTGCGAAAGCGTAGTGACTCACTGCACCCAGCGCATCCCGATAGGCCAGTTGCGTCTGGCGTAACGCTTGCAACTGGTCTGGCGTGGTCACAAGCTTGAGTTTTGCGGTGATGATCTGTTGCATGCTGTTCGCTTTCGAGAGGGATGGGAAGTGGTCCCA
>DATAYF010000343.1:0-3344 GCA_036272735.1 Ktedonobacteraceae bacterium
TTTATAAATTTTGCAACTGTCAATAATTCTATTTTTACCCCTCTTTACTCGCTTGTTCCGCAGCAATATTATAACCAACGCGAATTTTGCCCGTACTGCCTATTGACAAAGCCGATAGCAAAAAGCTATACTCTCTATAGCAAATAGTTATGAAGAGGTGCGGGCATGGATCTAGCGGAAAAGATTAAGCATTTACGCGAGGTAGAAGGAGAGTTGCGCGGTTTCAACCGAACCATGACGCAGACGGAAGTCGTCAACGCTATGCAGGCGGAGTTGGGGGAAAGCATCAGCCAGGCGTATCTCTCACAATTGGAGAAAGCCAAGCGCCTGCACCTGACGGCATCCAGCCGGACTTTGCTGGCGCAGTTTTTTAAAGTTCATCCGGGCTATCTCGTGAGTGATCCGCCAGATTATACGACCGACCTGCTTACCGATATCGTAGAGGACGAGGCAGAGTGTTTGGAGACCTGGCTACAGGCCAGCGCCGAGGAGTGGGATCGCGAACCGGCACTGCAAAGCCTGCTACAAACCCTGGTGGAGCGCGAGGATCCTCGTCGTTATATTGAGCTGTGCAATCAACTGGTAGCCTTACCACTCAACGAACTTGAGGCAATTGTCGAAGCAATCACTGCCCATAGCGATCCCATAAGTACTGATTGAATTTGTTATTTTCACACTGCTAGCGTCTATATATGTGGATTGCTTGCAAAAGATTGAGATACAGATATCCCTACTGTTATCCCAAGGAAGCGGGCAGGCACGAAAGAGACAGGAAAGGCTACAAGAAGATGTTCCGCGGCCCTTGCAATGTTTCTGAGCACAAAGGAGCAGAGCTATGTTAATCGCAACTGATCCGTTGTCCCTTGTATTCATCGGCTGTTTTCTGTTCGGGCTGCTCTTCCTGGTCGTATCGGCCCTGCTAGGACAGGTAGGACACGGTTTGAGCCATTCATCGGGGCATATTCACGTTGGTCATGTAGGGCATGTAGGAACAGCATCAGCCACTTTACACCAGGGTGGAGGCGCCCAGGCCGTGCATGGACATGGAGGCGCTCACATCACAGGAGGAGGGCATACCTTTTACTCGTATGTTAATCCTATGTCGGTGGCCCTCTTTTTGTTAGGCTTCGGTTTCTGTGGCTACCTCTTCCATAACGTTTCTCCTTTCGCTTTGCCATTCGTCTTGCTATGCGCGGTCGTGAGCGGTTTCATCATCGCCAGTGTGTTGCTCAGTCTCCTCAATCGAATGCTCAGCGACAGCGAAGCCTCAACGGTGCAAGACATTGTAGATCGTACAGGAGTATTAGGGAAAGTCAGCCTGACCATTCCAGAGAACGGCTTAGGCGAGATCTTGTATGTTTCGCCGGGAGGAATGCGTAAAAGTATCCCAGCGCGAACCGCAGATGGAAACAAACTGGAGCGCGACCAGGAAGTCGTGGTGGTCAATTACCAGAATGGGGTGGCGGAGGTAGACACCTGGGATCACTTCATTGACACGCAGGAAAGCGGTGAGAGCGAGGACTTTCATCAGGCCGCACCGGAGAACGACCAGTCGTTTTTACGTTCACTACTCGAAGAACCTCCGCAAAAATAACGATGCATAACCCTAGAAGAAAAGATGTATCAAAGGAGTAGACCAGATGTCACTAGTTATCATTATCGTTGTGGCAGCAGTTGTCGTTGTTATCGCCCTTTTATCTATTGCCAGTAGCCTTCTGCGTAAGGTAGGCCCAAACCAGGCACTGATCGTCTACGGTGCCAGCGGAACCAAGGTGGTTACTGGTGGGGCGCGCCTCGTGCTCCCCATGTTTGAACGAGCACGAGATTTTTCGCTTGAACTGATGTCGTTCGACGTAGCGCCCCGCCAGGTCCTATACACGACCCAGGGTGTCGCGGTCAACGTCGAAGCGGTGACGCAAATTAAAGTGCGCTCCGACGAAGCAAGCATTAAAACGGCCGCCGAACAATTTCTGAGCAAGACGCAAGAAGACCGTGAGAACCTGATTCGCCTCGTCATGGAAGGCCATCTACGCGGCATTGTCGGTCAGTTGACCGTGGAAGACCTGGTCAAGGACCCTGAGAGCGTCGGCGGCAAGATGCTACGCACCGTCACGCCCGACATGCAAAAGATGGGTCTGGAAGTCATCTCGTTCACCATCAAAGACGTGCGCGATGAGAACGACTATATCACCAACATGGGCCGTCCAGAAATCGTCTCAATTCGTCGGCAGGCCGATATCGCCTCCGCGCTGGCCCAGCGCGACACGCAGATCCAGCAGGCGAACGCCTCACGAGAAGCGTCGGTAGCGCGAGCGCAGGCCGACCAGGAGCGGGTCAAAGCCGAGACGGAGTCGTTGGCCTTACAGGCGGCATCGCAACGGAACCTTTCCCTGAAGAAAGCCGAGTTCGATGCTGAGGTAAAGAAACAGCAAGCCACAGCCGACAAATCCTACGATATTCAGTCCAACGTGACGCAGCAGCAAGTGATTGCCGAAGCCGTCAAAGTGACCGAAGTTGAGAAACAGGCGCAAATCAAGGTGCAACAGGCGGAAATTCAGCGCCGCGAACTGGAGTTGCAGGCCACTATCCAGAAGCAGGTCGAAGCTGAAAGGCGACGGATTGAGACCGCAGCCGAAGCCGAACGACAGCGCCTCATCCTGGAAGCCCAGGGTCAAGCCGACGCGGCCAAGGCGCGTGGTCAAGGTGATGCCGAGGCGACACGTGCCAAAGGTATCGCCGATGCCGATATCATCCGCGCCCGTGGTCTGGCTGAGGCCGAAGTGATCCGCGCCAAAGGTGAGGCTGAGGCCGAAGCCATGCAGGTGAAAGCCGCCGCGTTCCATGAATACAACCAGGCCGCTGTCCTCGATAAGCTGTTGACGGGTATGCCAGAAATTGTACGTGCGATAGCCGAGCCTCTGAGCAAAGTGGATAAGGTCACTATCGTGTCCACTGGCAGTGGAGAAGGCAGCAACGGTAATGGCATGGGTGCCAGCCGCTTAACCGGAGACATTGTGAATATGGTGGCACAGGTTCCGGCCCTCTTCGAGCTGCTCAGCGGAACCCGCATGGGAGATTTGATCAACCACGTGCCCGCCCTCTCTGGACAGGATGAGAAGGCTGGAGTAGATAAGGCGCATGCCAACGGCACTGGCAACGCGGTAGAAGCAACCTCTAACGAAAAGTAAGCGTTGAACGTATTACCAAGGGTAGAGTAGGGTTTACCTGCTCTACCCCAATCATTTTGGAGGATGCATTTATTTCTAACGTAACGCCATGTGCACGTTTCTTACATGAAACCACGCGCCCGCGGCGCTCGCGTGGTTTGTGAGGTGGGGGGGGGG
>DATAYF010000344.1:0-4700 GCA_036272735.1 Ktedonobacteraceae bacterium
ATCCCGCACAAATGCCTGTGCTCGTAAGCTCGCTTGCCCTGGCGGGTGATAGTGGGGTCACGCTCTTTTTTATCCTCTCAGGCTTCTTGCTCTTCATGCCCTATGCCAAGACGCTGCTGTTCGATGCGCCCTGGCCGTCGCTACGCGTATTTTATCTGCGTAGAGCACTGCGTATCCTGCCAGCATACTACGTCACGCTGTTTGCCATGATCTTGCTCTACAGCCCTTCATACCTGCAACCAGACCATCTGAAACAACTCTTTTTCTTCCTGACCTTATTTATGGATTCCTCCACGCATACATTCAAGGCTATTAATGGCCCATTCTGGTCGCTGGCCGTCGAGTGGCAATTCTATCTGCTCCTACCGCTCTTGATGCTGGCAATTCGTCCCCTGGTGCGACGCGGGTCCCTGGTGCGGCGCATTTTCACCTTATCAGGTTGCCTATTCGCACTGGCCGCGTTTGGGCTGGGCACACGTGCACTCGGCCTCTATGTTACCGCTCACCCCACCGCTACATTCCACCTGCCCCCCATCGTCCTCAAGATCTTTTTGTTCTTTACCTATGGAGTGACAACCTCAGGGCTGCATGGCAAGTTCCTTGAGGATTTCGCCATCGGTATGACCGCCAGTGCCTGCTATATACTGGCTAGCTCCTTCGCGGGCAATGCTCGCGTCCAACGCCTGTTACGGCTCGCTAGCCCGCTGCTGCTGTTGGCTGGTCTGGCTTGCCTACTGCTCATGGCTGGCTGGAAATATGATGTGAGTCGTGTCCATAGCATTCCCGCTTTCGATGCCTGGACACAATATCCGCAATGGAGCGAACTGGGCTTTTCCATTGGCTATGGCCTGTGCTTGCTGGCTATTCTTTTTGGGCCTGCTGCGCTCAACGCGATCTTTTCCTGGCATCCATTGCGTTGGCTGGGTATCCTTTCCTTTGGCATCTACATGTGGCATCTCAAGCTGTTGGAGGCCCTCACCAAATATGTTAAGCCATTATTCGGTTCGTGGGCACACCTGGGCATCTATGGTCTCTATTGGGGCTGGTTCTTCGCCTTCGTTGCCCCTTTTGCTCTGGTACTCTTTATGCTGGTCGAGAAGCCCAGCACCCGCCTCAGTGATCGCTTGCGCAAAATGTTACAGCCCAGACTCGCTCCCAAGCCCGTTACCAGAGAGGCTGCTACGGCCGAATATCAAAAAACGTAAAACTACCTATGTACATGCCCTTACATGACACAAAAAAGCAGCCGGGTCTTTACGACTCGGCTGCTTTTTTATACGTCTATCTATTTATGCCCTATGCGTTCTGTGTCTGCGTTTGCGGCTGAGCAGAAGTGACCACAATGTGATTATCCTGCATGCTGAGCACTGCCGTCTGATCGCTGGCAATCGCGCCCGCTAACAGCGCATCCGCCAACACATCGTCGACATGGGTCTGAATAGCGCGGCGCAACGGACGTGCACCATACTCTTCATCGAAACCTTCCTTGAGCAAGAAGTCTCGCACATCATCGCCAACTTCCAGGATGACGCCCTGTTCGTGTAAGCGTGTACGGACCTGGTCCAGCATCAGATCGACAATCTGATACAGCTCTTGCTTGCCAAGCGACTGGAAGACCACGATCTGGTCGATACGGTTGATGAACTCTGGACGGAAGACCCGTTTCAAGCTCTCCAATGCCTTCGAGCGCATCTCTTCGTGTTGCTCATTTTTCACATCGTCCTCGTTCGTCTTGAACGAGAAGCCGATGCGTCCAGCACGTCTGAGTTCAGCACTGCCAACGTTACTGGTCATGATCACCACGGTATTCTTAAAATCAACCGTGCGGCCCTGACCATCGGTCAAGCGACCATCATCCATGATCTGCAACAAGGAGTTGAAGACCTCTGGATGCGCCTTCTCAACCTCGTCGAGCAAGATCACGCTATACGGACGGCGGCGCACCTGCTCGGTGAGCTGACCACCCTCGTCGTGTCCGACATAACCCGGAGGGCTACCGAACAAACGCGAAACCGTATGCGACTCCATGTACTCCGACATATCGAGCCTGATGATGTTATCCTCACCACCGAAAAGCTCTGTTGACAGCGCCTTCGCCAGCTCGGTCTTACCCACACCGGTCGGGCCAAGGAACAGGAACGAACCAATCGGACGCTTGGGATCCTTCAGACCCGCGCGCGAACGACGAATGGCACGCGCCACGGCCCCGATGGCCTCGTCCTGACCAATCACGTACTTGCGCAGATCACCCTCAAGGTGGCGCAGGTTCTGGCGCTCACTCTCCAACATCTGGCTCACAGGTACACCCGTCCACGTCTCTACGACATGAGCAACAAGCTCAGGCGTGACGATCAGCGAAATGGTATGCTGCGAACTTGAACGCGCTTTCTCCAGATTTTGCAGCGTCACTAGCTCTTTCTGCCGAAGCAGCGCAGCCTGCTCATAATCCTCAGCATTTGCTGCCGCCTCTTTCTCCGCCTGGATCTCGGACAGCTCCCCCTCAAGTTCCTCAATGGAATTGGGCGTAATCAGCCCCTTCTCACTGGCCTCAAGGCGCAGAGCAGAAGCAGCTTCATCCATCAAGTCAATCGCCTTGTCAGGCAAGAAGCGGTCGTTGATGTAGCGATCAGAGAGCTTGACAGCCGCTTCAATCGACTCATCGGTAATGCTCACGCCATGATGCGCCTCGTAGTTCGGGCGTACCGTGCGCAACATATCGAGGGCCTCTTCGACACTCGGCTCACCAACCTTGATCGGCTGGAAACGACGCTCTAATGCGGCATCTTTCTCGATCTTGCGATACTCGTCCATGGTCGTTGCACCGATGCAGCGCAATTCGCCACGAGACAGCGCTGGCTTAATCATATCGCCAGCCCCTACAGCTCCCTCAGCAGCACCAGCACCAACGACGGTATGTAATTCGTCAATAAAGACGATGGTGTCAGGTGCTTCGCGCAACTCTTCGAGAATTGATTTAATGCGCTGCTCGAACTGACCTCGGAACATGGCACCAGCAACCATGCCGCCGATGTTCAGCGACACAATACGCTTGCCACGCAGAGAGGGCGGGACGTTTGCTTCATGAATACGACGTGCCAAACCTTCGACAATCGCCGTCTTACCAACACCAGGTTCGCCAATCAATACAGGATTATTTTTCTGACGACGACCTAGAATGGTAATCACACGGCGTAGCTCACGATCACGGCCAGCAGCCGGATCAAGCTTACCTTCGGCCGCTTCCTCGGTCAAGTCGCGACCAAATTGGTCCAATGTAGGTGTTTTACTATGTTTGTTCGCCTTCCGCTCGGCGGTCGCCGTATTGACGCCACCAGGGGCAGAAGCAGAATTATTACTGTTGGAAAAGAGACCGAACCCCATGGGATTACCAGCACCAGGCGTGCCTAATTCATCCAGACCACCCATCTGACCCATAGCGCTCATCAGCTCTTCGACACAGGACTGGCACAAGAAGTGGGACTCACGCTTGCCGTTGACCATCTGATCAACACGGACGCGAGCGGGATTTTTTTGACAACGTTCACACTTCATTTAAATGCATGCTCCTCGTCTATAATGTGCGGCGTTCATCGCCACCCATTAGCAATCATTTCTCACGACTGCCAAAGTATATCATATATCTCAGCTACTGTCTAGCACTCTCGCGTAAAGATTGCTAACTTCAGTAAATATAACAGCCGATACAGGATGTTTATTCCCGGAGAAATCTCTCTTCAGCGGAAGATTAGCAATCATGTTTGCTTATTGCTAACCTTCGCTTATTACAACAGGTGCAGCAGACAGGTTATTCCCTCGTAAGTCTTTTCGCCCTCTTTAGTATTGACTACGAATAAAATATGCCGCTGGTTGAAGCTTTACAGGTTGACCCACTGCCCTTTTCAAAGGATGCCATGTAATGGACGGAATCCAACGGACGCATAGATATGTTGTGCCTCAAGCCGCGTACTCTCTGTCTCAACGAGTACAGAGGCAGCTTCACGCGCCTAGAAACGTTGGAGCACCTCCAGTAAGAGGGCACGCCCAAGTCCCATACGGTGAAAACGAGGATGAACATCCAACGGCTCAATCTGTCCAAGGTGGCGCTTCTGGTCGAGCCAGCCAACACAGCACCCCACGAGAGAGCCGTGGGGCGCGACCGCGACCAAGTCAAGCGATGGCTGATACTGGGGGCATGCGAAGGGTTCGCGCACGCCAAGCAGGCGTCATCGAGGTACTGGTAAAAGCGGGGTAGTAACTCTATAATAGAGTCACTACCTAAAAATATGAGGTGATGCCTCATATATCACAAAGGTTTCTGTCTGGGAAGGTACTCTATCTCCGATGGATTACCCGTTGGCGTCGCCTTTGTCGCAACCATGAAGGTTTGCCTGCTAGCTCGGCGTCTTTTATCAAGCTCTCGGCCATTCATCGCATGCTTTCGCTTCTGGCTCCTCCTTCTTTCTGATTGATCAGAAGCTGACACTATCTTAGGTAATGTTTGCTTCTCAGTACGAAAAGTAAGAAGGGATGAGTGTGTGCATCATGCGCATGCTCATCGCGATCCTGATCACCGTCTCACTGTAGCTGGGCAAGCCCTCATGGTCGCGACAGAGCCGCCGCCACCGGATGATCCAGGAGAAGGTTCGCTCGATGACCCAACATCTCGGGGAGGGGACGAAAACCTTTGGGGAAGAGCGTAT
>DATAYF010000345.1:0-5519 GCA_036272735.1 Ktedonobacteraceae bacterium
CCTCTGCATGGCGATTTCGAATACAACCTATTACGAATCGATTGTGATGACCAATCCAATCGTACGCGAGTCAGCTGTGGATGAGCATGGTATGGTCCATGCTCCAACAGCTCCAGGCATTGGCTTTGAGACTCAGTGGAATGTACCTCCCTGGGAAGATAATGACTACCGGGTGTGATCTCTCACATCCTCATCCTTATAGTGAGTCCGTTCATTTTTCTTTTGCGAGACGGCAGCAGGTGCTCGATAACCGAGTGTAAATTTGGGAAATAAGTTGATGATTTCTTTGCAATTACTCTGTTGAAAGCATCTCTACTTTTTAGCCTGTGGAGCCATTCCAGAGGCAAATAGAAGAGAGAGTGAACAAAAAGTCACCAGCATAATTGGCAAGGTTCCACCAGTTTATTTCCCAAATTTACATATTGTGAGCCTGTTTTTGGGGAATCACGTTGTCGATAAGGGAAGTTCTCAGCAGCGTGAGCATCCTTTGAAGAACTAGCGCTGGACCAGATTGGCAAATACACAAGAGCAGGTACACTATCTCCTCAACAAATCTAAAGCATCCTCGAAACTTATCTCACCCTGAGAAAGCTGCTCAAGGACGTTCGCACGCGCAGAATCGTCCTCATCCTCAGGTGGATACTCCAGGGCGGCGACGATTTCATCGAGATGATTGCGCGCGGTATTATATGCAACATTCAATTCTGCGGCCAGGCGCTGGACATTCCCGCGATGCTTGACAAGAAGCCCTACGAAGGTGAGTTGTTGCGGAGTTAAACGTCCCATCCAATCAAGGCTAAACTTTCCCTCGATAACAATGCCGCTCCGCCTGCCTTCCAGGCGTGTCACCATCAACTCGTCGCCGTTTACCGGGTCGTGCGTGATAAGTGGATTAAGCGATTTCATATTCTTCCCCATTCGAGATGTGAAAATTTCTCAGATAGCTCATCCTCCATACTTCTTCAAGGAGAGGAGTCGCTCCACTGTTGGACCCGCTACGCCATCCTCTCGCAATGCTCTCACATCGTCTGCGTCTACCCCATAGTTATACAGAGAGATGGCTTGTCTCACTGTGAGATCGGCCAGCCCCGCTTCTTGCAACGCTCTTACGTAGTTTGCATCTATCCCATAGTTATACAGAGAGATGACTTGTCTCACTGTGAGATCAGTTCGTCCCGCTCCTTGCAACGCTCTCACGTAGTTTGCATCTACTCCATAATTTCTCAAAGCGATGATTTGCTTCACTGTCAGGTCCGGTAAGCCCAGATCCATCAGCGCTCTCACGTAGTCTGTGTCTACTCCATAGTTCTTCAGAGAGGTGATTTCTCTCGCCGTGAGTTCGCCCACTCTCAGTCCCTTATCCACAACCTTTCCGTACCCTCTTATTCTCCCCATGCTCTCCTGAGTTTATTCGCCCGTTCTCTGTCCTTCTGGCCGCTTCTCCGCGTCAGTGGTGCTTTTTGTGCTGAGTATGTCCATCAACTGGTCAGCTTGCTCAACAGTAAGCTTTCCAGAGGCTACCATCTCAAGTATCTTTATGCGTTCTTCGTTTGTCATGCGTCTTTCTCCCTGGAGAAGAGTCGATGTTATGTTGCCATAGCGATTGGCAGAGAGTGCTAACCGCTATGGCAATAATAATCCATGACCTAGCCAATTGTCAAGATGCTGCCATCATTAATAGCAAATTTTGCTTTTGTTTTGTTTCTTATTGCTAAATCACTTGACAAATCTATCTCGAATCAGTAATATCTTGTTTGTGGTTAGCAAAAATTGCTAGAAATGATAGCAAGAAAACCGCAAAGAGAGAGGTGAACAGCTGACCTATCAGTGTGTTTCGCTCAAAGGCCTGGAGGCTGATGTATCAAAGGTGACTGTTCTATCATAAGGAGGGAAGGATTGTGCAAAACATTCCAATTCAGGTAAAGGATGAGAATACTGTGCAAAACATCTCGATTCAGGTAAAGGATCTACAAAAATCGTACAAGCAGCTGAAGGTCTTACAAGGCGTGAATTTCACCGTGGAGCAGGGCAGCATTTTTGCCCTGCTCGGCTCCAACGGTGCGGGCAAGACCACGATTATCAAAATCCTCACCACGCTGCTCAAACAGGACGGCGGAACAGCCATCGTCAACGGATTTGATGTGGCGTCAAAGCCCGACCACGTGCGGCAATCCCTCAGTCTGACCGGGCAATTTGCCGCTGTGGATGAGATCTTAACCGGGCAAGAAAATCTGATCATGATCGCCCGGCTCCGACACGTCAAACAGCCGCGCCAGGTTGCCGACGATTTGCTGACCCGCTTCAGTTTAACTGATGCCGCCACTCGCCGTGTGTCGACGTATTCCGGCGGGATGCGCCGCAAGCTTGACCTCGCCATGAGCCTGGTGGGAACACCGCAGATCATTTTCCTTGACGAGCCGACCACCGGGCTTGACCCCGAGGGACGCCTCGAGATGTGGAAAGTGGTGAAGGAGCTTGCTGATGGTGGCAGAACCGTCTTCTTGACCACGCAGAACCTGGAAGAGGCTGAACAGCTTGCTGATCACATTGCCATTCTCCATGAGGGCAAGATTATCGCCAGCGGCACGCTCACAGAGCTCAAAAAGCTGTTTCCAGCGGCTTCGGTAGAGTATGTGGAAAAACAACCGACCTTGGAGGAGATCTTTCTGGCCATCATTGGCAAAAAGGAGGCACAATAAATGGAAACGATACAGAACCACTTTTTCAGCGATATGAGCGTGATGCTCGGTCGTTCCATGCGCCATATTTTCCGCAGTATGGACACCATCATCACGGTCACGATCACGCCTATTGCGTTGATGTTGCTGTTCGTGTATGTGTTCGGCGGCGCCATTCAAACCGGGACCGCGAATTATGTCAATTACTTGGTACCTGGGATCTTACTGATTGCGATTGCGAGCGGGATATCCTATACGGCTTTCCGTTTGTTTACCGATGTGCAAAAGGGGATCATGGAGCGCTTTCGCTCCATGCCGATTGCCCCTTCCACCCTGCTGTGGGGACACGTCCTGACCTCGCTGGTATCCAACGCGATTTCGCTGGTGGTCATCATGCTCGTCGCGTTGCTGATGGGCTTTCGTTCGTCGGCGGGCATCCTGTCATGGCTTGCCGTCGTTGGCATCCTCGCGTTGTTTACGCTGGCGTTAACCTGGGTGGCGGTGATTGCCGGACTGAGCGCCAAATCGATGGAAGGCGCCACGGCATTTTCGTATCCGCTGATCTTCCTGCCCTTTATCAGTTCGGCGTTTGTGCCAACCAAATCGATGCCGCTGGTCGTCAGGGTTTTTGCTGAAAACCAGCCCGTGACGGCGATCGTGGAAACCATCCGTGCGTTGCTGTCTGGACAGCCCGTGTCTCAGGAGATCTGGGTGGCGCTTGCCTGGTGCGTCGGCATTCTGCTTGTCGCCTACATCTTTGCGATGAGGGCCTATCAAAAGCGCGTGTCATGAACCCCGCCGGGGCGTGACCGCGGCGTGACCGCGAGCACCACCAATCGAGGAAAAGATAGGAAAAAGAGAAAGAAGAAGAAGGATGCAGACACATCCCAATCGAGAACAGCTCACGGCCCTGTATGACTGGTATCGTCAGATGCGTGAGACACAGCCAGTGTTCTTCGACCAGAAGATTCAGGCATGGCACATCTTCCGCTATGACGATGTGGCACGCGTGCTGAGTGATCACGCGACGTTTTCTTCCGATGAGAGCAGTTTCCTGCCACCCGAGTACCGCAATGCCACTCCGATCAGTTCGAGCATGCTCCGTATGGACCCGCCGCGTCATCGCCAATTGCGCCAGCTCGTTTCGCAAGCCTTCACGCCGCGCATGGTGGCGTACATGGAGTCGCGCATCAAGGAGATCACCAGCGGATTGCTTGACCAGGTGCAGGCTTTGGGTGAGATGGATGTGATCAGGGATCTGGCCTATCCTCTGCCGGTCACGGTCATTGCGGAGTTGTTGGGGATCCCCACAGAGCGGCGTGAGGATTTCAAGCAGTGGTCTGATGCTTTCGTCTCGGGAGACGAGGAAGCGACGGAAGAGGCCAGGCAGGCGGTCAGGCAGGCGGTCAGGCAGGCCACAGACAGCATGAGTGCCTACTTCACCCAGATCTTTGAGGAGCGGCGTGCGCATCCCCACAACGACCTGGTGAGCGCACTGCTGATGGCGGAAGTGGATGGGGAGCGCCTCTCGAACGAGGAATTGCTGGGGTTCTGTGTGCTGCTCCTGGTCGCAGGCAACGAGACCACGACCAATCTGCTTGGCAATGCCATCCTGTGCCTGGATGAGCATCCTGAAGCGGTGGAACGTCTGCGTGCCCATCGCGACCTGGTGCCGAGCGCTCTTGAAGAGGCCCTGCGCTACTACTCGCCGCTCAAACTCACGGTGCGCGGGACCACGACCGAGACGACGATGGGCGATCAGCGCATAGAAGCGGGTCAGGTACTGTTGGCCTGGATTGCCTCGGCGAATCGTGATGAGGCCGAGTTCCCCGATGCCAGTCAGTTCCATATCGAGCGCGAGCCGAATCGGCACCTGGGCTTTGGGCGTGGCATCCATTTCTGTCTGGGCGCTCCCCTGGCGCGTTTGGAGGCGAAGATTGCGCTGAGCGCGATGCTCGACCGCCTGCCTGGCTCCTGGCACGTGCCCGATGTGCCGCTGTCTCCGATCAGTAGCATGTCCGTTTTTGGGGTGAAGACGTTGCCCATGACGTGGGAGAAGGAACAGAACGTGCGTTCTGGCTCGCAGATCCCTTTCCGCTGACTGATAGGAGCCCTGTCAAACGCTTCTCCCAGTCATCGGAGGGATCAGCCAATGCGTTTGACGACCGTTGTTGTGTTCTGTCGACGATTGGTGGCGCGCTTTGTGCCACCGAGGATCGCCATGCAAGTGGCAGCAGGCCCGCCAGCGAGAGCGGGCGAGCCTGCTCTGCTCAAGCTCGGTGATGACCCTTCGCGAGTCCTTTTCACCAGTCGCATTATCGTACCTTAGCGTTGTTTTTCGGGCTCTCCCTCACTTTGCGTGAAAACTCTACCGTATAGACAAAGCCAGGCGAGATGAACGGACGCACGCTCCTGGCCTCTCTTTTGACCAATCTGCTTTTGGGGGTCAGAATCAGGCAAAGTGCAACATCATGCGCCTACGGCGCATGATGTTGCAAAGTGAGGGAGAACCACTTCATTTCAAAATTTACAGGAATGGAGTTCTGATTCAGCCATCCATCTCGAAGAGAAATGGGTCTGGCGAACGAATGCTCACATTCGCCCCCACACCTCATTGCGCAGGTACGCGCTTGTCAGCGATTGTTCGCAATCCAGCAATTGCTGCGGCGTGCCCTCGAACATGACTCTACCACCCTTGTTGCCGCCTTCGGGACCCATATCGATGATCCAATCGGCGTTCTTGATAATCGCCAGGTTGTGCTCGATGACCATCACCGTATTTCCGGCATCCGCCAGCCGATTGATGAGAGCGAGCAGATGGCTAATATCTGACATGTGCAG
>DATAYF010000346.1:0-4215 GCA_036272735.1 Ktedonobacteraceae bacterium
CGGAACAGGAATCTCCAGTGGTGCTCGCATGGCTTCCTCCTTTCCCGATAGTTTATCTCATTTCCGCAAACATTGTTTGGTTGTACTTAGAGTAGAAAAAAGAAACATGCGTTCAAGTGGAGGAACCATACAAGATCAGAAAGCCTACAACTTTCAACTCATCGAAGAGTTTCGGGCAAACAGGGAGAAAACTGACGGACCATTTGCGGCTCGTCCCTTGCTTTTGCTCACCACCACCGGTGCGAAGAGTGGCCAGGCGCGGACCAGCCCTCTGATGTATATCCCTGATGGTGCTCATCTTCTGGTGGTCGCTTCGAATGTCGGGGCGCCAAAACACCCGGACTGGTATCATAATCTGCTTGTTCACCCGAACGTGACCGTTGAGGTGGGCGTTGAGACCTATCACGCGACCGCAGCCACCCTCATAGGGATCGAGCGCGAGCAGACCTGGGCCAGAATAGTTGAGCGCTATCCCTTTTTTGCCGAGCACCAGGCAAAAACCAGTCGCCAGATCCCGATTGTGGCGTTAAAACGCTAGCAGCTGGCTCTGGCACAATTTAGATACTGCTGGCGAATCCCTATTGTGAGCTCGCAGTTGTGCGAAAAGCAAGCTCAATTTGAGCCTTGCTAGAGGGTTCGCCAGCAGTACCAATTTAGATGAAAGCTCTGGAGCCAAAGCAGACAAGGCCTCTCAGCCCTCATGATCAACTCAGAGGGAAGAGAATACATTATAGAAAAAGCTGTCGTGTTTGCTAGATCCTCCTTGGTCAGTTGTTGGTGAGGAATGCCGGAATGCCAGCAACAATGATGCGCAGTTGGGGTGGTCCGAACCCGGCATTGCGTGCGAGCCGGTCACCCCAACTCCAGCGGTCATGCGAACGAACCGCACGCGGTGGACGAGGAGGAGGAAAAACGCTCTTGGGGGATCTGTACGAGCGGGATCACCTCGACATATTGCCTGCTATTGCCTGCTATTGCCTGCGCCAATAAGCCATCCACGTGCGACGAAGCGCTCGACCTGCGACGTCCAGCCACCGCATAGCTCCCAGAAGATGAGGATTACACTCCACAGATGAAGAACTGGATAAGAGACGGTGAACGGCACTGACCCGACGAGTACGATTGCCTTTCGCTCCTCGTCCCAGGCATTGTCCCCGCAGTTCACAGTGCGGACAATCCGTTTGGGAAGCGGCGTAGATGGCATGCTTCGGTAAACGCATTCTCTTGATACACTTCGCTCAGCCCGAGGCTTGCTCCCGGCTTCGCAGCGGAGCATCCCATTTTTTTGTAGGGAAAAGACCTCAGCCCCCAATCGTCCCGTGGTAGCGCCGAACTCGTGGGCTGAGAGGCTGGCACAATACTCGAGGATGCTCTGCTCCTGCAGTGGCTATCACCCTGTTTGGAGTGCCCTTAGCCACAGCTCGCGTTCTCGGCCTGAAGACCGTCTGAGAGATGAGCACGGATCAGCAGAAGCGTGGGGACTTCACGGTTGCCTGGGACTCGCTCAACTTGTCTGGCAGATGGGCTTGGCTCGAGGACGCGCTCCAGGACAAAACCTGTGACGGCGAGATGGTTGAGGTACGTGCTGAGCATACGGTGATAGTCTCCAACCCGGCTACGGACTCCTTCAGGGTTGGATGAGAACCATTGGCGTTCGTCAAAATAGCCGGTGACGATCCTGCCCAGCGGATGCTCAGGATCGGACAACGATGTCCACTGAGCGTGTGGGGCCTGAAAGCAGGGATGAGGAATGGCAAAGACCAACCAGCCTCCTGGTTTGAGAATCCGCCGGATGCTCTGAAAGGTGGCTTGAAGATCTGCAATATTGATCAGCGCCATCACACAGACGCAGCCGGTAAACTGACAGTCGCTCAGCCCTTCAGCCAGCTCCGCGTTCCCTTGAATATACACAATTCCTCGTGGCTCCTGCTCTTCATAGCGTTGGGCCAGTGCTAGCAGGTTGGGGGCCAGGTCGAGACCGGTGACCTGCGCTCCTCGTCGGGCCAATTCGCGCGCGACCCAGCCCTGCCCGCAAGCCAGATCACAAATGACTTCCCCTTCGACCTCTCCGACCAACGTGAGCAGGTTCGGTAGGATCACTTCCGTGTAGATAGGTCTCTCACGCAGGAACTGATCGTACCACTGAGCGATATCATTGTAAGTAGCTTGTGTCATAGCTCTCTCCTTGCTCGATGGCATTATCTCTCCTTCTTCCTCAGCAGTATACCATCCCGGCTTCTTTGGGGAAAGGAGCTTCGGTGACCACGAAATCTGCTGGAAGCACCTCGTTGTGCAACTCGTGGGAAGAAGCGCCCGCAAAAATGCCGCGCTCCCCAACGATCCTGTTCTGGGTAGGTCTTTCTTCTTGACGAGAATCTCTTGATCCATCCCCTCGTCCGAGGAATGGAACACAGGTATGATATGATAGGTGGGCGAACGCTCTCTGAAAAAGGACTGAACCATGCTCGAATTAATCGAACTCTCTCCACCCTATCGGGACAGTTTTCTCACTGGTCTGCGCGATCTCCAGGCGGATGGCCGGCTCCTTCACTACGATCTGGCAAGCATTTCCGCTGATTTTGAAGCCTTCGTGCAACGCTTGCATGAGAAAAAGGACCGCGCGAAGATCGCTGCCCATCGCGTGCCTGGTGTGGATTATTGGCTCTACGAAAACCACGCGATCTTGCTTGGTCATCTTTCCTTGCGCTATGAACTCAACGCTTCCCTTTTGCAGGTAGGTGGATATATCGGCTATCGGATTTGTCCTGCTTACCGGCGCCAAGGCTATGGCAAAGCGATCCTGCGCCTGGGTCTGGAAAAAGCTCGCGCCAGTGGCCTGCGCCGCGTACTCGTCACCTGCGACGAGACCAATATCGGCTCAAAAACCATTATTGAAGCGAATGGTGGTCAGCTTGAAAACAGTATTCTTCTCGAAGGTGATCCGATCAGAAAGCTGTGGTACTGGATCGATCTCCCTTGAGATCGATCCTTTTCTCTCTTCTTGAGTTTAACTCGTTGCACATCCCGTGGGTGCCACCTTGGGCGCGGTAGCCGTGATCCCCTGGAATCCCAAACGCCAGAAAAATTGCTCCTGTTTGCCTCCCTCGTGGACCAAAGAGGAGTTGGGTAAACGGAGTGGTATCGAACGGTTCTTTAGTCAAGTTTTTCTCTTCTTCCATCTGCAACGTCCTCCCTTCTCAGGCTGGTCCACCGTTGCTCGGCAAGTTGCTCTCACCTACACCGCTACCATCATTGTCGCGCTGGCAGATCGACAAGCGAGGCGTCCTGATCTCATTCGCTCGCCCAAACGTGTTTTAGCTCATACTTGGGAGGGTTTCTGAGTTGGGAAATGCTCTCAGTAAAGGGCGAGCACGCCGCGAGGCTGCAAAGCCCAGGCCCGCGCCTGCTCGTAGGCGTGCACCTGGCGGGTCCGGTCGAAATTGTCGAACTCTTGTCTTCCAGTCCCGTCTCGGTTCACTGTTTGCCCAGCCAGCTATATATTTGGGCTAATTGTGCCTGCGCGAGCGCTTGCGCCAGGGTGCGCGGGACGCCTTGCGCCTGGCGCTCCGCTTCCGCGTGCTGCTCGCAGGCACAACCACGACGGATGTACCAGCCATTGCCCAGAGCAAAGGGTGGGATCACCCCGCAGGTGGGGCAGGTCCAGGTTTTCTCGGCGGGATCCTGGCTCAGACGCCGAGGGGTGACATGTGAAAGGATATCGCCAATACGTTGCATTATGGTTCCTCCTCCTTCTGCTACTCAGGGGATGCGGGCTCATGGGTCTGGAGTGCCGAGACCCGACGCGCCAGAAAGTCTTGATACGGGTCAGCCTGGGGTGCTGGTGCGGCCCATGCTGCGTGTCCCGCTTGGTTTATGGGGGACGCTGGTAGGGTCGTCCCTGTCCCTCGCGGGCCGATTGCCCCCAGTGTGCCGGTCGCCTGATCAGGAGCGTGGTGGCGCCGGTGCATTGCTTCTACCTCGCGTTTGAGCCAGCGCCGAAAAAAGGCCGGGGTCAGGCGTTGGTGCTTGCGGTTGCGCTTGGGATCATCAATCCATTCCCGAGCGGAATCGGCTTCCCCCAACAGGGAAAGTTCCGCGTGACGGCTGTATTCCTCGACGACGCGGCGCAAGGCATCGGAAGGTTGCACGTTCAGGATACGTGCTGCCTGCTTCGTCATCCCTTGCACTTGCGATGGAGAAAGAGAAACAGCGGCG
>DATAYF010000347.1:0-6507 GCA_036272735.1 Ktedonobacteraceae bacterium
CGCTCGAACGCGCACTCCCACCCAGGTCGCAACCACTCCCCAGGCGAACTGGACTACCAAAGGTCTCGGCTAAAACTCGTTCAGCAATTGTCGCGGTTAGCGACGACGTTTCAGGCTTATCCATGCTACGCTCCTCTTTACCATTCGCGGCGGAAGGCCCCTGCATTCATGCAGGGGGATGGAAGCCGCGCCGCCGGCAGGCGGAGAAAACACGTGACAGGAATAGCCATGGATGGTACATTCGTTCTAACAAGGCTCCATAAGTCCGTAAGTCCGTAAGGTGAAAAGACTCATGGCAGGAGAACCTCTCTGTTCTCTTCGTTGGTGTCGCCTGGAGGCGGGCGCACGTCGCAACGAAGAGGAGCAACCAGCCGGCTGGGGAGACCTTCTGGCACTCCTCACGGTCATGTCCTCTCCCGTTCGAGTTGGTCGGCTTGAAATGCTCTCGGTCTCCGACAAGAGCCTCTCGCAAGATGAGGAAGCGTTGGAACGACGGGAGAACCCTTCGGCTTTTAGCCGGAGGGAGTCTCAGTATGTCCTGTCACACCTGCCCGCAGAATACAAAAAACTGGACAGCGAGCAGCAGAAAAAGATGATCCGCAAGGTCGTCAAGGGGATTAAGCTGAACAATGTGTCTGCGCATCTTTTCCTTCTCCATATTGAGTGGGAGGATGGTGTTGCTGCTCGCCCTGATGTAGCCTTAATCTGGCGGGGAAGTATGGCTAATACCAACGAAGCTTGGAGCAAAGAGGAGGAGGAAACCCTATTTGCAATGTATCCTGAAGCATCCCAGATAGAACTCATGAAAACCTTTTCGCGCTTCTCATGGTATCGCATATGCGATCATGCCAAAGAGAACGGCATTTACCGTAACCGCGCCGTCACCAATACAGGTCCTTGGCGCACTAATCCCTATCACCGTACCATGAGTTACCAGGATCTGGAAGCTGTCGCCTCCCTGGTGAAAAAACCCGATGAGCAGAAACGTATGCAGGGAATGGCTAATGAGCTTGCCAAGGCAACCATGAGAGGGGAGCTTTCCGCTCATTGGTGGCTCCCCCTCGATGAAATTAGTTACCTTAGCGACTTCGATGATATGGATTATCTTAACGGTGGCTCCATTCAAGACGGATCGCACCATCGAGTCTGATAGTTGTGCCATTGAGCATGGGGTTCTCGATGATGTGTTTCGCCAGGGCCGCGTACTCGGCCGGTCGCCCCAGGCGTGATGGGAACGGCACCTGCTGACCCAAAGAGAGGCGCGCGGGTTCGGGCAAGCCGGCCAATAGCGGGGTATCGAAGAGGCCGGGGGCAATCGCCATCACACGAATGCCGTAACGTGCCAGTTCGCGCGCTATTGGCAGGATCATACCCGCAATGCCGCCCTTAGACGCGGAATAGGCAGCCTGGCCAATCTGTCCCTCGTAGGCGGCAACCGAGGCGGTGCTAATCATCACACCGCGTTCGCCCTCGGCATCAGGTTGATTATTTACCAGTGCAGCGGAGGCCAGGCGCATCACGTTATAGGTACCAATCAGGTTCACCTGAATCACCTTCGTAAAGGATTCCAGGCTACTTGGCCCGTTTTTCCCCAGCACCTTTTCCGCCACCCCAATGCCCGCGCAGTTCACGACGGCGTGCACACCACCATAGCGCTGCTGTGCCACCTGGATAGCAGCCTGCACATCGGCCTCAACCGTGACATTCGTTTTGACGAACACAGCGGCCTCGCCAAGCTCTTCAGCCAGGGCGTTGCCAGTTTCGGCATTGAGGTCGACGATCACGACTTTCGCGCCAGATTGGGTAAACAAGCGAGCACAGGCTGCGCCCAGACCTGATGCCCCGCCGGTGATAAGAATGGCTTTATTCTCTAATTGCATCGTTGCATCCTTTCTTTTTTGTGAGAAACAAATAGTTGGTATTATTCAGAGATCGGCTGACGGCGTTGGGCAAAGAGCCAGCGGTACAGTTCAGGATTGGCGTAGGTCTCGGTCCACGCATCGTGACCGGTTTCAGGATACACCGTGAATTGTACCATGCCGCTATTGGCTTCAAGCGCCTTCACCATATCTTCTGACGCTTTGAGCGGGACCACCTGATCCTTCGCGCCATGAAATACCCAGGTCGGCAGGTGCTTGATTTTCCGCGCCTGCTCAGGATAGCTATGGCCGCAGATCGGCACTATCGCCGCGAAACGGTCGGGATAATTGACGGCAAGGTTCCAGGTGCCTTCCCCACCCATGCTTAGTCCAGTGACATAGATGCGCTCGGCATCGAGCGCATAATCGTGAGCGACGTGATCGATGAGTTGTATGAGCACGTCAGGCTCCCAGCGCAGCTTTGCAGGACATTGAGGCGCGACGACGATGCAGGGAAACTCGTGTCCTTGGTGCAGGAGCCAGGGGATACCTCGATGAGTTGGCAGATTACGTTGGCTTGTCCAAGGAATCTCGTATCCCTGGTGAATGAGTCTGGGAATACCGTGCAGCTTGACCAGATCAAGATCGTCCCCACGTTCACCCGATCCGTGCAGAGAGAGCACAAGCGGCCAGGATTGAGCAGCGTCGTAGTCTCCGGGCAGGTAGAGCAAATAGGCAAAGTGACGCGTCACCTGGCAGGTGAAGTCGCGGGCTTGTTGTTGAACACTCGACAAATTTCACCCTCTCTTTCTGCTGATGTACGCTAATGGCAAACTCTCTGACATCATATCCCTTGCCAGTGCCCAAATACAAGGGATCAGCCCTCCGTTTTGCGCGCTTATTTTTTGTACGGTGCTACTTGCCCCTGCGTCTCCAGAGTGCTAGACTTTAAGGGTAAGGTTTATAGACCATTGAGGACAAAATTTAGTGACAAGCAAACAAGAACGTATAGATCTACTGGAAAGACAAATTGCCCGTCTACAAGGGCGCATGAACACGCTCGATAGCCGTAGCACCCGCTATGGGTGGGCGCGGGTGATCATCTTCTTTGTGGGCCTGGCCTTAAGCATCTTAGGGGCCATGTTGGTTGGCTGGTGGCTTGGTATCATCCTGCTCATCATCACAATTGTGGCCTTTGGCATCGTGGCGCACTTTCACGGGTTGCTTGATCGCAGCCTGGCGCGCCACACCATCTGGCAACAAATGAAAACCAGCCAGGTTGCGCGCATGAAACTGGATTGGGGGCATATGCCCGACCTGGGCGAGAGCGAAACACCGCAGGAGCACCCGTTCGCAAGCGACCTGGACATCACAGGGCCATATTCTCTGCATCGTCTGCTCAACGTCGCGGTATCGAAGGATGGCAACGAGCGGCTGCGCTCGTGGCTACTGGTCACGCATCCCGACCTGGCCGCCATTCAGCAGCGCCAGGCCCTGGTGAGTGAACTGACGCGCATGACCAACTTCCGCAATCGGCTGATGATGCACTCGCTATTCGCATCCAGGCGTCTCAAGGAGCAGCTAGAGGGGCAACGCCTGCTACGCTGGTTGGGCGAGCGACAACCGGCGCGCACACTGTTGCCAGCCCTGGTGAGCACAAGCGTGCTGCAAGCCATTACCATTGTTACCTTTCTACTCGGCCTGGTGATACCGCTACCGCGAATCTGGGTGTTTAGCTTGCTGGCGGCATTGTGCGTGTTTTTCGCAACCGCCAAACAACGCGGCGATGTGTTCGAGGACGCGTCCTACCTGCGCTATGGTTTTGCAACATTAAGCTCCATCTTCTCATTTTTGGAGTCCTATCGCTATGGACAAAGCCAGCATGTCAAGGCGCTTTGTGAGCCATTTTATCGCGACAGATCAGAAGGGCCAGCGCGCCTGTTGCAGCGCACAGCGCGGGTGTCGTCACAGGCCACGTTGAAAAATAACGCGCTACTGTGGATTATTGTCAATGCGCTCGTCCCGTGGGACCTCGTCTGCGCCTACCGCTTGCGCCAGTGCAAAGACCAGATCGCTGAACGTTTGCCGGAGTGGCTCGATGCCTGGTATGAACTGGAAGCGCTGAGTTCGCTGGCGACGTTCGCGTATCTCAATCCCGAATACCTTCTGCCGGACGTGATGGAGCAGCCTGCACAGGAGCAGGGGCTCCTCTTCGAGGGAGAGGGGTTGGGACATCCACTGATCCAGTCCGAGAAGAAAGTCACGAACGATTTCACGTTCAACAAACTGGGCGAAGTGGTGATTATTACTGGCTCGAATATGGCGGGCAAAAGTACCTTTTTACGCACGCTGGGCGTGAATTTGTGCCTGGCCTATGCTGGTGGTCCGGTGAATGCGACCAGGTTGCGCACCACGCTGTTCCGGCTCTTTAGCTGTATTCGCGTGAGTGATTCGGTGACGGACGGCTATTCGTACTTCTATGCCGAGGTGCGGCGGTTGCGCGCGTTGTTGGATGAGCTAGCCCAGCCCGGCTATCCACTGCTGTTTTTGATTGATGAGATCTTCAAAGGCACGAATAATCGTGAACGTTTGATAGGTAGCCGTTCATTTGTGCGTGCACTCGTTGGTCACAACTGCCTGGGTGCGATTTCCACGCACGACCTGGAACTGGTGAAATTGGAGGAGACGGTGCCGGAGGTGCGCAATTGCCATTTTCGCGAGCAGGTAGTTGGGGGACAGATGGTTTTCGACTACAAGCTGCGGTCGGGCCCATGTCCTACGACGAATGCGCTCAAAATCATGCAAATGGAGGGCTTGCCCGTCGAGGAGTAAGCAACGGCTAATTCATGCGTGCGATCAACTGGCGGATCGTGCGCAAATACTCGCGAATTTCGTGGTAATCATCAGCCTGGGGAGCGAGTTCAAGATACGATTCGAGGTCGCGGCGGGCACGGGAGTAGTGCTTTAATTGCAGGTGCACCATACCACGATCACGCCACTCGTGCGCGTAGTGTGGCACCAGCAGCAGGATAAAATCGCAAATGGGCAGCAAGCGTTCGTAATCTTCTGTATCGAGGTAAATATGTTTGAGATTGTTGAGCATGCGTGCCAGAAATAGACGCTTACTAACGGGGGTGAACCAGCGTTGATTGATTTTGATGCGCCCCCGTGACATGCGCAGAATGCGCTGTTTGCAGGCATCTTCGCTCAAAATCAAGCCTTGCTCGTAGGGATCAACGTAGACGAGGAGATCGGCGGGCAGACGCAGACGCACCACAAACTGGAAAGGCAGCGCGACGCCCTCGATTTCCAAACCTACGCGCCTGCCAACTTCCAGATAGAGCAGCGAAAGCGTAATCGGAATACCGGTATGCATCTCCACGACCTTGTGGAAGAAGCTATTATGCGGGTTGAAGTAGTCCCGCCGATTGCCGTGAAAATGCTCTTCTCTGAACAACACCTGATTGAGCGCCTCGATAACCTTGACGTGATCGAGGTCGGCAGGTAATTGCGGCTGAGACACGGGGTCTGAAAGAGCTAACGCTGTGCGCACGCGTCGCGCCAGTTCATCGATTTTTCCCAGGCAAGCGGGCGCATCGAGGTCTGGATATTCGATACTGGCGATCAGCAGGGCCGCTTGAAGCAGGTCAATGGCGCTATCCTCGCCATCGATCAGAGCCTCAAAAGCGCGATACGTGCGTTGTTGTGCTGTATCTTCCGGATCATGGTTTGTCATATCGTTGGCATTTAACCACACATCGTCACTCCACGCAAGTACGTAGCCAATACTAGCGGATGTGCTAATTAGGGCGGGGCGGGAGGCGAGATGTGTGGAGATAAACAAAGGCGGGAGTATCCATGAGTAAAGCTCCCGCTTTGTCATATATTGATTAGTGCTGGGCCATTGGTAGATGTTGAGCAAGCAAGAGTTGTCTCCTCCGCGCACGAAGCATAGGAGCCTGAGCATGACGCGTGCTGGCAACAGTGACGCGGCGAACCAACACGATAAATGCGAAAAGCATTCCCCAATTCACCAGACCTAATGTGATCAAAAACACATAGTTGGACAAACCCAGGCTGCTAATAAGCAGGTAGATGGCCCCGGTAACGAGAATATTGCCCAGTGCAATTGGCATGAGGACAAGCCAGGAAAACTGCATCAATTGATCCGAGCGTAGGCATGGGAGCGTCCCCTGTGGCCAGAGAAAAAGACCAACGATCACATACACTTTGATGCTAAAATAGTCGGTTCGGTAATCAGGTGATAGTCGTCAATCACAAAGATAATCTCCCGCTGAACGTTGCTAAGGGCATTGATCAAGATCATCGGAAGCGTTTCTATCGCCAATGCAAGCTGAGTTTGGAGAAGCGGAGACGCCTGCGCTTCAAGATCGGGAGCATGCACGCGTAGAGCAGCTACCACATACGTCCAGAAATGAATGACGTCATTATCGCTGGGATCAAGTGCGAGCCAGGGCACAGGCATGGCGCTGCGTTTGCATACTGAACCATGAACCAAGGAGCGTCGTTTTGCCGAAGCCAGCGGGCGCAGAAACCAGGGGTAGAGAGAGTTGCTCTTTTAGGCGGGCTATCATCTACGCTCCCTATCTTTGTAACCGGATTTTGACGAGACAAAAAGAATAGGTTC
>DATAYF010000348.1:0-4802 GCA_036272735.1 Ktedonobacteraceae bacterium
CCTCTCGCACTTCCACGAGCAGATGGCGGTGTGGCGCGCTACGTTCGTCTTGCATGGGCGAGCGTATGTTCAGCAGTGAGCCAAGCAATACCAGGTACGAAACCGCGTCCGCGATGAAAGGAAGCAGCCGTGCCACGCTGAAGAGCAGAC
This sequence comes from Ktedonobacteraceae bacterium, assembly GCA_036272735.1. Lineage (GTDB taxonomy): Bacteria > Chloroflexota > Ktedonobacteria > Ktedonobacterales > Ktedonobacteraceae > DATAYF01. The sequence continues at coordinate 151 of DATAYF010000348.1, forward strand.
TGCCCAGTGCGGGACCAAGCAGTGAGCAAGAACTATAGACAAACTCGTTCTGTGCCACCGCTGTGGTAAGCTGCGCCTTTGGCACCACCCACGCCAGTGCCGCTAGCTCGGCCATCTCGTAGAAAAGCGAGGTTGTTCCCAGGCTAAAAGCGATTCCGTAGAGTAGAAGCAACTGCAGTTGTCCGTTGGCCAGAAACAGCACCAGGGGGATGCTCGCCACGCACAGCATAAGGCAGAGCGTACACACGATCATCACACGTTTTCGCGGCCAGCGATCCACTAGTGCCCCAGCGGGCAGGCTGAAGAGGGCGTAGGGAAGTTGCTCCAGACTATAAGCCAACCCGGCTGCAGCGATAGAATGGGTCAACCTCACAATGAGCAGCGGAAACGCGAACTGTGTGAGGCGCGTGCCGAGCGAGGAGACGGCTTGGCCGAGCCAGAGCAAAAGATAATCACGATTCCTCCAAAGAGGGACGAGCTTTTGTGGAATGACTTCCGTGTCCATGCACCATGGTCGCTTTCTAGAGGATTTGTGGTTTGACAATCTCTTTGTCCTGATCGGAACGTTTATGGGTCAATGACCGGCCGGACAGCTTATGAGTCAAAATAGCAAAGTAGTTCACTGGCCTGAGAAGCCACTTGAGGCAGCAGAGCTACAGCCACTAATTCGAGAGGGAATCATGGTTCTCCGTCCTTTAGGGAGAACCGATGAGTTTGATAGAGCCAATGCCCACCTTTGGAATAAAATGTGAATGTAGATAATGCTTGTACTGCGTGGTTATTATCCAAGCACACATTATTCTTCAAACTCGCGTGCCAATATATCCATGTAAATCACATCTATGTACTTTCCGTCTTTGAATACCCACTCGCGCCGTCGTCCTGTTTCCCGTAAACCCGCCTTTTTGAAAGAAGCGATGCCCGCATAATTGTCAGAATGGACGGAAAGCATGATGTTGTTAAGATTCATTGTGTTGAATCCATAGCCAAGTATTAACCGAATGGCTTCAGTACCATAACCTTTGCCTTGCTCCTCCTCGCCTATAAAAATGCCAATGAAAGCATTACGGTTTAGGTGGTTGATGTCGTGTAGGCTGATGCTACCAATCAATACATCACCGTCAAGGAGCACTATAGCATAACGATGTACCCCATTTGCAGGCTCAAAAAGCCATTTCAAATCATTTTTCGATGATACTACCGATGAATACTGAGCGTATGTTTTGGCTACTGCCTTATCGTTCAGCCATTTTATGTACTTCTCTGCATCATCGGTATTTATAGGTGAGAGATATAAACGATTACCAGTAATTTTTTTATAATATTTCATTTGCTCAACCTCCTCAAAAAATAAATTTTCTACGCTCACCTTGTCGCCCAAAGGCGAACAAATTATAATGAGCATATTTTATTATGGCTGTTTTTACTCTTACCAAGTCAACGAATGGTAAGCTTTTTTTCTTCCTCCCTTTATCTCATTTCACCCGCAAGGACAGAGACCCGGAATCATTCAGTCACGTGCCCTTGCTCGACTACAAACCGTCTTTTTGCCACTTTGAACCATATCCCGTCCGGTTTGAACCAATTACTGTCCTCGTAGTCCATGCAGAGACGAATAAAATAGCTCATCTCTGCATGAATGGACCAATGGACACGAACTCTGTCAAAAATGGTGCCACAGTCACGGATATGCGTCAAAAGCTGAACTATACCGATTTTCGGCACGGTTCTCGACTGGCTTGACAAGCCAACTACTGGATAGCTTATGCGTCACTGGCAAGGACAAATCGGCTGTCAAATCACAGGATTGGGGAGAGTTTTATTCAAAAGGTCAGCCTGACTTTGTCATCATCATACACGAGATGGGGGAACGTGGCAAGCTAGGAAACATGAGGACATTTTGCCTGTCAATGCACTATTTTCATTCACTTCTCTGTCTGGCACAGACATCGCGCTTCTTAACTTAGAACCCCTCCCACGTATGAGCTAAAACACGTTTGGGCGAACGGATGAGATCGAGACGCCCCGCGTGTTGCGCAGCTAAAGCGACGATGAGGGTAGCCGTGTAAGTCAGAGCGACCTGTCGAGCGATGGTAGACCAGCCAACGAGAGGAGGGCGTTGCAGATGGAAGAAGAGGAAAACGCGGCCAAAGAAGCGGTGCGCCGATGCGCATTCTATCCCCTCGTTGGAAACATCCAACATCACGAGAGCGAATGTGATTAAAGCACCTCCTTACCTGGAGGCGAAAGCCGTAATGGGACAACAGCATGGAGTGAAAGCGCAGTGCGGGAGGCACCCTCTCCCAAGATGATGCGCGAGCTAGGCCATATAAGGTCAGCCCTGGATTGGGCAAACGTCAGGTGACTTGTTGTAGTTGGCCAACCAGAGGTTCATGGTGCTATTGCCTCTGCCTTGGGATTACGACGATAAACGCTTCGTCGTCGTAAACGCTCTTCCCAGGAAGACTCGGAATGACCGAGCTAACCACCGAACGACGGACCTACGTATGGATCAGGGGATGGAGTGAACTTCGGGATCGCCTAAGCGCCGAGAGGCGTATGGCGACGGAATCCTCATAGTACCTTAGAAAGGAAAACAGCGCGGTTGTTTTTGTTTTTGAGGGAAGGGGCAGCCCTCGAAGGAGGGCCAGAGCGCGTCTCTGATCCAGACGCGCAGGAAAGGCATCAAGAAGTTACAACATGCAAAGGAATGCGAAATGCAATCAACCGATGTGTATTTAGGGCTTCTTCGTGAACGAGGCAAGCGAGGCTTGCCACTGAAACGAGTCTATCGACAACTGTTTAATCGGAATCTCTACCTGACTGCTTACGGAAAGATCTACCGCAACGCTGGCTCGACCACCAAAGGCGTCACGGACGAAACCGTGGATGCCATGTCACTCGAAAAGATTGACGGGATCATCCAATTACTCCGCACCGAATGCTACGAATGGCAACCAGCTAAACGGGTCTACATCTTAAAGCGGAACGGTAAGAAGCGCCCGTTAGGGCTACCCGTCTGGAGCGACAAACTCCTCGCGGAAGTCATCCGGCTGATCCTGAACGCCTTCTATGATGGTCAATTCAGCGAGCATTCCCATGGCTTCCGAGAGGATCGGGGATGCCATACGGCCTTTCAAGAGATCTACCACACCTGGGACGGAGTGACCTGGATCATCGAAGGCGATATTTCCGATTGCTTCGGTTCTTTGGATCACGATCTGCTCGTCTCGACGCTGAGCGAGAAGATCCAGGACGGACGCTTTCTCCAGTTAATGAAGAAGCTGCTTGACGCAGGCTATCTTGAGGATTGGAAGTTTCACCAAACTTTGAGTGGCGTTCCCCAAGGATCAATTGTGAGCCCGATCCTTTCCAATATCCTGCTGGACAAGTTCGACAAGTACGTCGAAACGACCCTCACTCCCCAATACACCAGGGGTAGAAAGAGGAAGCCGAACCGGGAATATAGGAAACTGCACCGGCAGATGTACAAACTCTTCAAGAAAGGGCAGAAGGAGGCTGCTCTCAAGATCAGAAAACGCCTGCAAAAGCTTCCCTCAATCGATCCCCACGACTCTGATCATCGACGGCTCAAGTATATCCGCTACGCCGATGATTTTGTACTAGCCTTCACGGGGCCAAAATCAGAAGCGGAGGAAATCAAGCGACAGATTGCAGCATTCTTGCGGGAAGAACTGGGTCTCCATCTCTCCGAGGAGAAAACCCTTATCACCCACGCAAGAACCAGTGCTGCTCGCTTCCTGGGATACGAGATCACTACCCTTCATTCTGATGCGAAGCGCAGCAAAACCAAAGCAGGTATCAAGCGGCGAAGCATCAATGGACGGATTGGACTTCGCATTCCACAAGCCGTCTTGGCAGAAAAGCGCAACCGTTACCAGAGAGGAAACAAGGCCATGCATCGAGCTGAACTGCTCAATGAGAGCGATTACACGATCATGGCAACCTATCAGCTCGAATATCGGGGCATCGCGAACTACTATCACTGTGCTTACAATATGGCCGAACTTTCCTCCCTCAAATGGGTGATGGAACAATCGCTCACAAAGACGTTGGCGAACAAACACAAAACCACGGTGGCAAACATCTACAAGAAGTACACAACGCACCTCAACGTAGATGGCAGAACCTACAAAGCGCTGCAAGTTGCCGTTCCCCGAGAGGGAAAGAACCCACTGGTAGCGACCTGGGGAGCCATTCCCCTGAAATGGGAAGTCAAAACGCCAGTAGAAGACCAGCCACAACGACAGCAATGGAATAACCGGTCAGAACTCGAAAGGCGGCTTCTCGCCCAAATCTGTGAGCATTGCGGGGCGACCCGTTTGACCGAGACCATTGAGGTGCACCATATTCGTGCGCTCAAAGACCTCGACAGATATGAAGGCCGAGAGAAACCAAGTTGGGTAAAGATCATGGCTGCTCGCCGTCGCAAAACGCTGGTCCTCTGTCGTACGTGTCACCAGAATCTCCATGCAGGACGACCAATGCAACAAAAACGATCACGTTCACGGACGGGACTCCCCTGATGATGCTGGAAAGCCCGGTGCAGAGAAATCTGCACGCCGGGTTTGGAGGGAGGCATTCGGAACAGGACAGCAATGTACCTCGCCGGGTGCCTACCCTACTTCGAT
>DATAYF010000349.1:0-5532 GCA_036272735.1 Ktedonobacteraceae bacterium
CTCCCCTCCCCGAATAAGGAGCGCCCATTCATCCCCCGCATGAATGACGGGGGCTTTCTGGACGGTTTCCTGTAAGGAGTATAATCAGGGCCTCACTCCAGTAAACACCCTACGCATCTAGAAGTAGATAGCTCAAGCAGGATGTCTACTTCTAGATGCGCAGGGTAAGCTGTGGCGCGAAACCCTGGAGATCCTTGGCTATGAAGGTGTGTTGAGGCAGCAGACGCACGTTGTCGGTGAATACCAAGGCTCGTTCGAGTAAGCACCGGAAAATGAAACGCATTCCAAAGGCTTCTCGTGGCTCAGGAGACACCTGCACCGCCGATGTGAGTGCCCGATGAGTTGCCAGGGTTGTCGGGTCCACAATCTGCATCTGATTCTCTATCCGCAATGCGACCTCTTGTTGAGAGGAGACCCAGTCCGGCAGGTGTGAGAGATCAGGCATCGGGAAATCTCTCTCTGGTGAAATTCCGGTTAATCCATTGTCTAGTTGCATACGCTCTTGCTCCGTCAAGCTGTTGCGCCAAGCAACAAAGAGCGATCCCCAGTTTTGTGTCGCACTCTGAGGATTGTGCTTGGCATGGCCAAAAAGCGTTCCCGCGCCTGTCAGATCCAGCCGGAACATCGGCCTCCCAGGATGTGCCTCATACTGACACTGCCATCCCTGACTTCCTGCGTGAGCCACGACTAGCCGACCAGCAAAGAGCCAGGAAAGTGCCTCTGGACGCAACTGCTCCTGCACCCAAGCAGCAAATCGCCTCAGGCCATCAGAGTCCAGATTGTGCTGCGTTGCCGAGGACATCGTCTGTTGGATCTGCTGCTGGTCACAAAGCACTGTCGCTAGAAACGCGCACAAAAGACCTTTTTCCAGAGATGTCGTGAACTGGAGGTTCAATGCGATGGTGATCGTATTGGCATCTGTACCCTGGTATCCGGCACCGGCCCAGCGCACAGTAGATTGGGCTCGCTCTGTGCTCAACGCGTCGCGCACTGCGCGCACTGCGTGGAACAGATTAGTTTTGCCCACTCCGTTAGGACCAACAATGACATTGAGGTGTGGGTTCAGTCCTTCCCAGATAAAAGTATCGAAAGAGAGCAAGTGGTCAAGGTGAATTGCGTGAATCCGCATCGAATGTTCCTTCCTGGCGTTGGAAGAAAAAGACCCACCAGTTTCCTGACATGATGGGAATTTTTCATGCCTCTATTAATACCTTGTTTGTTCGGTTCTCTACCCTTGAGAGCGACAAGCGTAATAAAGGGATAGAAACCTGAGAATCCTCCGTCAGCAGGCCACCTCTGTTCACTACGCTGTGCTTGATAAACTTCTCCTGATGGCAAGGACCAATGGCCATTGAGTGAGGAGGCGAGCAAGCGGAGAATCGGTGGGAAAGATACCTTTGGAACTGGTGAGCCAGGTGGAGAGGAGATTGACGCCCAGGCTGGCTACGACGACTGTCCCAAAAACTACAGAGGCCTTCCAGAGCCAACCGCAAAGCCGTCGCCACCAGGCAGCGGTAGGTTGCGGATCGGCATCGGGTGACGGTGTGTGCATCGCGGATCCTCCACTTCTTAAGAGTCGTACTCCAGGGGAATACAAGGGTTCTGCGGGAACTACTCTGGCAGGGAGCTACCCTCCCATGCTTCTCCATCTACCACTAGACTCCTCGCCGTATGATGCTTGAAAGGGGTGCGCACTCGAATTGGGCAAAAAAACGGGGTAATCTCCCCCAAAAAAGGTCTCGTTTCTTGTTGTCTGACGAATAAAACGGTTCTGGCCCACTTTTGGTGAATGATGAGCTTATCTGGAGGTGGCGCTTCTTTTTCTCCGCAGAGAATGAAGCGCCATTCTCTTCTTGCTGAGATGCTTTCACCAAGATTGAGCCGGTTTCCTATGGCTTGAGGTCAAGCACCGCTTTGCCATGCTGCAGATCGACAGGTACCGAGTTCTGATGATGCACGATCAGCCACGTGCCGTTGATCTTACGGAAGCACACGGTCCAACGCAGCCAGAGATTGGTCTTCAGCCCATTGTTCATGGTTCCGCTTATGTGGTTGAGGCTGTAGGCGAAGGCAACGTCATCGCCCACCGTAATGGTGAGGTCGTGAATGTCATAGCCTATCGGACCCTGAAACGACGAGAATACTTCTTCCCAAACGTTTCGGAATGCATCTGCACCCACGTATCGCAGCGGGGGCACGATGTCGAACGACACAACCTCCGGCGCGTAGAGTGACATGACGCCTTCGATGTTCTTGTTATGAACCGCCTCAACCCCACCCTCTATTACCCTTTTGATTGCGGCTTCATCGTTTTTCTTGTTTCCTTCGACTGCCATAGTTTCCTCCTACTTGTTCTGCATCTGTGCAATCAGATCCCAACCTATGCGCGCATTGGGGACGGTGGGTTGCCAGCTACTGACTGCTTTGAACAAACGATTGGAGATGCGCAGACTGCGGCTTATATCGGCATACTTGGCCCCGGTCATCAGGCGCATCAACAGATCTGGCAGGACCAGCAGACGTTTGCGACCGACAGCGTGAGCAAGGAGCGTGCACATCTGCGCGCGCGTCACAGGCTCATCATCGACAATGTCATAGACGCCGGAAGGCACCAGTTCGGTCAGCGCAAGCAGCAGGGCAGTGATGGCGTCCTGCAACCAGATTTGTGGTAGATAGCCAGCATGTGCACCGGGAAAAGCACCAATCCCTTTGCGCGCATAGTCCAGCATCTCCCAGCTTGAAGGCGCTTCCGGCCCGTAAAATGAACCTATTCGCAGCGAGATCCCGCGGCGCTGCTTGGTCGGATCGCTTTCTGCGAAGCGCGCCACGGCCTCCTCAGCCTCGACAGTTGAGATAAGGGTCGCCGTCTTGACGGGAGTCGCCTGGGCATCCAACCAGGTATCGCCACTGCTTGGATAGAGAAAATTGAAGCTGGGATAAATGACCGTGTGGACCGTGCCAACGACCAGCGCGGCCTCGACAAGGTTGCGAGCGCCATCACGGCGCAGGCGATCATTCTCCAGCCAGGCCGAACTCCGCCCCATCTGCGCCGCGGGTGGAATTTTTGTCGCCAGGTGGTAGATGGCTTCGTGACCAACCAGCGCCTGCTTGAGTGCCTCGACATCAAAGAGGTCCACCTGTACCGGATGTGCCCCTGCACGTCGCAAGCGATCATCGTTCTCAGGTGTGCGGCTCATCGCCGAAACGGTATACCCAGCCTTGACTAATCTGGGCACAAGAGATGTTCCGAGTACGCCGGTTGCACCTGTTACAAAAATGTTCATCATATTGCTCCTTTTTATTTCGCTTCTCTTTTTCGAGAGATCTCTTTATAAGCGCTTCCAGAAAGGAGACAAGTGAGTCCACGAAAACGTGACGACAGCGTGACGTAAATTTTTCGTCTCTAGAAAATTGCCCGATTTTCTCGCGAGGCACCCGTTCAAAAGAACGCAGCGAAGCAACGCTCGGGGCTGAAGCCCGCAGAAAACGGCCAAAAAATTGCTGAAAACGCTCACTGTGGATTATGATAAAGAGAGAACCGACTATTTGAAGGAGCCATTTCACAAGACCCTATGGATCAAATTCAAACCTATCAACCCCTGCTCTTCTCAATCGCCTACCGCATGACCGGATATGCCAGTCAGGCCGAAGATATTGTTCAGGATGCTTACCTGCGTTATCAACAGGCGGATCAAGCCGCCATTCAATCGCCAAAGTCCTACCTCACCACGATTGTCACTAATCTCAGCCTGAACTATTTGAAATCCGCCCACGCTCAGCGTGAAGAATATATTGGGATCTGGCTTCCTGAGCCTGTCCTCACTTCTCTACCCGAAGGTGAATCTCCCGAAGAGAAGTATGAGCAGCAAGAATCCATTTCTATCGCCTTTCTCGTTCTCCTGGAGACCCTGACGCCACCGGAACGCGCGGTTTTCCTCCTGCATGAGGCGTTTGATTATTCGTTCGCAGAGATTGCCGAGATCATCGAGAAAACCACGGAGCATTGTCGCCAGCTCTTTCATCGCGCGAAAAGCCATATCGCGGAGAAACGCCACCGCGTCTCGGTCTCGCCCGCCAATCAGCGCCAGCTCACCGAGTCCTTTGTGGCGGCCTGTAAATCGGGGAACCTCGCCACTCTGACCAAACTGCTGGCCAGCGATGTAACGGCCTGGGCCGATGGTGGAGGCAAAGCTCGCGCGAGCCTCTATCCTATTTCTGGCCAGGAACTGGTTGCCAAGCGCTTTATCTCCTTGATTCGCCGGGTGCCCGCGGACAACGTGCTTTTTATAGACGAGATCAATGGCGCGCCCGCGATTTTATCCTGGAGCGACGGGCATCTCAACTGGGTACAGACGCTCGATATCCGTGACAATGTCATCGTTGGACTGCATACCCTGGTGAATCCCGACAAGCTGGCTTTTCTCCAACGCCAGTTGGAGAGCCGCCCGGAGCCGTTCCTTTCATCCTCACATGTACTTACGTAGGTGAGAGATTGACATTTTTCAGATGAAATGGATCTGGTGGTAAATTGGGTTCAATTTCGACGGATTTTGAGGTGTCATGTGCAACTGGCTCAATCTTGGTGAAAGCATCTCAGCAAGAAGAGAATGGCGCTTCATTCTCTAGCGAGTTGAGGTAGGCCCAGGAGGGATGCTGTTGGCGAATTGCTCTCTGCTCACCCTTTTGAACGCGTTACCTACGCTGCACGCAGAGCCGCGAAGGGTGAACACCTCGTTTTCGCGAATGGGATCTCTTCCAGCCAGGCACCAACTCGTATCAGATTGATCGCAGTAGCAGTGAGGACATGCTGCAAGTGCGTTTTGGCGAGTCCGATGTAGCGAGAACGGCGCATATCTAGGGCACACACCGTTTGAGCAATCGTGCCTGCTATTCCTGCGCGCTTGTCATAGCGCTCTTTGAAATCTGGCAGCCCTTGCTGAAGCCGTGCGGCGGCAATAGCTAGATGCGCCTCACGCGGATGGAGCGTGCGTTCGCGCATGCCTCTCGTACTACGTGTACATTGAGCGCGAGCAGAGCATGCTAGTGCAATCTCAGGAGACCTGGTGTGTAAGAGAGACCGTTCCTCATCCTCGTTGAGCACAGGGATGCTGATCCCATTGCACAATAGGTCTCTGGAACCTGCACTAGGCAGTCCACTTTGTGAAATTGGATCTGAATAGTTGGCTTGTCACGTGGCCCACACTCTGACTTCCAATGGCGGCTGACCTTCCCCAGGGGACAAACAACCTGCTGCGCCTCCCAATCAATCTGGAAATCGCTCAACTGAAATGCACCCTGCTGCTGAGACTGCCAACTCATGTCAGGATGCACTGGGCAGACCAGTTCCACACCATATTCTGCTTGACTGGCGTGCCGCAAATCGGCAGACCCATAGGTGGTATCGACAACATGTTCGCCAGGCAGCAATTCCCGCTTAGCAAGAACATCATGAATGCGGGGAAGAGCGCTACGATCTCCCTCGGTCGCTGGAGCCGTTTCCACATCAGTAATGAGGTGAGGGGTATCCTGCTC
>DATAYF010000350.1:0-5264 GCA_036272735.1 Ktedonobacteraceae bacterium
CCTCATACCTGGTGACAAATCTGCCTGCCTGGGCAGAGCGCCTTGAAACGGAATCCCTCTTCCCTGCAGCCAGTCTGGAAGAAGTGATGAGGCTCTATGGGTTACGCATGTGGATTGAACAGAGCTACAAACACGTCAAACATGCCCTGGGTTGGTCGCACTATCAGGTGAGAAGCGACAAAGCGATCCGCCGGCATTGGCAAGTGGTCTGCTGCGCGTTCTCTTTTTGCTGGTACCATCTCAGCCACCCAACCTCTTGCGCGACACAAGTGATCGCTGAGCAGCCTGAGTCATCAACCACTCCACCCACCAGTGCCTCTGCTGAGACAGCGGAAACGGGGGAAAAAAATCAGCAAGGCACAAGAGATGCGTCCACACGTGTCCTGGCCGGCGGCCCTGCGAGCGGTCCGAGGATGGCTCGAGCCCTGGATCATGCTGCGGCGTTATTGGAGCGGCTGGTCCTCACGGCCCCCGCCTCCTGCCGTGCAACGCCTCCTTCAATGGCTTGAGCGGGGGCAGGCCCTCGCTCTCTACAGCTCTGCTTGACCCTCGTCAACAAAGTACCGGTAATTGCAAAGAAATCACCAGCTTATTTCCCAAATTTACAGGTAAGTGATAAGAGAAAATACCAGCTGGATCTCTGGCGCTATCTGCGTCTCCTCCGAGGCACTTGTCTCTTAAAAAACGCGACCAGTACTCCAATAGTGATAACGGCGATGATACAAGCAAAGATGAGATTGCCAGTTACGGCTACTAAGATGGCTATGCCAAAACCAAAGCCAGCGAATAAAAGAGCATAGTAGAGAGTCCAGAGGGCGTGGTGGAGGCGGTAGATCTTTCTCAGCTTCCTGTCAGCTTCGCCTGTGCCCAGGCGACTTTGAAACAAAATCGGCATGGTGAGTTGCGCTCCTTCGCTTATGCATTCGTAGTAGCAAATATACATGCTGCCCAGTACATAGTCAAGAAGCAAGCGAGTATCGTATCACCAATGGTGTGTAAAATCCTAAATAATGTAGCTTTTTGCTTCTTATAACAAGGCAACGTTAATTTTAAGCTCGAAGCTCGGCATAGCCGAGCTTCGGGCTATTTTTGTTTGTTTGCTTGGTCGGGCTCGTGAGGCTAGTTCACTTATAACTTGCTTATATGTGGAAATGCGGATATAATCAGTCCTGTTTGGACGTGATGTATTTGAAAGGGGCAACATTGTGTATTTCCCGACGACGCGCGTATTGACGGTGCTCGAATTGCTACAATCGCAGCAACGCTTGAGTGGTCCCGAACTGGCGGCACGTTTGGAGGTCGATACGCGCACCGTGCGTCGCTATATTACGATGTTGCAAGACCTCGGCATCCCCGTTGAGGCCGGGCGCGGACGCTATGGGTACTATCGCCTGCGCCCAGGGTTCAAGTTGCCGCCCCTGATGTTTAACGACGACGAGGCTTTTGCGCTTACGATTGGCCTGATTGCCGCTCGTAAGATCGGCCTGGCCGTGGCTGCTCCCGCCGTCGAGGGGGCGCTGGCGAAGATCGAACGTGTCCTGCCGCTGGCATTGCAAGAGCAGGTGCGCGCGGTGCAGCAGGTGTTGGCGCTGCACTTTGAGGCCGCCAAGGTGGCTCCCGCCAGCGAGGTCGTGGTCACGTTGTGCATGGCGCGGCTGCAAAAGCAACAGGTCTGGATGGGGTATCAAAACTGGCAGGGGAGCGCGACCGAGCGGGCACTCGACCCCTATGGGCTGGTCTGCCGGGATGGCTACTGGTACGTCGTGGGCTATTGCCACCTGCGTCGCGATTTGCGTACCTTTCGTCTCGACCGTATTGCGCATGTCAGGCTGCTGGATGCTTTCTTCGAACCTCCTGAAAATTTTGATTGTGCCGCTTTTGCCGCTCGTTCGGTTGCCAGCACGCCGATAGGAAGTTTTGTGGACGTGGTGCTTGAGACGACGCTGGAGCATGTTCAGGATTGCATTCACCCTACGGTAGCCGTGCTCGAAGCTGTGCCCGGTGGCGTCAGTTTTCGTGGTTATGCCGCAGACCTGGATTGGATCGCCTATAAACTGCTGGGGCTGAATTGTCCCTTCACCATTCACGAGCCACCCGAACTACGTGCCGCGCTGCAACGTTTGTCTGAGCGTGCCGCCCGGCTTGCCGAGGAGCCGGGTATGTAGTGTATTTAATCCATAAAGGAACGTTGATGGTTTCGCGAAACCATCAACGTTCCTTTATGGATTAAATCTTTTTCTTGATCGTGGCAGAGTGATGGGGAGGCCACCTATAATCATTGCTAGCAGGATGCAGGTGCAGCCGATCCAGGCCAGGGTACCCAGCCGTTCGCCTGCGAAAAAGCCGAAGATCGCGGCCCATACCGGCTCCAGGGCGTAGATCAGCGTGGCGCGGGTGCTGCTCACAAATTGTTGCACCCTGTTCACTACCAGCAGAGCGAAGGCGGTGGCGGCGATGCCGAGGAAGAGCGCGGACCCCCACACGGGCAGCGGCGGCATGACCAGAGGTTCGCGGGTGATGGGCATGCACAACGCGCTGAGCAGGGCGGTGAATGCAATCTGAATGATGGCGAGGTTGATGGCGTCAAGTTTGGGCGCAAACTTACTCACTGAGACGACGTGTAGCGCGTTGGCAACCGAACAACCGAGCACTAAGAGTTCTCCAATGCCCAGGTTTACGCTCAGGTGGCCATTGAGCGAGAGCAGCGCTAGCCCGACTAACGAGAAGACAATACCAATCGTTGCGCCCAGCGTTGGTTTTTGTCGCAAGATGAGTATGGAGAGCAAGGGTACGAAGGGCACGTAGAGTCCGGTGAGGAAACCTGCCATGCTGGTGGTGGTGTATTGTAGCCCAACTGTTTGCAGCGCGTAGGCCGCGAAGAGAAACAGGCCGATGGTTAAACCCGCGCTGACATCCGCTCGTGTGATGCGGCGCAGGCGTTTGTGGAAGACCAGCGCCAGCACCAGCGCGCCAATGCCGAAGCGAATCGCCAGGAAAGTGAACGGCTTCGTCACGCGAATCGAATCCTGCACCACCAGAAATGTGCTGCCCCAGATCAGCGAAACGAAGACCAGCAGCGCATCCACGCTGATACGACGCCAGAATGATAGTGGGCGCTGCTCCTGCTCATATATGACGATTTCTGGTTGTGGCGCGGCCTCCACGGCGGGAACGCGGTTCTCCTCGTGCATGTTTCTCCTTGCGGTCTCGTTGCTATCAACAGTAGTTTTTAGAGATGATGGGACGATGCGCCATCCAGGCTATGAGCGTTGCCGCATCGCTCCCATATTGCGCCACTGCTCTTGTCGCGGCTGTCCTTGCCCCAGCGTAACGCCACTATATCCAATACTATGAAAAGTGCGAGAATGATAAGCCATTCCATGATGAACCTCTTTTTGGGTAACCTGCTGACTATATACGTTTACTTACTACCATAGATGCGTAACAGTGGTTACGGAGAGCGGACATGGCTGGGCTTACCAAAACGCGCGAAGCTCTGCCTCCATTGTACCAGGGAAATGCCCAGCTTGTAAGCCCATACCCGCCGCAAACATTTTAAACTAACCACTGAAAACATATTTACTGGTTAAATTGTACCAGCTTAAAGCTAACTAGTCAAGGAAGTTTTGAGGGTTATTTATGGTTATGATAGAATAAGGATGGAGGGAGCGATGGTTAAAGAAAGTACGATGAGTGGTCAGCCAGGCACGTTTGATGTGTCCGCTGGCTGTTTATGTCTCGATTTTGTGAATACCCTGGAGAATCGTTTGTATCCCGTGTCGCGGGAGCTTTTGCAGTCGTATCAGCATCTCATGGCGTGGGGGCAGCAAACAAACAGTATTAATACCGAACAGACAGAGCAATTGCTCGTGCAGGCAGAGCAATATCCTCAAGCGGCTGATGCTGTGCTGCAACGAGCGATTAGCATGCGTGAAGCAATGTACCGTGTCTTTACAGCGCTGGCTCAATCCGCCTCTCCGGCTGCCTCCGATATCGCGCTATTGAATAACGAACTCGCGCAAACGCTCTCGCAATCTCGCCTGGTGCAAGATACTACCCACTTTGCCTGGGACTGGACCTTTTCCCCTCATGCGCTGGACTATGTGCTCTGGCCGACCGTGCGCTCCGCCGCTGATCTTCTCACCTCGCCAGATCTTCATATGCTGCGTGTCTGCGCTGCCGAGGATTGTAGCTGGTTGTTTCTAGATAGCAGCAAAAACCAGACCCGTCGCTGGTGCAACATGAAAAGCTGTGGTAATCGTGCCAAGGCTCGCAGGCATCTCGCGCGCAAAAGCGCACCATCCCTGTAGTCCTCGATTGACCGCGGGCACGCCAATTTATTGTGCGCAACGCGCCCTGCTGGCCAACTAACCCAACACCTGAAAACAATGCCTATTCTTCAAACGAGACTGACCAGCCACCACCGCAAACGAAACAATGCATTGTCTGGATGAGCAAAATTGTGTAAGGTAATGCAATAAAGGCTTTTGATCCAGTCCCCCAGCAGAACATCGAAAAAAAGAAAGGGAGAAGCCAGATCATGTCTGAACAACCCCCTAGACGTACAGCGCATTACCGCCGTCATACAACCGCTTTTCTCCTCTCGCCTCTTATCCATCGAACCAGCTTCTGGAGGCACCTACACCTCCGTCTATCGAATTGTCTCCTCAGATCAGGTATTTTACAGAACGCCGAGCGCGAAAGCCCCCGTCTTTGCAAGCGGGGGATGAAGCGCTGTTCCTTCTTGAGGTGAGAGGAGCCGCTACCATACCAGAAAAAGAGCGAAACACGTGCCAAAGACGACAGAACCTGTTAATGGCTCACAGAATTTTTCAAGGGTAAGATCTGTGAATGAATCTCTCCTCCCCAACCCAGACTCTCCATAAGAACTCGCCATTCTTCCCCAGGCGTGAACGCCGGGGACTCCTGGCTCGATAGGTTGAACGTTCTGCGCGATGATCTTGTCAGCCTTTTATAAACAGAGCTGACACGACAGATTTTTTGGCAAACTGTACTGCACGTAGTTGTTGCCAGGATCGTGGCGGGGTTTCATAAAAGTATTCCATTTTTTATGATGCATGTGGCATTTTGCTGTATCTATACGCACCTTTACTCCGAAAGGGCTTCGACAAGTTCGCGCAAGAAGAGTTCCGCGTCGGTGACGAGGCCTGCCGCCTGGAAGCTGCCTCTATCTGAAAGCTTTGTGACCACGGCTGGATTAATGTCGACCACGATGGTGCGTACACCGGCTGGTAGCATGTTGC
>DATAYF010000351.1:0-6504 GCA_036272735.1 Ktedonobacteraceae bacterium
GGCGTTTTGTAGCGACGACAGACGTTGCGACAGATGCCGTCGAGCCATGCATTGAAACGCTGCGGGTCGCGCAGATTCTCGACATGTCGCCATGCTTCCATCATCGTTTCTTGCACGACATCATCGGCGATGTCGGGCGACATGCCGTTCAAATGTGCCAGCCGCAGCAGACGCGGACGCGCTTCCGTGAAGACCTGCTCCATATCCGCGAGCAAAGCCGCGTGGCTAATAGTCATATTCCCGTCATCAGCAGGCAATTGATTGTCGTGTGTATGTGGTGTATCTCTCTTATTTTCAGTCATATCGTCCTCCCTTTTCTACGTACCAGTCATGAAAAAGGTGCGATACCTTACGCGAAAAATGCTGTTATTTGGGGGCCTGACACTCGCAAGGGCAATGTCCTTTCAAGAAGGAAAATGGTCCCTGCAAAGGAAGGACAACGGGCGACCTTTGTTCTTAAATGTTTGGTATGAAAGAGAGGTCTCCGTATCTTATAGAGTAAGCCTGTCTCTCCAATTCATCAGGAATACCAGGATTTTGAGAGAGATAGATCAATAGTACGTTGATCACGCAGCATTCGCTTGTGACCGATCTGGTCGCTTGGCCGGTGCAAAAGGGCTACCAATGTGACGAAGCAAGTCGTCAGGGGTTCTAGCGAGCATATCCAAGTGGGCCCTGGCATCAGAGAGCAACGACGCGAAATCCATACGCTGATGATTGTGGGTCACTACCCGTCGCGAGATGCGCCAAAGCCATTCAATGCGGTTAGCGTCAGGATCATAAGCAGGCGTATATACCAGGTGCAAATGCTCTTGCAGTTCGGTGAGCATGCTGCGCACAAGCAAGGAGCCTGCCGGAGTGTGGGTCCTGAGATTGTCGGCAATCACGATGGCAACCCGCCCGCGCTGCTTGGAACGAGTCACAGCGGCCCGCACTTGCTCGCAGAACACGTCAGCGGTGCGTCCTGGAGCGACTCTGCCATCGAACCAGCCATCACGCCAGTCCACCAAGCCAAAGCCGTAGACCTTGCGATTATCCCCAGGTGCTTCAACCAAACGCTGCCCGCGCCGTCCTTTCCGAGACCACATGCGTGTGAGTGTCGGATGAAAGGCCACCTGCATCTCATCTTGCAGATAGAGGTCAGCGCGTGGCATGAGTGCAAGCAGTTCTGGCAGGTCGGCGGGAAGCTGATCCCACAGATCAGCCTCGACCAGATCATGAACGGGTAGAGGTGTGGGGGCTGGGGCACCGGCTAAGAGCACCTCTACCCGCAGGCGTTTCCCACGTAGTCTGCTTTCTCTTCGGCCTTGCGCCTGAGTGTCCAGGTTGGACGTTTGCAGACGTAATCATGGGCATGTAAGTAGACCCGAACCGTCTCCTCTGTGACCTGAATGCCTGTTTGCTTGCCTAAGTACGCGGCGAGTCTCTCCGTAGTCCAGTTCGCTGTCTCTTCTCCTACCTCATGGGGGTCCAACTCGATGATTCGCACCAGTTCAGCTTCCCAGGCAACCGTGACTGTTCGCTCTCGACCTGGAGCAGTTCGTCGGGGGACGGTATCCAACCCGCCCGTTAAGGACTGTTTGAGGACACGTACCACCGTGTCCTGGCTTCGCAGAACGATTTGGGCAATCTGGCTCGATCTTTGGCCTTGTAGCGAGAGCAAGAGCATCTGGTAGCGCGTGCGCGTTTCAGCATCGCTGGCTTCTTCATAGCGACGGCGGAGGTTGGTCAGCGTTTGTTCGTCTAATGGTGAGAGAGTTATGGGAGCGGTCAATGCATCTTCCTTTTTTCAAACTTCCACATTTTTCCTTCCGATTGTATCATATCTCCGCATGTTTTACCTGGAAGCATTTAGCTTCTTCTCTGCTTTACGGTAATGTCGTGGGTTCTCGATCACATCACCAGTAGATAAGGTGGCGAGCTTGGACACACCTAAATCAATGCCGATAACATCATCAATATATGGGAGTCTTGGACATGCTTCGACCTCACAGGATAGACACACGTACCAGTGCTCGCCTTCTCGCTTGATAGTGCAGGTCTTGACTTTGCCCTGCACTAGACGATGCAGCTTGATTTTGACACTACCAATCTTAGAGAGCGTTATCCGGTTATCGTGAGTTCGTGAGAAACCTGCTTGTGAATAGGTAAAACTATCAAAACGTTCCCGTCCTTGAAACCGTGGGTATCCTGGTTTCTCACCGTTCTTGACACGTCGAAAGAGTGCCTTGAATGCCAAATCCACCCGATGCAACGTATCTTGTAAGACCTGAGAACGTATCTTGTAAGACCTGAGAATGAATATTCTGCAACTCCTCTCGTAGCTCTTTGATCTCAGGCAGTTGGTTTTGCTGATCATAATAGGTGATGCGTTTGCCACACATGCGATAAGCGTCTCGGCGCTCTTGCAATGCTGCATTGTACAATTCTCGCAAGTGGTCAAGAGTCTACTGCAAGGTAGTGGCTTGCTTGTGAGTAGGACACAGGCGATATTTATACGTCTTTATGCCCACGTGGCTTCCTACCTTCCTTGTGACGAGCAATGCGTTCTCGTACAGCCTGTATCACTTCCCAATTGATAGATCGTTCTTCATCCTGCGCAAGTTCGACTAATTGCTCCCAAACAGGATGAGGAAAACGGATCGATAGTCGATGTTCTTGTTGCTTATCCATAGCATCATTATGGCACTATATCGGTGTCATGCCAAGTATGTCCCTATTGCGCCTTCTATCCCCTGCGTGAACGCAGGGGATAGAAGGCGCGTAGGTTAAATCAACAGGCCTCAATGCCTCTCACATAATAGACTACGCCATTGTATCGAAGATGGATTACCGAAAAGACTTTTTAGAAATTCCCTTAAACTCCCATTTAGGTGGTGATATGGATTGTTGGCTGCGATCGGCAATCCATATCACCAGCCAAATCCTACCCTTTTGGGGCGAAAACATGGTAGCATAGGGAGGTTATCAGCTATAATACAAAACAACACAACCATACACAGCAGAGAATTTTTAGACGAGGTTAACAGTTGAAGAAACGCTCATATCTAGTCAGGGAAATCGTAGAAGTCCTTGTACTCACTGTTTGTATCTTCCTGGTCATACATTTCATCATTCAAAGTTACCACATCGACGGTGTAAGCATGGAGCCAGGCTTGAATTCGCAAGAGCTTGTCGTCGTCAATAAGACCGCGTATCTCTTTCACCAGCCGCAGCGAGGAGATGTGATCGTTTTTCACTACCCGGTGGACCCGAGGCAAGATTTTATCAAACGGATTATTGGCCTACCCGGAGATACCATCCAGACCAACTTTAGCCAGGTCTGGGTCAATGGTGTGAAGCTCAACGAGTCAGCTTATATTAGCGCGCCCGCGAACCTGACCGCTCAAAAGTGGACCGTACCCAAAAATGATTACTTTGTGATGGGTGATAATCGTCCTAAGAGCGATGATTCGCGCTCGTGGGGATTTGTTCCCATGAACAACATCGTCGGGAAAACAGTGGTGGTGTATTGGCCGATCTCCGACTGGGAATTTATTAATACCTACCCATCAACCTATACACAAATTTCATCCGCGCACTAGAGGAAATACGACGTTATGCAAGACCCAGAGCAGCAGTATCCCAGGCGTCAAGCCGACGACGATAGAGAGCAAAACCCATACAACGAACATGAAGAAAGCCAAATCAGTGCCGAACCTGCACCAGCAGCGCCAGCGAGCGGTGGACCAGCCCGTGCAATCACCATAGGCATCGTCGCTGGTATCGTGGGGGCATTGGTGAGTATCGGTATCACATTGGCGAACAGCTCAACGTACCAACAGGTCGCCCAGCAAGGCACAAAAGCTCCGCTAAGTTTAGACTATATTGAGCTTGGCCTGACCTGTATCGGTATCGTCATCAGCTTGCTTGTTTGTTACTTCGCAGGTTTCATTACTGGTCATAGCACCAGGAGGCAACTTGGTTTCATTACTGGTCATAGCACCAGGAGGCAACTTGGTTTCTATGCTGGAGCCGCCGCCGGAGTCGTCATATTTCTCGGTGGCTTCGTGACGAATTGGATCCCCAATTATCCGGGTAAGCTGGCTTCTCAGGCATCCACTACCACGGCAACGTTTTCTGGTGGCATCATCATTTCGCTCATCTTCCTACTCGTCTACCTGTTCGTTGGTGGACTGATAGGACTATGGGGTGCTGGTCATGGACAAAATACACGTTCAATATCCGATTGACAGTGTTCATTGGTGGACTGATAGGACTATGGGGCGCTGATGGTGGCCTGAGAAAATACACACGCCGCGCCGCCCAGCGAAATATGTAGAGAAGATGTGATATGCAAAAACGATGGACACGTAAGGGTCCATCGTTTTTGCATATCACAAAGGTGGAGTTTCTTTAGAGGTCGATATCCATAGGGCCGGGTTCCTGCTCAGGATAAGCGGGGTCCGGCATGACGCGCCTACGCGGCTCCAGTGGTAGTTCTGCACCCACCTGTTGTAATAAGCCGACCAGGCCACCACCTGCCTCCTGGTCCATCTCCATAGCCAGTACCTGTTCGTTCTCGACCTGGAAAAGCGTCTCTACCTGTGGCAGATCGATAGCCAGGCCAGTAGGTGGTATGGGGCGTAGCCCTAACGATGGAAGTGACAAACTTTGGGTATGGGTGCCAGAAATGTGTATCAGAGCATGGATATCTGCGTGATCCTGGTGCACTGCGCTCAAGTTATAGGAAAAATCTGGCATGGCCGCTAGCAGTTCGCTCTGTACAGCAAAAAACTCGTTCTTGCCCAACGGCCGTGTCATCAAACCACTAACCACCAGTTCGGGCGCGCAGGTCTGTGCCGCCAGGGTCATATCACCCGATTGCAAAGCGGTGATAAAGGTTTTCACGGTATCTACGTTAGCGCTCATTGCGTGCACACTCCATTCATTCCAAATACATGTTCTTTTTTGTACACGAATAACAGCGCGCAAAGGGGTCATACATACGTATGAGGAGGGATGGATTGTCAATCCATCCCTCCTCATACGTATAGTAACCAATTATGCTTCGAGAATGTCAACGGAGATCAGAGCGTCGCCGGGTTGGCGATCACGCTGCGGATCACGCTCACGGATAGAACGGAGCACGTCCAAACCCTTTGAGACTTTTCCAAAGACGCCATGCTTCCCGTTCAGGTGTGGTTGCGGCCCATAAGTGATGAAGAACTGCGAACCATTAGTATTCTTGCCAGCATTCGCCATCGAAAGTATGCCCTCGCTATCGTGCTTCAGCGATAGCGCACCGGGCTCGTCGTTAAATTTATAGCCAGGACCACCCGTGCCGGTGCCAGTGGGATCACCCCCCTGAGCCATAAAGCCACCCATAACGCGATGGAAGGTTGTGTTGTTATAGAAGCCTTCGTGGGCCAGGAAGACGAAGTTATTGACGGTGACAGGGGCCTGCGCGGCAAACAAGTCTATAGAGATATCCCCTTTGGCAGTATGCATGACTGCCGTGTACTTCTTGTTGGGGTCAATCACCTGTGCTGGTGCGGAACTATATTGCTTAGCCAAAAGAACCTCCTCGAAATCAAACAATTGGGCGACCACAAGGATCGCCCATATGCTTTAATTATATCACATCCCACCTCAAAACCCCAATAAGATCGTTTGTCACCCCCTATCCAACCAATCCGCACCAGAAGCCAGCCCAGCACGAATAGCCATCAAGGTTTTTACCTCCTCAATGGCTCATTTTAGACTACTTTCTTCCCGCCAGTATAGCACTTCAAAAACCGTTACATGTGCTATACTTCACTCCTTTGACTTTCCGAATGGCTTCTTCCCTTTTCGCTGAGAGCGTAATTTAATACGATTAACCGGCGCATGGTCATTATGCTGCATCATAGCGTTTCTACTTGTAAAGCTCTTCAGATATCTTTCCGTCGTCGCTATTCTCGTATGCTCCAATTCACGCGAAAAGCTAAACAGATCACCCCCTTCATCAAGGTACATACAGGCAAACGTATGCCGGAACGTGTGAGCAGATAAACGAACCTCATCAATACCTGTCTCCGCTTTCAGTCGCCTGATGAGCGCATGCATACCACCCCGACCAAGCGGCAAACCCAAACGATTGCTACTCATCGAAAGGAACAAAGCAGATTCATCAGCATGAAGCGGGTGACGATACTTATGCACATACTTCCATAAAAGGTTACTTATCTAAGGATGAATACCTATCTGGCGTTCTTTTCGACCCTTGCCAAAAACAGAAATGTACGTTTCATGCACATCCTCAACTCGCAATAGCACGACCTCTCTACGGCTTTGCTCTCTCAAGTGGCTGGTAAAGACTCCAATGTGCTCCCCGCATTTGCACGCACGCTGCACCAGCGATTGATGCCGTACTATGCGCAAGCTCCTGAACGGCTGCGCTCTATCGAGTATCCCGATTCTCCTCATGACCTCTCTGTGCGAGATTGGAAACAAGCATGGGACATGGTGGCAACATGGTTTAGT
>DATAYF010000352.1:0-6100 GCA_036272735.1 Ktedonobacteraceae bacterium
GTACCGTGGTCAAGATTGACCGCTGGTATCCGTCCTCCAAACGTTGCTTTGATTGTGGACATCTTCTCGACTCGCTTTCCCTTGATGTTCGGAACTGGACGTGCCCCGAATGTGGGGTTGCTCATGATCGTGACATGAATGCTGCAAAAAACATTGTAGCGGCAGGGCTTGCCGTGCTTGCCTGTGGAGAGTCCGTAAGACCTGGTGCGGTGAAAACCAAACCGGGCAAGACTCCGCGAAGCAGGAAACCCTAGAAGCGATTCTAGGAATCCCCCGGCTTGAGCCGTGGGGAGGATGTCAAGAGCCACTCGTCGACGTGAACATGGCTCGTGTCCTGAGCGGCTTTTTCTGCACCCAGGCCTGTGCTGCGAGTGTTCGAAGCGCTTCGCTATATACGTTATATACGTTTGCATTTTCATGGTTGAGTACCAGATGCCAAAGAAAAAGAGACACCATGCCGAGTTGTGTGTAAAGCCTCAGAATAGAATGATTGCTCTTTACGACCACGTTCGCTCTGGCATAGAATACCCACGAGGAGAGCTGTAGCAATAATCTCCTAAGGGGTGATGTCAGAAAGTCTAGCGAGAAAGGCAAAGAACATGAGTCATCACACGCGCAGGATTGAAGTTGGTATCGCGACCGTGTCTGTCATGAATGTCGGCGATATCGAGTTTCGCCTGTCCGATGAGCTGGTCATTCCAGAGGATAAGCAGGATGCTGCTATCGCAGCACGGCTTGAGCAACCAGCACGCTTTCCCACACAGTGTTTTCATATCGCCCTTCCCGGGGCGTCGGTCTTGATTGATGCGTGCAACTACACGCGCTCTTTCCCACCATCTTCACCCTACTTCCTGCCGGGCTATCAGCCACCGCCAGGCCTGGTTACTCAATTGGGCGAGCAAGGAGTACGGTCCGAAGACATCACGCACCTCGTCATTACCCATGCCCATTTTGATCATTATTCGGGTACCACGACTGAGTGCGATGGGCAGATGGTCCCCTGCTTCCCCCTTGCCAGGTGCTTTCTCGGACGAGCTGACTGGGAGCAGTCCGAAATGCAGAAAGCGCTCCAGGAACTCCATTCCCAGGATGGGAGCACGCTTGGTGTATTGTACCAGAGGAGGTTGCTGGAGCTGGTCGAGGGGGAGCGCGAACTTGTCCCTGGTATCCAAATCATCCCGGCTCCTGGCGAGTCTGCTGGTCACCAGATTGTGCGTATCCACTCACAGGGGCAGACACTTTACTGTCTGGGTGACCTTTATCATGATCCAGTGGAGGTCGAACATCCAGATTGGATGACCTCATGGGCAGATTTCAACACCAATTTGAGCAGTCGCCAGGCGCTCATACAGGCGGCTTTGGATGAACAAGCCCTGCTCGCCGCTGCTCATATTGCCGGCATTGGTCGTGTAGAGCACACTTCTTCTGGTCTCAAGTGGAAGCAACTCTAGGACGGTATGCTATCCTATTTCTTGGATCTTCCACACTTTGCGTGCTCAGCAATTCAACTGGTATGCCAAGAAGCACACGCACGAGGGCAACGAGCGATTTTTGCTTCTGAAAGGGCCTATTAGGCCCGCCGATGATTAAGCACTCAACAGCCTTGATAAGCCGGTTAAGAGGAAGAGTATGAACAAGATTTGTTCATAGTGGCCTGTCAGTGCCATTTTGACGAGAAAGATGAAGTAGGCGGCCAGCGCGTGTTATTTACATCATCTGTGGTTATCACGTTTCTAACCGCCCCTTCCCGAACCCAGGCCGGGCATGCTTTCCATGCCCCAAGGCTCTCCAGAATGGATTGTTCCATTCACACAGATCTCCTTGCTCATCTGAGCAAACCCGCGGTCCTGAAACCCACTTCTGGAGCGCTTCGCCGTGAGGTTGGCTCTCCCAGCCTCACGGCGAAGCGCTCCTCTGTAACCATGACGCTCTCGCGGTGAAGGTCATCCCCAAGTTACCAATGATCGTCGCTCCGTATGTAGGTGCCCCCGTTCGTCACTTCCTTCACGCTTCTGGACTCCACGAATCTGGGTGCTGGTCACTTGGTGAGCAAGTCTTTCGAGATAGTTTACTCGACCCGCATACTTGTGGGATTTTCGCCATAATACTGTTGGGATTTGCATCATACCCCTAGTGTCATTGTCGTGGCCACGAAACAGCTCACACATGGCTTCCGTCCGAGAGAGAGCCTACATAAATGGTTTCAACCACAATACCATGCAAGTCATCGCGGGCGAAAACATACTGTGGGCTCGCTGGATCGAGCAACTGTTCGAGGGTAGAGATATCCTGGGGCGCCAGCCGCTGCTTATACCATGGACTGTGAAGGTAGCCGCTCAACCAGGCCTCTAAATAGTCCTTTTGAGACGCTTCAAGGGGTGAAACGAACTCGTGCAAAAAACTCCTGGGCATCACCTCTGTCAACCCGACTTCACGCAACATGTGGCTCCAGCCGTAGGGGTAGGCGACCCCGTTCGGCAGCGAACGGCGCCAGTTGGCGAACTGCTGCGCGTGTGCAACCCCTAGCCGTCCCTCCAAGCCTGGATCGCCCAGGCCCACGTCAAAGGGGAGGAACTGCGTGGGCAGTCCGCCCTCGCGCAGCACGACGCGTCCTCCTGGCCGTACGACTCGTGCGAGTTCGCGTACCCCAGCAACTTGATCGCTCAGACCGTGAACAACGCGGCTACACCAGACGAGATCAAACGTGCCATCCGCGAATGGCAGATGCAACACATCGCCCTCCTGAAATTGTATCTGTCCGGCCACGTCTGTCTCTTTTACGTGGCTCCGGTCCAACTCGATCAATTGAGGGTTGGCATCCAGCCCGACCACTTCACCACCTGACCCGACCGCCTGGGCCAGGAGCCGGGTCATGCCGCCACCACCACACCCGGCATCCAGCACTCGGCTACCCGGCGCAAGCTGGAGCCACGCGACCATGTGTTTATCGAGTGGCGCAAAAAAATGGTCGGAGCGATTCAGAGACGCTGACGTCCCTGTATGCTTGTGGTTGTGCGGATCGTCTTGATCTGCTGTGTGTCGATGGGTACTCTCATGGCTCATATCTGATGTATCCTTCCTTGCTTCACAATAGTTCACGTGTACCTGTTCGATGAAAGGAGAACCTTGTTCCATTTCCACCATCGGCGTTAGTCGCCGATGGAAGCAGGTGCATTTACCTCAACATTTTCTCCACGCTTGCGGGCAGCCCTGGCGGCTTCGAGAGCGTGGTCGCGACCAAGAAAGATGGCCAGGATCGCGCAGATGATGCCGCCGATGAGCGATAACAGAAAGGTATCGTTCATCCCCATCGTCAGCGCGTGCTGCTCTATGCAGGTGTGGAGCTGGAGCGTCTGAGCGTGCAAGCCCAACTGCGTTATGCAGGCGGCGGCTGCATCCTTCGCGTGAGCCGCTGTTTGCTGCGTCAGATAGGTCGTGAGAACAGCCACGCCAACCGCACCGGAGATCATCCTGGTCGAACTCATGAGCGACGAGGCTGTCGCCATCTGCTTGTTGCTGACAACTGAGACAGCCAGCGTTTGCATCGGTTGCGCGATCAGGCCCATGCCGATGCCGCTCAAGATCAGCCAGATCTGCACATCTGCCCCGGTTGTGGTCACGGTCAGATGGGTAAAGCCAACCAATGAGACGGCCACAATCGCGATACCCACGACCGAGAGGATGCGTGGCCCGACCGTGTTATAGAGCTTGCCGCCAATCGCCAGCCCGACGATCATCACCAGACCTTGCGAAATTAGAATTTCGCCAGTGGTGAGCGCGGAGAGCTTTTGCGCTTGCTCGAAAAAGAACGGCACAAGGAACAGGCTGCCAATGAGGATCGCGGTGGTGAACCATGTCAACAGGTTCGCCATCGTGAAGCTGTAGTGGCGGAACAGACGTAGGTCCATCACCGGATCTTTGACACGCAACTCGACGATCACGAAAGCGATGAGCAGCACGCCACCGCCGATCAGGAAACTGAGGACCGTCGCGTCGTTCCACCCTTTCAAGCCAGCTGCGCTGATGCCGTAGACAAAGGCCACGAAGCCCGCCATCGAGAGGACCAGACCGAACGGATCGAATGTGCTGGTCTGCTCGGCCTGGTCGCCATTCTCCGCGCGTTCGGCAGCTTTTCCTTTCAAGATGAGCGACGAGAAGACCAAGGCCGCAACACCGATAGGCACGTTAATCAGAAAGATCGCGTTCCAGCTCAAGCTTGTCGCCAGCCAGCCGCCGAGCGCGGGACCAAAGGCCGGGCCAAGCAGCAACGGGATCATCAGCATCGTCATCGCGCCAGCTCGCTCGCTCGGGGCAAACAGACGGAAGATCATCGCCATCGCCAGCGGCTGTAGCGCGCCACCACCGAGTCCCTGGAAGATGCGGAAAGCGATCAGCCAGTCCTGATTAGGCGCGACCGCACAGAGCGCAGATCCCAGAGTAAAGATCGCCAACGAGATGAGGAAAAGCGTTTTCGCACCAACGCGATCACTGAGATAGCCTACAATCGGAATGATCGCCGCGTTGACTAGAAGATACCCGGTGCCAACCCAGGTAATCGTGCCATAATCGGTTTTGAACGCAATCGCTATCTGCGGCAGCACCACACTGACAATTGTCGTATCAAGAACAGCCATCAGCAGGCCCAATGCAATCACCATCGTAGCCTGCCATCGATATGTCAATTTCATGTTCTTCCTCCTATTCTCCCTTCCCAGGGATGGAATGCTCAGGTATTTTCCACTTGATCGGAGGGATCAATCATGATTCCCGCGATCATACAATCGATCAGATATGCCCGCGCGTGTGGCGCTGCGGCTGAAGAAACATCCTCATCTGGAACCGTCAGTTGATCCAGTGGTATCCAGGAGAGAGACGAGAGACAGTTTTGGAGAATCAGGGGTGAGCGGAGCGCACGCTGTCATCAGGTGCAACGGAGCCCGCTCACCTGGCTTTTCCCTTCCTGTCCTTGTTTTTCCGTGATGTGGCACCTCTCCTCCGTTACAGAAATTCGCGTTCGGTTAAATCTGTATTCACGCCTGCAGCGGCCCAACTTCTCCCGGCAGCTGCGATGATGAGTTGATGCGGGACAGCCATCAAGGCATCACCAGCGGCATACACCCCTGGAACCGTCGTTCTCCAAAGGGGTCCGTGACGATTCCTCCCATGGCATTCATCTGGCAACCGAGTACTTCGCCAAAAGGCGAAGCCTGAAGCAACTGGGAGGCGACAAAGCCGCCGCGACGCGCGCGCGCTCCCTGCGTGGCAAACACAACCCGCTCAAGCTGCCCACCCTTTCCAATAAGGGCAGTAATCCGATCTTCCACCACCTCAATCCCTTTCTGGCGCAACATGTCGTGCTGTTCTTTCGTGAGGACCTGACGGCCATTCGTACAGACGAGCAGATCGTGACTCCAATTCCAGACAACTTTGACCAGGTGGAACGTTTGCGGCCTCTCTGAGATGACGACCAGGGGCCGATCTTTGAGCTCCCATCCGTCGCAATAGGGGCAGGAAAACACGCTTTTCCCGTAATAGTCATGCAAACCATCGATCGTAGGAAGAATCTCTTTGAGACCGGTAGCAAGCAAAACCGTTTGTGCAGAAAATCGAAACCCTTTCTCGGTGGTGATTTCAAAAGCGTTATCAGCACGGCGAAGACCAATGACTCGCACGGGCTGCATGTTCACGGAAGGATACCTGCTGATTTCCTGGTGCGCCATGGCTCTGAACTCGTGCGGTTTGACTCCGTCTCGTGTCAAAAATCCATGTGCCTCCTGCATGACGGCATTTCTTGGCTGATTATCGTCAAAGATCATGACGCTTCTCTTCGCCCGGCCCAGGACAAGCGTCGCATTTAACCCAGCCGGTCCTCCGCCAAGAATGGCACAGTCAATGATCATTTGATGACCTGCCTTGCTTATAAAGGACTTTCCAGATCCTTTATATCCCTGATTACAGTAAAAAAACGGCGAAAAGCGGTTCGCTTACGCTGTCTTCCAGGAGCGTGACAATTCAAGCAGATAGTTGACGACCCACGGCCCAACACGAGCGCCAGCGGCGGTTGCATGCGCGAGATGGCCGACAGGATCGGTTGCATTCC
>DATAYF010000353.1:0-7399 GCA_036272735.1 Ktedonobacteraceae bacterium
CTCTAGAATCACCCATTCCTCGTCGGTCACATCGCTTGGATACTCTCGTCGGCGCATCGCAGACCTCCTCACTCCTTCATCATCCTTGCTCTACTTGCACACTCCTCTCGCTGGATTCTATCACCTTCAGAGAGCCGCTGAAGGTTCCTTTCGCGTCACCTGCCTTCTCAAGCCTTCGCACACAGCCTCTTAGGGACTCTCGAAAACTAAATTGTCCCAGAGATGATATGGTGTGCTCTTTTGAAAGTTGCATCAAGAGTGGTTACTTTGCAGACAGAGATTCGGAGAGAACTGCTAACTTGGCTGCTGTATCCGTTCCTGAGACAGGCGTGTAGACGATCATCTGTAAATCTGGGTGATCTGCAACCTGGAAGGTTTTTGCCTGCAGAACCAGGAGTCCCACCAGAGGATGGATCAGGCGCTTGTGCTCCGTCTGGACCCCCTGGACATCATAACGGGACCACCCCTCGCGAAAGGCTGGACTCACCTGCTTGAGATCGTTAACTAATTCGGTCAACCAGGCTTCTCCGACATAGCGCTGGGTACTGGCGCGAAAGAGAGCAAGGAAGAGCAGTGCTTCCCTTTCCCAATCCACAGCCATTGCACGGTGTCGTGGATCGATAAAGAGAAACCAGAGGATATGACGTTCGCGGGTCGTCATCGTGCTGAAATCAGCAAACATCCGGCAAGCCGCCTGATTCCAGGCAATGATATCCCAACGGGGACTCAAAACCAGGGCAGGGTAGATACCCATCGTATCGAGAATGAGTTGGAGTGCTGGATCAATGGTCTGGGTTAATGGTAGTGGGTCTGCAGGGAGTTGTTGGCGTGCAAGAATGAAAAGGTGGGCTTGCTCATCGGCATCCAACTGTAAGACGCGAGCTAAGCTTTCCAGTACTTGCCCTGAGACGGTAATCGCCCGTCCTTGTTCCAGCCAGGTGTACCAGGTTGCCCCAACGCCTGCTAAGAGTGCCAGCTCCTCTCTGCGCAGCCCTGGAGTCCTGCGACGTGTTCCCGGGGGCAATCCAACCTGCTGTGGGGAAATGCGCTCGCGACGAGTCCGCAAAAACTGGGCCAACTCTGCGCGTCGGGCTTTTTCATTCATCGCTCTACTTCCTTATCCTAGTAGATGTTATACCAGAATATGTTGACTTCTGGTTCTAGGAGAGAATCACTGGTAGGATTGTATCACAACGCAGAAATCGTGAGAATGACAGACGATTTTGTGATATCCAAAGACATCAGTACAAGGAGAAAAAAAGAGTATGCTCATCACAATTGTTCTCGCTTTTTTGGCAGGTCTCAACTCGGGGAACGGATTGCCTCATTTCATCACAGGAATTACTGGCCAGGAGCACCCGTCGCTTCTTGGAAAATCGGCTGTGGTCAATCTGCTTGAAGGATGGAGCGCGTTTCTCATTGGCGGCATCTTTTGGTATTTTACCTGGATGCAGCATGGTGATCCTGTCCTTGTGTATGCCTTTGCAGCACTTGGAGTATTCGCCATTAACCTCTTTCATGCATGCGTTTGGCGTGCCAATCCTGAATTTTACAAACACATCCTGCCTGGACAAAAATAAGAGCCAATATTTATAACTGTAGCAACGGTGTAGCAACATCCAAAAATATCTTCAATGAATGGTACCTATTAATACACCATAAGCAAAGAACACAAGCACAGAACGGATAAAGATACATCCCCATCTTCACATCGAAGCCTTTGCAGATGGAAGAGCCACACTTTTGTTGAAACCACATCACAACACGAGGATTGGATATCGAAGTCTTGAGGAGCTTGATGGTCTGATGCCATCAAGCTCCTCAAGGCTACAGAGGCGACTCATTGGGCTGGGCGATGACTCCCGTCAGAATGCCCACCTCAGCCGGTGCCCCGCTCGTCCTCGTGACAGGCTGCTTCCGCCGTAACAAGAACGCGACCAGCAAAGCGGCAGCAAGCAGGCCGATGGCTGAAATGAGAAACGCCCCATGCAACGTATCAACGAACGCCTGGTTGATCGCCTGGTGCAGGACTGTCGGAAAGAGTGGCAGGTGCCCCAGTTGAGGAGCTTGGCTAGCACCTGCGCCAGCAGCAGCGATCTTCTGTGCAATCGTTGCACTCGCCGAAGCGGGAACGTCGGCTTGTGTGAGTTGGAATGCAATGTTGCCAGGAAATTGTTGCAGGACGAAGGCTCCCAGCAAAGCGACCCCTAATGTGATTCCGACCTGCCGACAGGTATTCAGGATGGATGATCCCAGACCTGCCCGCTCAGCAGGCGTGGCAGAGAGCACTGCGGCAGCTAGCGGAGTCATCATGAAGCCACAGCCAATGCCGAAGAGGGCAACTTGCCACCAGAGCGTAGCATAGCTGGTATCAGGCTGGAGAGTCGTTGCTATCAGGAATAAAGAGGTCGCCCCAAGCAAGCTACCCAGGATAATCGGCAGGCGCAGGCCAAGATGGGCGGTGAGCCGCCCTACAAATGGAGCGACCACGAAGATGCCCACACTGGCAGGCAGCGTACGCAGACCGGCCTCAAACGCGGTGTACCCCTGAACGTTCTGCAGGAATTGTACCAGGAAAAAGAGCGTCCCCATCATAGCAAAGCCAAGAACGACACTGGCCACATTGGCGACCGAGAACACGCGGTTCACAAACAGGCGCAAGGGAACCATCGGTTCGCGCACCCGGGCTTCGACCAGCAGAAAGGTTGAAAGACATACTGCAGAGCCAATGAAGAGACCCAGGATCAAGGGAGAGGTCCACCCGACAGTGGAACCCTCGATCAGGGCCATGACCAGGCAGACGAGGACGCCAGTCACGAGTACCTGGCCTGGTAGGTCAATGCGCCGGGCGTTCGGGTTGCGTGACTCAGAAAGCCCTGGCACACTCAGGGCCAGCGCCAGGAGTCCAACAGGCAGATTAACGAAGAAGATCGCTGGCCAGCTCGCAATTTGGATCAGCCAGCCGCCAGCGAGGGGTCCGATGGCAAGGCCTAAACCAGAAACACCAGCCCAGATGCCAATGGCCTGCGCACGTTCGCGCGGATCGGGAAAAGCCGCCGCCAGCACCGAGAGGCTTCCAGGGGCGAGCGCGGCTGCGCCCACACCTTGCACTGCGCGACCAAAAAGGAGCCAGCCCAGCGTCGGTGCCAACCCGCAGAACGTTGAGCCGAGCAGAAAGAGCACCAGCCCGAGCAAGAGGAAGCGCTTGCGCCCGAAGCGGTCCCCAAGCGTGCCACCAGTGAGCATCAGGGCAGCAAAGGGCAGGGTGAAGGCGTCCACGACCCACTGTAGATCCGATAGGTTCGCGTGGAAAGTGTTTTGGATCGTTGGCAGGGCCGTGACGATAATCGAAGCATCTAGAAGCACCATAAACGATCCTAGACAGGTCACGACCAGCGTCATCACTGGGTTTCCGCGATGGATAATACTCATCTTGTTTCAATCTTTCCCCGGGAACCCCCCCGGCATTGTGTACTAAGTAGTTCACAATCAAAGCAAAAAAAATCAGACTGAACTGGCGGCGGGTGTGCCTTGATACTGCATCAAAGAGAATACGCCCATGCGCAAGGACTGGATTAACACAGGATCATTGAGGCCTTTAGCGAGCAAGAGTACGCCCTCGAAGTATGCCGTCAACGCCTGTGCAGTGAGAGCTATATCCAGGGTCGCGGGGACGATCCTCTGCTCTTTGGCCTCGCTCAGCATGCGCTCGAAATAGCCAAGCCATTGCCGGAAGATCCACACCGCGCGCTCACGGATCACCTCATCGAGAGTGCTCATCTCCAACGTCAAATTGCCGATAGGGCAGCCGTAGATATGCCCACTTCTCTGCTTTTGAGCCTGCTGACTCTCTCGCACCAGTTCGAAGAAACGCATGATCTGCTCCTGCGGACGGAGATGATCTGCGAAGGCGGGTTTCAGGAACGTCTCTTCCATGCGCTGCCATTGGCTCTCAAGGGCCACGAGTACGAGATCCCGCTTGGAAGAGAAAAAATGATAAAAACTACTCTTGTTCACCTTCGCAGCAGCGCATAACTCATCCACACTCACCGCTTCGTAGCTTTGCGCGTAAATCACCTCTCTTGCAGCCGCGATCAGTCGCTCTCTGGCATCACTTGGTCGTCCCATGGCCTCCTCACCTTCATGGTATTGTGTACTAATTAGTACACAATACCATGAAGGTGAGGAGATGTCAAGTATTTTTTAATGAAAATGTATCCGACTTTGAACTTCAGGATCAGAGAGATGTCCTTTTTCCGGTATTCAGATGAGCTAGCAATCTCATAATCGGCTGTGAAGTGAGACAGTCAAATGCCGAAAAGCCCAACCCGAACTCGACATTCTGATGAGGTTTGTTTCCTGTGCAAAAACGTGTGGGGCACCTATTGCGAAGGTGGGAGACGAACAGCAATCATTATTGTTTGGGTAAGCGTTCTAAAATCAAATTGAGCTTTTCATCCTGAGAGTCAAAGCGTTCCTTCATTTCCCGAATATCACGTTGCTGCTCTTTCACGACCCCCCAGGTCATGCCAGCAAATTGATCACTCGTCCCAAATTTGTCTTTCAGTTCGTTTGTCTGCTGCTGAAATTGCTGATCCATTCGTGCAAAGCCCTGGTTAATCGTAGAGAATTGTTGAGCAAGGGCTTTTTCTAAGGTATCAAAGCGCTGATGCATCGACTGTTCGAGTCCAGAAGTCCGCCTTCTCTGCTGGTCAATTTGTTGTTGCAGGGTATCAATCCGTTGACCAAGCTGCTCTATATCGGAGATATGCTGAGACTGTAGCAGTGACAAGGCTCGTTTCAATGCTTCAAGTTCGTCTTCCAAGATTGGCATAATTGCGATCCCCTTCCTTCTCAACTACACGAAGTATAACATACAATGCTGATCTTTGAAACAAGAAAAAAGCCCCTGGATAAAAAGCAATCCAAGGGCTCTTCTATGCGTTGCCAGATGTAGCAACATCCAAAAATATCTTCAATGAATGGCACCCATCGGCATATCATAAGCGAAAAACACAAGCTCATAACAGACAAAGACGCACTATCAAAAACAATAGACCAGTAGTTCAAATCCTCTCACCCCGACCAATCATAAGGCTAGAAGCATCATCATAAAAGTGCTTCTAGCCTTGTTTTATGCCCCTCACAAAAAAGCCCTACTACAAAAAAACGAGCACTGGGAGAATAAGGCCTTGCGTTAAAGAAGGAGCCTCCAAACCGCAAAGTGGATAAGTGCAGCGCAGTTTTTTGGCTTACACTTCCCAGAGACCCCTCGCCTTGCCCACGACATCCATCCCTTTGCCGCTCGTTGCGCAATCCATGGCTTTTCTGATCAGCTCTGGTGTCTCTGCACCAAGGCTGTGAATGTTTACCAGGTATAGAAGCCTTCTAACCCATGGGTGCCGAGGGCCAGGGAAAGCTCGCCCCCGTGATGGATCTCGTGCTCCATGACATGCCAGACAATCCACTGGCGTGTATGCGCAGGCTCTTCTTCTAACCATTGATCCCGTAGCCATGCCTGATGAGAGGCTGGAGGTAAAAAAAGCTGCTCCAGATCAGCGGAAGTCCAGCGGTCCAGGGCAGAGGAGACCACGTGCCAGCTCTTCTCAAACATGGCGACCAGTGAAGCTGTCCTGGACACGGTTGGCTCGTCATTGTCCTCGTCATCGTTCCAGTCAAGGTTGGGATCTCCTTCACCCATCCAGAGGTGGAACCAGCTGAAGCGCGCACCGACCATATGGTCGAGAAGCTCGCCTATCGATCGCTGATGTGGTCCAAGAGAGAGGGCAAGTTGTTCAGATGAAAGTGGTGCGATGGTTTGGACCAAGGCTTGTTGATAGTTCTCCCAACCTGGTTTGTAGAAAGTGATAAGTGGAGATACCTGCTCCGTCATGTGGATCTGTTCCTTCCTTTTGATTTTGCAATCCGGGTATTTGGCATCTTGCCTGTCTTCAAGATACCGAATACTTCTTCTTTTCCAGGGAGTCAAAAGGGGAAAAGAGATTATGGTACGGCGAGGTGCGCAAACTCATTGCGCATGTCGTGGGCATTGCAGCGAACATCTGATCTATGGTACATTAGAAAAAGACGCATTTGTGCTAACTGATCTTTATTGGAGGCAAAGAGACATCATCATGCCATCTCTTTCCATTCATACCCTAACTGGCGATCCAGACAATTTACTTCAGAAGAAACAAGCGCATATGGACCCCGTTGTGAGCCAGATTGCTCCTGAATATGGAGCCATTATGAGTATCACCGCAAAAGGGACAGATGGTCTCATAACAGTCAATCTCTGGGAATCCGCCGAAGGGGCACAAGCGTTCACTCAGCGACCAGAAGTGCAACAAGCTCAATCTCGCTCAGGTCTTCCTCGGCCAGCTACGTTTGATCGCTATACTGAGGTCTACTTTGAAGACTATCGGCACACGAAATAAATCTGGTCAATGCGGTGCCATCAGTTCGACCGAAAACTAATCTTATTGGTCGAGTTCTGCCAGAATGTTGATGTTATCGGCACAGTTGACCATGGTATTGTCCCAAAAACTGTGCCGCACTTATCTACTTTGCGGCTGGCGGGCGTCTTCCTTAACTCAGAGCCAATAACCAAGATTACGCTTGTTTTCTAGAGCGTCGGTCGAGAAATCAGGCAGCGACCTGAAATTCCGCTGAAAACGATTGGGAACGGGCAAGGACATGCAGATTGTGGACAACGGCGCAGGTCACTCGTGAAGGCGCGGAGCGTCTCGCGAGTGACCTGCGCCGAGCTTTCTAGATGTGCGTCATGCTCCATCCTGAAAATTCGGTGACTTTTTCTGGGAGAAAATGCAGAGCCACAGGAGCCCGCTGGAGTGAGGCCGTCACTACATGCGGGCGCATGCCTTCATCTTTCACATGGCGTTCTATCAGGCGTTCGAGATCCTGCTGGACGAGCGTCTGATCTTCGATGATGGAAACGCGTCCATAGAGGCTGACAGAACGACCCCCATCTCCAACACAAAGCGCGATGCGGGGATCTCGACGGAGATTCTTGCTTTTTTGGCTGCGGCCCGGGGTAGTTATGACCAGTGTCTCATCATCTGCCAGGAGATACCAGATCGTGGTGAGGTGGGAACTCCCATCTTTGTTTAATGTACTGACCACTGCCGCGTGGTCTTCACGGAGAAACTCCCTGGCCCAATTGGAAAGCCTGTTAGTCATAGATTCATCTCCTTTTCCTCTTTCAACGGGTGTCATTGCATACACGACACTGTTGCATAATCAACAGTTTGGGGTATACTACACTGTTGTCAGTGTAAGGGAAACCGAGGCTTCCCGGCAATCAGCAAACAGACCAGATTGTTGTGTAGACAACAGCAAAGGGAAAGTGTTGGTTTCTACGACGTGTGAATGAGAACGA
>DATAYF010000354.1:0-2624 GCA_036272735.1 Ktedonobacteraceae bacterium
AATAACCTGGGTGTGTGGATAAGCAAGATGCGGCCGCATCTTGCTTATCCACACACCCAGGTTATTACATTCTACCCGTTGGGCAGCCACCCCTGGCGGAGTGCAAAGATGGCGACTTGCGTGCGATCTCGCAGGTGCAACTTCTGAAAAATCACCGATAAGTAGTTCTTCACGGTTTTCTCTGAATAGGCCAGCGCCTGCGCAATTTCACGGTTCGTCATGCCAGTAGCGACATAGCGGATGATTTCAAGCTCTTTCTCCGCGAGCAGATCGATGCGCTGCTCATCACTCGTGGTCGTGCCACCAGCCAGGCGTTGCAATTCACCGACCAGTTCGCCGGTAAGGTTGGGCGCGATATACACGTCTCCGGCATGTACCCGCCTGATCGCCTGCGTGACCTCGCGTACCGAGGTACTCTTGAGTAAATAACCCCTGGCCCCACACTCCATCGCCTGCAACAATTGCTGTCGCTGGCAGTGTATCGTCAATATAATAACAGCCACCGCAGGAAACTCACGCGTGATCTGGCGCGTGACAGCGATACCATCCACAACCGGCATATGAATATCCATCAGGACCACGTCGGGCTGCCAGCGGCGCACCTTCTGCATGGCCTCGAACCCATCCACAGCCTCGTCCACCACCTGGATATCTTGCTCTAGCGCGAACAACTGGCGCAATCCCTCACGCATCAATGCGTGATCGTCAACAAGCAACACGCTAATCGTTGCCACCTGCTGACTGCTTGCACCATCGCCGTGGTCAGCCAATCCGGCACTGGCACGGGGAGCCTCAGCGCTGGCTGGTAGCGGCGCAAGCGGCGCGGATGATTGCGTTGCCACTGTGATATACTGCGTATGATCCCGATCTGGATAGTAGTACATAATGACCTCTTTCAACATCCATAAAGCATCATACAATGCAAGGGAGGACAGCTAAATTTTCTTCTTTCAGTATAGCAAGCAGGCTACAGAATACATCACCCGCCTTGATGATTTTGGCTAATGGGGGAGAAAAATGGATAGGAGGGGAAACGTATTGAGGGGAAAAGCGTGTAGAATTCGTAGGGACCGATTTATTGTGTCCGCCGTCCCATACCAAGCAACATGCCCAACGCTTGCAACGTTGCGGCTTCGGTGCGTGCTGGCCAATAAGGGACGGCGGACACAATAAATCGGTCCCTACAGCCATTACACGCGTAATCAACAGGAAAGGATCTTATGCAAGAAACGTTCGACGAAACAGACATACTGGCACAGACCTATATAGAGGCCAAAAGACGCTTCGCAGGCATCGACGATCTCGCACATGGCTGGGAGCACATTAATCGCGTGTACGAGCTGGCATTGACGATTGCTGTGCAGGAAGAGGCCCATCCGTTTGTAGTGGGCATGGCCGCGCTCCTGCACGACCTGGGACGCACAACACCTCATGACGACAACGATAAGCACCACGCCGATGCGTCGGTGGATATCGCCCGCGAACTGATGCAGCGCTACCACGTCCCGGCCGAGACGCAGGACGCCATCCTGCACGCCATCGTGGCCCACAGCTTCAGTCGTGGCGTCGAACCACGCACTATTGAGGCCCGCGTCGTGCGCGATGCCGACCGCGTCGATGGGCTAGGGGCCATCGGCATCATACGCTGGGCTATGTCAGGGGCCAACAAACACACACCGCATACCTATCATCCCGCCGATCCCCTGGGCGAGCAGCACGAACTCGATGATCACACCTATATGCTCGACCATTTTCCGCTCAAACTGCTCAAGCTCGCCGACACCATGACAACGGAAACCGGCCGCCAGCTCGCCCAGCAGCGCACCGCTTTCATGCGCGCATATTTGAGCGAACTGCGCCGCGAGTTGTAGACCTGCTTGACATGCTCCCCACGGCTCAAGCCGGGGGATTCCTAGAGTTGCCTCTAGGGTTTCCTGCTTCGCGGAGTCTTGCCCGGTTTGGTTTTCACCGCGCCGGGTCTTACAGACTCTCCACAGGCAGCCACCGTGAGCCCCACGGCCAAAATGTTTTTTGCCGCGTTGCGATCGCGGTCATGCTGGACGCCACATTCAGGGCAGGTCCAGTGGCGAACATCTAAGGTTAAGGAGTCGAGAATATGTCCACAATCAAAGCACCGTTTGGAAGATGGGTACCAGCGGTCAATCTTGACCACGGTCCGCCCATACCATTCAGCTTTGTATTCGAGTTGGGACACGAACTCAGACCAGCCCACGTCGCTGATGGCTTTGCTGAGACTGCCGTTCTTGACCATGTTCTTCACCGCCAACGACTCGACACATACGACTTGGTTCTCGCGGATGAGTCTGGTCGAAAGTTTGTGCAGGAAATCACGGCGTCGGTCAGCGATACGGGCATGGATACGGGCGATCTTGAGACACGCCTTCTTGCGGTTCTTGGAGCCCTTTTTCTTCTTAGCGTGTCGCCTCTGCGCCTTGGCAAGCTTTTTCTCATCCTTGTGGAAAAACTTGGGATTGCCCACGACCTCGCCATCAGAGAGCACCACGAAGGACTTCAAACCGAGATCAGCGCCAATCATATTCTCTGTTTGGGGCAAGTGGGCAAGGTCTTCTTCCACCAGGATGCTGATGAAGTAGCGGTCAGCA
>DATAYF010000355.1:0-7420 GCA_036272735.1 Ktedonobacteraceae bacterium
GGGCTGACTGTGAACGCGAACATTCAGCGAGTGCTTCTCACTGAAGTATTTGGGAGGCTACCATCTCCAAAGAGAAAAACCATCTGAACAGGGTCTCACGCCGCTTGAAAGATCAATGCACCAAGAACAAGAATGGTCGCTATCCCAAACTCACGTTTCTCCTTCTTGATGCGCACTCTCATAAGTGGAGTGAACCCCTGAACGTACATTGAAGCAATGAAAATATAACTCGAAGTTATCGACATGTGGGTAGAAGATGCCCAAAGAAATGGAGAAACCCCTCCTCCACCAAGGAACTATACACATACAGCCGCCTAAATTGTTGACACCAGCATTGACACCATACCCGATACATTTAGGCATACACCATTCACCAAGATTGGACAAAAGTAGGCCTTTGCCAGCTCGAATAGATCAGCAGCAAAGGCCTACTTTTATCTCAAAATAGCGTGCTATAATGTTTCTTCCATTGTATCGCACAATGACCATGTGTTGGTAGGGGTTATTTTTCCTCGTGTGGTTTTGTTGGAAAAGAAAAAAGCTTCATCCTTTTCGCAAGTTGATACGTGTTCCATCTAGTGCACAGATTGTCGACGGCAATGAGGCTACTTGTTCTACTTATTACCCGGTTTGTGGACATGTCAACGGTGTATTGTCCCTGTAGTACACATCTCGATCTACGTTATTATAGGAGGAGAAACGTAATGTTTTCCATTGCAGCGGTGAATGCTGCTCCTGTCCCCAACGTCGGATGGGTAGATTACCTGATTATCGCCATCTATTTTGCCGCCACGCTTGGCATCGGTTTGGTCTTGCGCAGGCGCATGCGTTCCTCGAAAGATTTTTTCCTCGCAGGCCGTTCGCTGCCGAGTTGGGTGACTGGATTGGCTTTTGTGGGCGCGAATTTAGGCGCGCTGGAAATCCTGGGTATGGGCGCAAATGCCGCTCAGTACGGCATCCTTCAGGCCCATTTCTACTGGATTGGAGCCATTCCCGCCATGATTTTCGTCGCCATCTTCATGATGCCGTTCTATTATGGCAGTAAAACGCACTCGGTGCCTGGCTTCCTCAAGTTGCGCTACAACGAAGCCACCCGAGGCTTCAACGCCATCACCTTCGGCGTTTTGACGCTATTAACCTCCGGCATCAATATGTATGCCGCCGCGCTGGTGTTCAATGTTTTGCTTGGCTGGTCGCTGAACGCCTGCATCCTGATCTCCGCCGTATTTATCATGGTCTATATTCTGCTTGGAGGGCTGTCTTCGTCCATTTATAATGAGACGCTACAGTTTTTCCTGATCGTCGCGGGTCTATTTCCGCTGACCATTATTGGCCTGATTAACGTCGGCGGCTGGTCTGGTCTGCAGGCCAGGATCAACAATCCCGCCTTTTTTCATCTCTGGGCTGGAACCGCTGGCAACAACAATCCCTTTGGCGTCAATTTTATCGGTATTATCCTGGGCCTGGGCTTCGTCTTGAGCTTTGGCTATTGGTGTACCGACTTTCTGGTGGTGCAGCGCGCGCTGGCGGCCGAAGATGATGCGGCGGCAGAACGTACGCCGTTGATCGCGACCTTCCCCAAGCTGTTTTTTCCATTTCTGGCGATTGTCCCCGGCCTGATTATTCTCTCCGTATTGCCTGGTCTGGGTCATGGCGGCGGGTTTGAGAATTCGTATAACATGGCGATTCCCTTCGCCATGGCGCACTACTTCCCCAGTGGCATCCTGGGGCTTGGCCTGACTGCTTTGCTGGCCGCGTTTATGTCCGGCATGGCGGGCAATGTTACCGCTTTCAATACCGTCTGGACCTACGACATCTACCGCTCGTACATCAGGCGCGACGCGCCCGACACCCATTACCTGTGGATGGGCCGTATCGTCACCGTTGTTGGGATTATTCTCAGCGTCGGCACCGCGTATCTGGCGTCTGATTTCAACAGCATCATGGACTACGTGCAGGTCCTGTTCTCCGTGGTCAATGCTCCGCTGTTGGCGACCTTTCTGCTCGGCATGTTCTGGCGGCGTACGACGCCATGGGGCGGCTTTATTGGTCTGGCGGTTGGCACCGTTATCTCGCTTGGGTTGTGGCTGGGTGAGCAGATGTTCCACCTCTTCTCGCTGGGCAGTTCAGAGGGTTCTAGCATGTGGCGCGCACTGATCGCCTTTGTCGTCTGCCTGGTCGTGACGGTGGTTGTCTCGTTCATCAGCAAACCGAAACCAGACACGGAACTGAAGGGGCTGGTCTACAGTTTGACGCCCAAACGCGCGGTCGTCGAGACCGTGTGGTACAAGAAGCCCTGGGTGCTGGCCGCTGCCGCCCTGGTGATCTTCGCCGCGTTGAATATTATCTTCTGGTAGGAAAAGTATAGTGACGTTTTTGTATGTGACCTGGGCACATGCAAAAACGTCACTATGGCAGGCTATAAATAGGTAGGAAAGAGGCGAATAGGTTTATGAGTCAAGATAAAGATGTACAGGGCATGGAGGGTTCGGGCGAGGCGCATCGCCTATCAATTGGGTTAGTGATTGGCGCAACCATCGGCGTGATCGGTCTGGTGCTGGTGCTCAATGGGCTGTTTGGAAATATTGATTACGCGCGTAGCGATGGCATCAATATCAATCTCTGGTGGGGCCTGGTGATGGTGGTCTTCGGCATCATCATGGGCGGAGGCAGCTACCTTCTAGGT
The DNA here is from genome assembly GCA_036272735.1 of Ktedonobacteraceae bacterium. Taxonomy (GTDB): domain Bacteria; phylum Chloroflexota; class Ktedonobacteria; order Ktedonobacterales; family Ktedonobacteraceae; genus DATAYF01. The sequence continues at coordinate 2,687 of DATAYF010000355.1, forward strand.
TTGCGCAAAACCGCCCGTTAAAACTCTGGCGGTGAAGCTGCTGCCCTTTCTTGTCGAGCGTAGTATTATTAAAGAGCGAATGCTACAATAGAAGAGGCAGTACGCTTCACTGAGGGAGGATGCATATGGCGGAAAAGAGGCAAGAATTTCCGATAGAGCAGCAGTTGCGCAGTGACATAAAAGAGGCGATGCGTGCTCATGACCAGCTACGGGTTGATACGTTGCGCATGTCGCTGGGCGCGATTCGTAATCTGGAGGTTGCGCGCACCGACCGTGACAATGCTGAGTATGGGCAGCCGTTGACGGAGAACGATATTACCAAATTGCTTGGGCAAGAGGTAAAGAAACGCAACCAGGCCATCAAACTCTACGAGCAAGGTGGACGCCAGGACCTGGTAGAGAAAGAGCAGCGCGAGTTAACCATTTTGCAGTCGTACCTGCAAGCGGGGCAAATGAGCGACGACGAGTTGCAGAGCATCGTTGTTCGCCTGGTGGCTGAACAGGGCAAAGAGTTCCGCAAAGTGATGCCCCTGGCAATCAAGGAGACAAAAGATCGTGCCGATGGTGCACGCGTGCAGCGGGTGGTAAAGGAGATGACGCAGGCATAACCGAGAGGGAGGCAAGCTCGCTCGGTGCGAACTTTAGGACCCGGAGTAGGCCCCGATTATGGTGTTTAAAAATTGAGTCTGGCAACGTCATAATCGGGGCCTACTCTGGTGAAGGAAAGCTGAAGCGGCGATGAGAATTTATAATACCTTGACGAAGTGCGTTGAAGAGATTGAGCCTTTACAAGCCAAAACGCTCAAGATGTACTCATGCGGTCCGACCGTGTATCGCTATATCCACATCGGTAATTTGCGTACATTCACGATGGCCGATTGGATACGTCGGACGTTTGAGTACCGGGGTTTCGAAGTCATTCACGTCAAAAATATTACCGACGTGGGGCATATGCGACAAGAGATGGTGGACCGTGGCGAGGATAAACTGATAGCGCAGGCGCGGCGCGAGGGCAAGACTTCGGAGCAGATCGCGCAATTCTATACCGAGGCATTTCACCAGGACGAGGCGGCGTTACATATTCAACCCGCGCATTTTTTCCCCCGCGCGACCCAACACATTCCAGAGATGATCCAGATTGTGCGCGGCCTGCTGGCAAAAGAGATCGCCTACGAGGTCGATGGCTACGTCTACTATGACATCAAGCGCTTCTCTGAGTATGGCAAGCTTTCGGGCAACCTGTTGGAAAACATGCTGGCGGGCGTACGCGAAGGCGTCGATACGCAGCGGCACAATCCAGAAGATTTTCCCCTGTGGAAACCGGCCGAGCCAGGACGCGAGATGGCCTGGGATAGTCCGTGGGGACGCGGTTTCCCTGGTTGGCATATCGAATGTTCGGCGATGTCGATGAAGTATCTGGGCGAACATTTCGACCTGCATACTGGCGGCGTGGACAATATCTTTCCCCACCACGAAGACGAGATTGCCCAGAGCGAGGGATATACCGGGCAGCCATACGTCAACTACTGGGTGCACGCGCAACATCTGTTGGCCGATGGACAAAAGATGGCGAAGTCAACGGGCAACGCTTATACGCGTGCCGAGATCGAGGCACGTGGCTTCGATCCCATGGCGCTGCGTTATTTCTATACCACCGCCCTTTATCGTAGTCGTTTGAACTTCACCTTCCGGGCCTTGCAATCCGCGCAAACGGCGTTAGAACGCCTACGCGACCTGGCCTACCAGCGTTTTACGCAGGCCGACCGTGAGCGAGCCTTGGTTCCCATGTCTCCCGCTGAAAATCCCTGGCAGGAGGCCTTCCTGTGCGAGGTCGAGCAGGATTTGAACATGCCGCGTGCGATGGCGGTAGTGTGGGAAATGCTGCACTCAAAAGAGCTTGACGCGACCATGGCGGTGCGCCTGTTGCTTGACTTCGACCGCATCCTGGGCTTCGGTCTGCGTGAGTACCTGCAAAGCGAGCAGCCACTTCAAAAGTACGATCCCCAGGCATACCTGGCGCAGGCCCCACACGATGTTGTGGAGCAGGTGCAGGAGCGTGCAGGGCTGCGTGAACAGCACAGCTATGCACAAGCCGATGCATTGCGCGAGCATGTTGGTGCGGAGGGCTACGCGCTCAGGGACACGTCGCAGGGAACGCTTGTGCTCAAGCGTCGGCCCGAAGACGAGTTCATCACGTTATCAAGCTCGGCCGATGCCCCCGACCACACGCGTGCGGCGGATCAGTTCGAATTTTCCGTCAACCTGCTGGCCCACAACAGCCGTGACGACCTGGACCGCTGTATCCAGAGCATCCGTCGCCACGCCGGGACGCACACTATTGAACTGGTGATTATCGATAACGGCTCAACGGATGAGACGCTGGCCTATCTGGAAGAATTGGCGCGGCACGGCGAACTGATCACGGACGCGGGGCAAGCGCTGGGCTTGCAGGTCTTGTTCGCCGATCACAATCTGGGATTCGCGGCCGGGCGCAACGCGACCATGCGGGCAAGCCGGGGAAAATACCTGGTGCTGATGGATAGCTCGATTGAAGTCACCGGCGATATCTGGGAGCCATTGGCGCAGAGCTTGCAAGACGAGTCATTGGGGGTCGTCGGGCCGTATGGATTGGTCACCGAGGACTTGCGCGAGTTTCAGGAGGCGCAAGGTTCCGACGTCGATGCCGTCGAGGGCTACCTGATGGCGTTTCGGCGCGCGCTGCTGCCCGAAATTGGCTGGATTGACGAAAAGTTTCGCTTCTATCGCCTGATGGATATCTACCTATCATTCTTCTTCAAGACCGCGGGTTATCGCGCGGTGACGACGCCAGCGGTGGCGGCGCGTGTGACGAAGCATCCGCACCGCGAATGGTATAGTTTGAGCGAGGATGAACAAGCTACCAAGAGCAAGAAGAATTACGACATTTTTCGGGATCGTTGGCATCACGGGCAGAGCTTGCTGGTGACGAATTATCGTCCCGATCAGCACTGGCCTGGCCATGATCACGCGCAGCATCTCGAAGGGACGCACACCCATACGGCGGAAGAATTGCCCGCGCCAGGGGTCATGCATACACACGTGCACCGGCACTGGCCCGATCATTCGCATGAACATCCACACTACCATAATAGCAAGCGCTAATAGGAAATAGTTGTAGAGATAATAATAATAATAGTGCCTAAAAATCTAGCATTTTATAGCGTTGGGTTCATGGAACTACCAGCGAGCCTCTTCGGAGGCAGCAGTTGAAATGGTCAAGACACCACCAGACGTGGTTCCAGTCTGGTGCAACTGTCGATCTACATTAAGGGTACGTGAAAACGGAATGTGTGTAGGTTGTAAAAAGCTATTTCAACAATCGTGAGGAGCATTTTACTTCGAAAGAAGGGTTTACAACCACTATGTTTGTCTATGTACGAAATAAAGATGGACGGCCTTTGATGCCTTGTACACCTGCGAAAGCGCGCAAACTCCTCCGCGCTGGGAACGCCAGTGTGGTCAAACGGAGTCCCTTCACGATCCAACTGAGTTGGATGTGCGAAGGGCACGTGCAAGAAGTACGAGCGGGCATCGACAAGGGCAGCCATACCACGGGCATCTGTTGTATCGGCAATGGACAGGCGCTTTTTTCAGCCGAGATCCATCATCGTAAGGATATGAAAGAGAAGATGGATGATCGCCGAGACCGACGCAAGAGCCGTCGATCCCGGAAATGGTATCGCCCGTGCCGTTTTCAGAACCGGGCTTCAAGTAAGCGAAATGGGCGACTTTCTCCGTCCATTAAAACCAATGTGGAAGAAATCATTCGCGTGGTGCGGCAGACCCCGCTTCCCATTTCATCCATTGCTGTAGAAGATGTTCAGGTAGATATCGCTCGCCTCAATGACCCCACCTTGCACGGATCGCAATATCAGGACCTCACACGGCTCGATGAAAATTTGCGTATCGCTTGCCTGATGCGCGACGGCTACGCTTGTCAACAGTGTGGGAAGAAAAACATTCGTCTTGAAGCTCATCATTTGATCTTCCGCGAACACGGTGGCAAGGACACGCTTGCGAATTTGTTGACGCTGTGTGAAGTATGCCATCATAAACTGCATGAAGGGAAGATCGCCTTAAAAAAAGTGGGAGTGAGCGGTCGTCTCGACCAGATTGCTCAGCATACCATGCAAGGGAAGAACTATTTGTATGCTACGCTTGGGAAAGAGATGCCCCTGTCTACACTCTTTGGCTACCAGACGGCGACCTTACGTAAAGCTAGAGGTTTGCCAAAAACGCACATCATCGATGCGCTCTGTATCGCGACCTATCACACAGGAGAATCAATCACGGAGCCAGAGAGCAATGGGTATTCCATCCGGTTCCGTCCCAGACAAACTCGGAAGCGGTTTCACTGCTTGCCGCAAAAAGGGAAAGGGCGCGTACAGTACCAAGTGTATGAAGAGCTAAAAGGTTTTAGGAAAGGTGATATTGTTCTGATCAAAAAACAGTGGATCAAACAAGTGAATGCGATCTATGCAGAGGGACGGTTAGCCTTCAAACGGGTGAAAGGCGAGCCTGCGAACGCCAAACCAGAGGATTGCCGCCTGCTCGAACGCGAGCAAACAATCATCTGGGGAAAAATGTCTTGAAACGCAAGAAACCGCGAGATTTCGCTAGAGATTTCACCCCACCGAGCCAGGAGTCCCCGGCGTTCACGCCTGGGGAGGAATGGCGAGTCCTTATTTGGGGCTT
>DATAYF010000356.1:0-8236 GCA_036272735.1 Ktedonobacteraceae bacterium
GGTTTTGCTCTCGGGAAGAAAATGGCCTTGTTCCCAGGTCCCAATAGTATTGCGATGAACGCCGACACGAAACGCTAGTTCCTGCTGGGTGAGGCATTTTCGTTTCCGCAAGGCTTTGAGCATGTCTCCGAAACTCGAGCAAAGTATACTATCCATTTTGTTGCCTTTTATGAGGAAGAATGTAATATTGGTAGGAACTGCACAGCTAATTCGTGCATCCCATATTCTATCATAGAAACAGATCTCTCTGCCTGTTACCAATTGATCCATAAAGGAACAATTGGTAACAGATGAAGCGATATCTATTGAAATAGTCACCTTTAAAAAAGGAAATTAATGATGTCCACACGACTCTTCAGTATCTTGTCTGCGCTCTGTTGTATTCTCGGTGCCGCTCTGCTCATTACATCTTTCACGCTCAATCCTGCACCATCAACCAACGCTACCGGAGCACAATTAGCCGCATTTGGCAAGCTGTATCATAACGAGATTCTTATCGGGGCATGGCTCCAGGCGATTAGTCCATTTCTAATCCTGCTTTTTGCCCTTGCCATCGTCTATTTGGCTGGAGCGATCACGCGTTTCGCAGGTTTAGTGAGCATATGCGGGGGAATGCTTCTCGTGATCGTGAGTCTTATCGAGGTAACCTTTTTCCTTGGTGCAGCGAATGCTGGCAATCTGATGACAGCACAGATCAGCCTTAGCCTGGTGAGAGCAGTTCAGCATCTCTACTCAATCATAGCCGCTCCAGCACTCATCATTCCATTGGGGTTCGTCATTCTTGGCTCACGTGTGTTGCCCCGTGTCCTTGGATATGTAGCAATCGTCATAGGAATCGTTTTCGCCATTTTGGGAGTGATTTACCTTTTCACTCCTGTCGCCGATGGAGTTGCCATTCTTGCTGTTACTGAGGCCATCGAGGAACTCTGGTTCCCGGTTGCGGCGATTACGCTCATTGTCCGTGCAGTAATGACACCTGCGACAGCAATTGTCGAGAAACCCTCTCCTGTGTCAGCATAACGTCAGCCATCAACACACTTACTATCGCTATTTACAACCCATAATTTCCCCACAGCGCCAGGCACAAAGGGCAATCACTTGTGCCTGGCGCTGTGGACGAGGAGTTTCCCAATGGGCTTTAGCCCTGGCCGATTGGACTATTTTGCTCACCGATGCGCTATCAAAACGGTTGAACCTGGAAGAGGCATTCATCCTTCCATGATTTTTCATTGCTTCGGCTCATTACCAGGATTAATACTTATAGTACATCTATTGCAGCAAATATCCTCTACTTAACGGAAATTTTACCAGGGAAAACTATCATGGCCCCAGAAAGGGGAAACCTTCTAACAGTGGGGAGAGTCAGGCATGCAAGAAGAAGAGAATCTCTTAGCAAAGGGAACCGAAAAATACCATTTTCATCTCTCATCGCGTATTTACATCCCTATCCGATATTTATGGAAATCACCGCATTTTACGAATAAAGCGGTACATTCTTTCTATAGAAAGGAAATGGAATGCTTGACGCAAAAACGTCTGAGAGTGCAATCAACACTCAAGGCTATAGGCAAATAGACCCTCTGCACCCCTCGTCACCACTCACCATGCCCAAAAGTGCCGCCTGGAACGGCCTCACCATCGAACATCATCTCCAACCACCAGCGGAGTGTGAATTGCGTCTGCCACAGCATACCATCTGTATCTTGCTGAGTGATTGTCAGACAGAGAGACGCATAGACGGTGGGCAACTCCAGCAGAACCAGGCAGGAAATGGTGAGACCATTGTCTACCCTGCCACCTCAGAGAAGTGGGTTCGCTGGCAACAGAACGCTGAATTTCTTCTCTTGTTTCTTGATCCTGCTCTTGTTACCCGGACCGCTGAAGAACTGACTGCTCTGGGCACCATTGAATTTATCGAGAGTGAAAAAGAGATGCATGATCCGTTGCTGTTGCAGATCGGCCTGGCCCTCAAGGCCGAGATTGATGAGGGAACAACTGCGTTCTCCTCTCTCTATGCAGACTCGCTCGCTAGCGCGCTTGCAGCACACCTCTTACGTCGCTACGCAGTTTGGACGCCAACTATGCGTGATCGCAGCGATAATCATGTAGCCCCAGCGTTGCGACACGCTATTGCGTATATCCACGACAACCTGGATCAGCCGCTCACGTTAGCCGAACTCTCCCTTATTGCTGAGATGAGCGTCTATCACTTCGCACGCACGTTCAAACACGCCACAGGAGTGGCCCCACATCACTATGTGCTCAATGCTCGCATTGAACACGCCAAAATCCTGCTCTTGAGGAGAAATGTGAGCATCGCCGAGGTCGCGCGCCAGGTCGGTTTTTTTGACCAGAGCCACTTTACCCGTTACTTCAAGCGATTTGTTGGCGTTACTCCTCAAACCTTTCTCCAGCGAAACAGCAAGGATGTACTAAAGTAAAGAGCATACTTTTCCAAGACAGTTTCATCTTTTACCATTACAATTGAGCTACAAAAGGGGAACATATCACTGCCCCCTTGTTATAGCTGTTGTCACCGTAGTTCAGTAACAAGAAAGGAAGAATGTATGACAAAGCAAGAGAATGAAGATCTTGTTCGTCGAACGTGGGAAGAGCTGTTCAATAAAGGCGATCTTGCAGTTGCAGATGAACTGATCGCAGCCAATTTTAAGAACCACGCCGCTCCGGGTACCCCCCCCGGCCCAACATCTTTTAAGCAACTCGTGACTTTCTACCGCAGCGCCTTCCCTGATGTACAATTCACCATCGAAGATTTACTTACTGACGGCGATAAAGTGGTAATGCGCAATACATTTAGTGGTACTCATCATGGAACCTTCATGGGCATTGCTCCAACTGGAAGGCGTGTCTCACAGGAACAGATCCATATTGTGCGCGTGGCTTCTGGCCAGGTAGTAGAACATTGGGCTGTGCGCGATGATTTGAGCCTGCTGCAGCAACTTGGGGTCGTCCGCCTATAAAGGACGTAGAGATGACAGGAATAAGAATTTTATGTCAACATTACAAGAACCAGCACAGATAGACCATCAACTCCAGCCTTTCACGCTCTCCAGTCCCAACTTTCGCGATGGAGAACCACTGCCATTGAACAGTGAGTATGGGGGTGGCTTTGGCTGTGATGGAGAAGATCGTGCTCCTACCCTCGAATGGAAAAATGTTCCCACACCGACGAGTAGCTTTGCTCTCGTCATGAATGACGTGGATGCTGCCATCGCCGGAGGCTTTCATCACTGGATCGTCTACAATATCCCCGCTCCGACCCGAGCGTTACAAGGTAATGCTCCTTATGCTCAAGGAACGAACAGTCTGAATATTCGGACCTATTTTGGGCCGTGCCCTCCCGCAACAGGTGAGAAGCACCACTATGTTTTTACGCTCTATGCACTCAGCATTGACCATCTTCAACAGGATGGTCTGACCTATGATAATTTGATTCAAGCCATCGATGGACACGTTGTGGGCGCAACGACGATTGTTGGCACATTCCGCCGCGTTCCGCCAGGAACGATTGCGAACTAAAGAGAACGCCTATACTCTTCTCTCCTCAAATTGCATAGGGAAAATGAGGAGAGGAGAAGGAGAATAGAAGGGAAAGAGTCAACGATGTCAGAGATACCTCCTGGTTTCCAATTCGATCGTTCACCAAGCAAAATGACAAGTGCGCGAGAGGAATTAACCCTCCTCCTCACGCACGCCGCTGACCTTGAGCATAGTCTGGCCTGTGTCTGCTTGTTCGCAGCCTCTTCACTCAAGAATGATGTAAGTGAGGGGGAATTGACTGGCGCACAGGCAGATCTCGTTCGAGGTTGGCGACGACGCCTCGCGTCAGCAGCGGTCGACAGGATGAGCCATTTGGCACAAATTTCAAACTTGCTCGCCGCGATCGGTACGGCGCCAGCCATAAAGCGCCCATCCTCACTCAGCTCGATGTCCGCTCTTTCCTCTGAAAGGAGCCTCGCATTGGAGCCGTTCTCGCCGCAACTGCTTGATCGTCTCATGACATATGAACACCTGAATGCTTCTCGTACAGAACCTACGCTTGCCACCCATGAGCAGAGTGAGGATCAGAACCTCCCGGTCGGCTCATTGACGATTAGCGATCTGTATGGCAGGATCACCACGTGTTTCGGCAGTGTGTCGGCGGAAGAGTTGTTCATTGGTCCCAAAGAGGCTCAGGCCGACCCGCACCTCCTTGCTCTGGGCGATCAACTCGTGGCCGTTGTTGATCCGGAGTCAGCACGTGTCGCGCTGGCTACTCTTAGCGGGACTGGTGAGAGCGTCTTTGGTACGATCCGTCTGGAATATACCTCGGCACTGGAAGATGCTCGGCAGACGAACGAGCTATTTGAGCCTGTGCGACCAGTGGTGGTCAATCCTGAAACGCGACTTCATGGGGAGATAACCAGCGGGACGCGCATCGTCGATCCACTCACGGTTGAAGTGGCAGATCTCTTCAATGGTGCTTATGATACTCTATTATTCATGTTACGCTGCTTCTTTATCCATACGGAGGAGACAGGTACTGACCTGGTGCGCCTTGCAGGGGCCTCATTACAGTTGATGATGACTGTTATTCGTCCACTTGGTGAAGCGCTCACACAGATGCCGGTCGATAGTGCTTCTTTGCCAGGCAAGTGCGCGGGTCCGCCGTTTGGCGATAATGGTAATCTATCTGATCTGGTATATCAAACGGCGGTATGGGCGTTGCTCGATGAACGATTGTGGCAACTAGCTCAGATGGCCACAAACTTGCGGGGTATCCCAGACTTGCCGACCGAAATTCAGGAGGCAACAGCTGCTTTACAAGATCTAACGTGTCAGTTCGCACCGGCGGATGGTCCACGCAATGCAGCAGCCAAGGTTGCTGCATTGAAACAATTGCAGGTGGACTGTGGTGGTTGCATTATCCAGTCTGCATTGAATGGCCCCTATTTAGTGACCAATGCCGAAACGCTGCTCAATTGGTTGGGAGAACGTATTCCGGTGCGGCCCCAGATGGCCCTTTGTCGCTGTGGTGGTTCAGTTAATAAGCCGTTTTGTGATGGCACCCATGCTCGCATCGATTTCACTGCACAGAAAGATCCAAAGCGCGTTCCAGATCAGCGTGACACGTACGTTGGTACAGCGATCACGGTGCTGGACAATCGAGGTATCTGTGCTCATTCAGGCTTCTGCACGGATCGGCTCACTTCAGTGTTCCATGTTGGTGATGAACGATTTGTTACTCCCAATGGAGCGCGGATGGACGAGGTTATCCGCGCTGTGCGTGCCTGCCCTTCTGGAGCACTGAGCTATAGCCTGGGAGGCGTCGAAGTTCGCGATGGGGTTGACCAGGTACGCCCACTGGCTATAGAAGTCTCTAAGGATGGACCTTACCGGGTCACAGGTGGTATTCCACTCAAAGATTGGCGAGGCAATGATGAACCGCGCACGAAAGGTGCCTCACTGGAACACTACAGTCTTTGCCGCTGTGGTCACTCCCAGAACAAACCATTCTGTAGTGGAATGCACTGGTATGTCAATTTCCACGATCCAGTGATGGATGTGGAGCATGAGCCGACGCTATTCGAGTGGTCAGGTGGTTTGCCGGTCTTGACGCGCATGGCTCACCTCTTCTATGACAAATATGTTCCTCAGGAGCCGTTACTGCGTCCCCTCTTTGTAGAAATGTCGCCAGATCATCCAGAACGCGTGGCTGCGTGGTTGGGCGAAGTTTTTGACGGACCAAAGAGCTATAGCCAGCCGTACGGCGGCTATTCCCGTATGCTCTCACAGCATATTGGTAAACACATATCTGAGGAACAGAGAGCGCGGTGGGTTAGCCTGCTCGGCCTGGCTGCCGATGAAGCCGGAGTGCCTGCCGACGCTGAGTTCCGCTCCGCATTTCTATCGTATCTTGAGTGGGGATCGCGCCTGGCTGTGGAAAACTCCGCGTCTCATGCTCATCCGCCGTTGCACATGCCTATGCCCCACTGGAATTGGGGGACAGCGGGACCTCCGGGATCGAGAGTCTCAGCGCTTGCACATGTACCAGGAGAGGAGGAGAGCGTTGCATTGCCCTCAGCAGATAAAGAAATACGCTTCGCTCAACATATCAAGCCGCTCTTCCGTCCAATGGACCGGCAGTCGATGAAATGGATCTTTGACCTGTGGTCGTACGAAGATGTGACGAAGCATGCCAACGGCATTCTCCAACGGTTACAGAACGGGTCCATGCCGTGCGATGGGGCCTGGTCCCACGAAAAAATAGAGGCTTTCCAACGGTGGATAGAGGCTGGCATGCAGGAGTAACTAACCGTTCTGATCGACGGAAAGCAAAGAAACATACTGTGATTTGACATCATGTCATGTTTGTCCTCGCCGGTGACGCATAAGCCGTCCAACGATCGGCTTGTAAGGCCAGTTCAGAGCTGTGTCTGATTGTGGTTGGTCCTTGGTTTTGACGCATATCCGTGGCTGTAGTCTGGTTTGTGAACCATACCTTGGATCTGGCTCACTCTTGGTGATTCAGGTTGCTTGCTACTCGTACATTGATAGATCGTTCTACATAAAGAAATCCATGTATGCAGAAGGACCGGTGAAGATGGAAGTGAAGCAAGTCGCTGCCCTCGAAGACGAGATTAGCCGTCACGGATATGGAGATGATTGAGGATGTGCTTACCATCACAGCCGTTTCCCTATGCCTCCATCCCTGTTGTCCCCTCTGTGGCGAACCATCCACGCACACGCATAGCCTGTACTGGCTACTTGGCACATCTGTTCGCAAAATTGCCATCTTCGCCTTCTTCTCCTCTCTATTTGCTTGGTGTATGAACTCGAGAGAGAGAAAAGCAAGGATGTTCTTCTCACTATTCCCGAGAAAAAGCCTCAAGACTACAAGAAAAACAGGCGCTTGCAATGCCTCTTTCTCCTTTTTGCACAAAATCACTGATACTTTGCGAAGATAGCAGCTTAAGCAGTGATACCCCTAATATATTCTATCGCTTTCTGGTTATCTTATCGAAAGGAGTGAACGATTGCCTCTCTGAGCTGATTTTTACTATTTGATTCGGAGTTGGCCCTCCAGAGGTGGGTACATCTACAAACTGCTGGCACAAGTTTTCCATGGCTGCAATTCCTCTACTGGCTACTTCGGTCATCCGTTCTCAAATAAGCTGATCCTTGTTTGCTTTCATCACCGCGCCATCAAAAGAGTAACGATGAAATAGTTGTATTAGTGTTCCGAACAAGCATTCACCTTTTCCGGAGTTCCGCTGGAATCGCTGCCTTTTTTAAGAGATTTATTCCCTCTTCTTCACTAATCCTCCGTCGGCTCAACGCCCTTCTCAGGTCCAACGGCAGGCATCCTTACTTCCACCATCGATAGGCAACGCACTGCCTATCGATCTCTGTCAACAGGATCACCAGATAAACTCACCATTCCCGCCTTCCCGACGCGTCTCCGAGGTCCTTTGTTCCTCCAGCCAAGGAGCACAAGTTCACTGACGCCACCATGCTCACAGTGCACCCATGGTAGGCAGACAACAATGGTCAGACAGAACGATCGATCAGGTAGAGAGACAATGACAATGACAATGACAGAGAACAGAGAGAGGATGACACATACACTCAGCGAACACACAGAGACAGACAAACACGTGCATCTGTTGCGTACCTGATAATTAAGGGATATACTCTTGGGAGAAACAGGGGCGAGTCAGGAACCAGCGAGAGTCCTTCTCTCCTGGCTGTTCCAATGCAGAGAGCAACGAAGAGATGTTCAACATAGTTGCGGAGCGCAGTCCCCTGGTTTCGAACCATGGGGAGGAAGTGCCGCCTCTTTTCTGGCGTTTTTGGAACACCTGTAACAGCGAGATAAAAGTGGAGGCTCAGGCACTCTGGTTCACCAGAGAGCGACGGATCGCCTCCACGGGACCTTTCCAACAGAACGGTCGTGTTCCCATCGAGAAACCGCGAGGGGGGAAAACGTTCTCGGTCGAGGGATAACGCTCCTCGCGAGGCCGTGCTGGGTGAGGACGGGCGTCTTGTCAGAACGCCCTGATGTATCGGTCAGTGAAACCAAAGCTGGCATTCCGCAAGGGAGACCAGAGCTGCGGCCGAGGCCAGATACAAGCCCTTGCGTTCACGCATGGGGTATCTGACACAAACAATTGCTACCTTCCCTGGTTACTTCGCAGTATCAGATTTGGGGCATACTGCTTACTTGCTGATCTCC
>DATAYF010000357.1:0-9843 GCA_036272735.1 Ktedonobacteraceae bacterium
GGTAGAGATGGTGATGCCGGGGGACAACATCGAGATGAACGTGGAGCTGATCCAGCCGGTGGCGATGGAAGAGGGCGTGAAGTTTGCCATCCGTGAGGGTGGTCGCACCGTTGGTGCCGGGATCTGCACTCAAATTGTGTCATAGCAACCAGACAAGAGGGTTAAGCACCGATGGTGCCTCTGGCCCTCTGGTTGTGCCGTTTCAGGAGAAAATGAATGGCAACCGGAACGAAACAGCAGCGTATCCGCATCCGACTCAAAGCGTACGATCACCGTATTCTGGATCAGTCGGCAATGCAAATCGTGGATACCGCACAGCAGACAGGTGCTCGCGTATCAGGACCAGTGCCTTTACCTACCGAGATCGACAAATACACGGTCATGCGTTCACCGTTCATCGATAAAGATGCCCGCGAACAGTTTGAAATTCGTACTCATAAGCGCCTGATTGACATCATCGAACCAACGAACAGAACTGTCGAGGCTCTCACACGTTTGAATCTGCCCGCAGGCGTGGACATCGAAGTAAAGCTGTAGAGAGGTTAAGAGAGCTATGCTAAACGCATTATTGGGCAGAAAGGTCGGCATGACCCAGGTGTTCGGGCCAAGCGGAACAGTTATCCCGGTCACCGTCATAGAAGTCGGTCCCTGCTTTGTCACGCAAGTCAAAACCGTTGTGAATGATGGGTATGACGCTGTACAAATTGGTTTTGAACATACCACGACAAAGCACGTGACACGCCCCGAATTGGGGCACCTCGGCCATCGCCTGCCTCTGTTGAAGGGTCAACGCAAAACGCTTCAGGCGCACAAGAAGGAAGCTTCGTCTGAAGAGAAGCAGGCCGAAGAATCTGAGAAGCTAAGTAAGCAAGTTCGCAAGTTGCTGAAAGTAGAAGAGAACCGTCAGCGCCGTCCTGGTCCTGAATTGGGGCCATTCAAGGTCTTGCGCGAGGTCGGATTGCAGGAAGGCACCACGACCGAGAAAGTCGAACTTGGTGCGCAGTTTGATGCCAGCTTGTTTGCTGATGGGGAAGAGGTAGATATCGTCGGCACCTCGAAAGGTAAAGGCTTCCAGGGTGTCATGAAGCGCCACGGTTTCCGTGGTGGACCTAAAACCCACGGTCAGTCGGATCGCATGCGCGCCCCTGGTTCCATTGGTTCGGGCACCACGCCAGGTCGTGTCTTGAAGGGCACGCGTATGGCTGGTCGCATGGGAAATGCGCGTGTGACGGTGAAGAAATTGCAAGTAGTACAAGCTGATGCAGAGCGTAACCTGTTGCTGGTCAGGGGTTCGGTCCCCGGCGCCAATGGCGGTTTGCTTACGATTAAGAAGCTGAGGTAACCGAAATGCCCTCGACTACAGTATATAATCAGGCCGGAGAGGCCTTAGAACAGCTCGAACTGAGCGAGCAGGTATTCGGAATTACCCCGAATATGGCGGTTTTGCACCAGGTTGTTACCGCGCAACTGGTCAATCGCCGTCAAGGCAATGCTTCCACCAAGACGCGCAGTGAAGTACGGGGCGGCGGTAGGAAACCGTACAGGCAAAAAGGTACAGGCCATGCTCGTCAAGGTAGCACCCGTGCTCCTCAGTTCCGTGGCGGTGGTGTCGTATGGGGCCCTCGTCCACATGTCTATCATCATGATGTGCCGAAGAAGATGCGTCGCCTGGCAATCCGCTCCGCGCTATCGGACAAGGTAGCTAACGAGAGCCTGATTGTGGTGAATGACCTCTCCCTTGAGACGCCCCGCACAAAAGATATGCTAGCGATCCTCGGCAAACTGCCATCTGCTGAAGGCAGGCACGTATTGGTGATGCTTCCACAGCGTGATGAGAACATTGTGTACTCGACGCGCAACATTCCAAGCGCAAAGGTTCAGCACGTGGCTTCGATCAACGTGGTTGAGCTGTTGAAGCATGATTATGTCATTATGCCGGTCGAGACGATTCGCTGGCTTGAGATGGTGTTTGGCGAAGGGTTAAGCGCCGAAGACGCCACGTTGAAAGTCTCCGGGGTCGCTGTGGAAAGTGGTGCAACCTCGGATAGTGAAGCGTAGGCGAGAAGGAGAAGACTGTGGAAATCACAGAAGTGTTGCGCCACGGCATCATCACCGAGAAATCGGTGCGCTTGCAGGAGCGGGGTCAATTTACCTTCAAGGTGGCGCTGACCGCTAATAAAATTGAGATTCGCCAGGCAGTCGAGAAGTTGTTCAACGTTCACGTTGTTTCGGTCAATACGATGCGTATGCCCGGCAAAGCCAAAATGATTCGGCGGCGTGGATCTGCTCCTCGGCCTGTCAAGGCCCGCGAGTGGAAGAAGGCGGTTGTGACCCTGCGCGAAGGGGAAACAATCGATGCATTGAAGGCGTAGGGGACTGAAAAATGCCAATTAGACAGTATCGACCCACTTCTCCCGGACGGCGCGGCATGTCGGTTTCGACATTCGAGGAGATCACAAAGACCAAACCCGAACGGTCCCTGGTCGCTCCTTTACGAAAGAAAGCTGGCCGCAACAACCAGGGGAGAATTACGACCCGCCACCGTGGTGGTGGCGTGAAGCGAGCTTATCGCATTATTGACTTCAAGCGCAACAAGCTGGAAGTCCCGGCTAAAGTGGCTGCTATTGAATACGATCCGAACCGCTCGGCGAATATTGCCCTGCTTCACTATGTAGATGGTGAGAAGCGCTATATTCTTTCGCCAGTGGGCCTCAAAGTCGGTGATCGTGTGGTGGCAGGTCCCGAGGCTGATATCCGTCCTGGGAACGCGTTACCCTTGAAGAACATCCCGACCGGTACCACTATTCACAACATCGAGTTGACGCGTGGTCGGGGTGGTCAGATGGTACGTGGCGCTGGTGCCGGTGCTCAGTTGATGGCGAAAGAGGGCGACTATGCCCTTATTCGTTTGCCATCAGGTGAGCAGCGCAATGTGCATATCCTCTGTACGGCAACCGTTGGACAGGTTGGGAACACGGATCATGAGAACCTGAGTATTGGTAAAGCTGGTCGTGCCCGCCATATGGGCCGTCGCCCAACCGTACGTGGCTCTGTGATGAATCCGCGCGACCATCCTCATGGTGGTGGCGAAGGTCGTGCACCAATTGGTCACGCCCATCCTAAGACCCCCTGGGGCAAGCCTGCATTGGGCTTCAGGACTCGTAGGAACAAGCGCTCTGACCGCTTTATTGTCCGACGGCGTAACGCTGGTAGGAGGAAATAAGTAAGATGTCTCGCTCAAGGAAAAAAGGGCCATATATCCATGAATCGCTCAGGAAAAAAGTTCTGGTCATGCGTCGTAGCGGCGACCGTCGTCTCATCAAGACCTGGTCGCGTGCCTCGATGATTTTTCCTGAAATGGTTGGTATGACCATCGGTGTGCATAATGGGAAAACTCATGTTCCTATTTACATTACTGAGAACATGGTGGGCCATAAGCTCGGCGAGTTCGCCCCCACACGGCACTTTCGCGGTCATGCTGGCGGCAAGAACGAAAGAACGACTTCGGTTCGGTAATTGAATGTTAATGGGCCGGTAATCACCGGCCCTATGTTTGGGGACATGCAGGAGCGCGCTCGTGTAGCGCCGGTCAGGTGTGTTACCCCTGTTGAGGTAGAGATGCAAGTCAGGGCTATTGCTAAAAATATTGGCATTCCGCCGCGCAAAATGCGTCTGGTTACCAACGCGGTGAAAGGGCTTCGCATAAATGAGGCCCTGGCTATTCTTCAGTTCTTGCCCAATGCAGGTGCATACCCGGTTAGTAAGGTGGTCGCATCGGCAGCAGCGAACGCGGAGAATAACTACAATCTTGATCCAGATGGTCTCTATATTCTGAACATCGTGGCGGATGATTCGTTTCGGATTAAACGTGGTAAGGCTCGATCACATGGGCGCGCGACCCGCATTATGCACCGCTATTGCCATGTGACTGTTACCGTCTCAGACGATCCGGCTGACTCGGGCCGCTAAATAAGGAGGACACTTTGGGCCATAAAGTGCATCCAGTTGGGTTTCGGCTCGGCGTCGTTAAAGGCTGGCAGTCTCGCTGGTATGCCGAACGCAACTACAAGGATATTCTTGCGGAAGATTTTATGATCCGCAAGCTAATTAACAAAGAGCTGGCGAATGCGTCGGTCTCAAGAATTGAGATCGAGCGTACGGCTGCCGACCGTGTGCAGATACGCATCCACACGGCCAAACCGGGGATCGTGATTGGACGCAGTGGTGAAAAGGTAGATCGCCTGAAGTCGCTGCTAGAGGACAAGACCCACAAGCATAGTGTAAAGGTTGAGATCATCGAGATCCGTCAGCCTGAGTTGGATGCTGCCCTGGTTGGTCGTGGTATCGCGGAACAGTTGGAGAAGCGTGTCTCCTTCCGCCGTGCCATGAAGCAGTCTGTACAAAGGACGATGCGTGCCAACGCCAAGGGTATCAAGATCATCGTTGGTGGACGCCTGGGCGGTGCTGAAATCGCGCGTACTGAGAAAGAGGTAGAGGGCAAAGTTCCTCTGCATACACTGCGCGCCGATATCGACTACGGTCAGACTGAAGCACACACTACCTTTGGTGTCATTGGTATTAAAGTGTGGATTTACCGGGGAGATATTCTTCCCGCCAAGCGCCGTGAGGGTGAACTATTGCCAGAGGCAGTAGTGGCACAGCCATTTGCACCACGTGAAGGCGGAGACCGTCGTCGTGGTGGTGGTGGTGGTGGTGAGCGTCGTGGCGGCGGTGTCGGAGACCGTCGTGGTGGAACTGGTGAGCGTCGTGGTGGCGAGCGAGGGCAGCGTCCGCAAGGCGAGCGAGGGCCGCGTCCACAGGGAGAGCGACCGCCGCGTCCACAAGGCGAGCGAGGGCCGCGTCCACAAGGCGAGCGACCGCTGCGTCCACAGGGAGAGCGACCGAGCAGGCCACCACGCAGCGACCGCCCACAGGGAGAGCGCCCACAGCGCCAGCCGAGTCCAGAGAATACACCAGTGGAGCAACAAGTGACACCGGCGGAGAACACGCAGAATACGCCGTCAACGCCACCAACTCCTGATACTGGTGCCACTACTCAGAGCGAGTAAGAGGAGAGTTCAGCCATGTTATTGGCACCATCACGTACAAGGTATCGCCGACAGCATCGCGGCCGCATGAGAGGTCAAGCCACGCGTGGTAACACTCTCGCCTTTGGGGAATTTGGTTTGCAGGCTCTTGAGCCATGCTGGTTAGAGGCTCGTCAGATCGAGTCCGCTCGTATCGCACTGACCCGTTTTATGAAGCGCGGTGGTAAGGTGTGGATACGCGTGTTTCCAGACAAGCCAATTTCCGCCAAGCCAGCCGAAACCCGTATGGGTAGCGGTAAAGGCGCGGTAGACCATTGGGTTGCTGTTGTCAAGCCTGGGCGCGTCATTTTCGAAATTGGTGGGGTTCACCACGATATTGCGAAAGAGGCCGTCCGCCTGGCTAGCCATAAGTTGCCGATCAAGACCCGATTTATCGTACGAGGGGAGGCGGAGAGTGTCCAAGCTTAAAGAGAGCCGCCAACAGATAGCGGACCTGACTTTCGGAGAGGCGCAGGAGAAGCTGAAAGAGTTGCGGCTAAATCTGTTCAATCTTCGCTTGCAGAAGCAGCGTGGTGAAGTCAAGAATAACCGCATGTTCGCGCAGACGCGTAAGGACATCGCGCGTGTGCAGCATCGTCTCACCATCCTGGAGAATGAGTCATGACACAACAGGTTGATGCTACGACCACGCCGATTAAGAAGACCCGCCGGGTGCAAAAAGTCGGACGTGTGGTCAGCAACAAATCAGAAAAAACGATTATTGTGGCCGTCGAATCGTTGAAGATGCATCGCATTTACAAGCGAAGGTATAAGCAAACGAAGCGCTTCCACGCGCATGACGAGGATAATGTTTGTCAGATCGGCGATATGGTGCGTATCGAGGAGAGCCGCCCGATGAGCAAGCTCAAGCGTTGGCGTCTCGTCGAGGTCGTACGGCGCGGCACTGGCATTGTGCCGGTGGAAGAGGTACTGGCCGAGGCCGACCCTAACTTATCATCCACAGAAGAAGAAGAGTCGGCAACAGAGGAAGAGTCGGCAGAGTAGGAGAATGTCCAATGATTCAGCCACAAACACGCCTGAAGGTCGCTGATAATACTGGCGCAAAAGAAATCATGTGCATCCGTGTCATGAGCGGTTCTTCCAAACGGTATGCCCAAATAGGGGATATTATCAAAGCCTCTGTGAAGCAGGCAGCGCCCAATGGACAGGTCAAAAAGGGCGAAGTGGTAAACGCCGTGGTGGTTCGTGTGGCAAAGGAGTATGGGCGTCCCGATGGGTCGCACATTCGCTTTGACGAGAACGCCGCCGTCATTATCGCCACGGGCAATAACCCACGAGGAACCCGTATCTTTGGCCCGGTTGCCCGCGAATTGCGTGAGCGTAACTTTATGAAAATTATCTCGCTTGCGCCTGAAGTGCTCTAACGAGGAAAATGATGGCAGTAAAAACAAAAAAAGAGAAAAAGCCTCTGCATCTTGCCAAGATGAATATCAAAAAAGGTGACACCGTTTTGATCACCACTGGCAAGGATAAAGGGAAAGAAGGAACCGTCTCGCGGGCTATGCCTCAGGTCAACAAAGTGATTGTTGAGGGAATGAATATCGCTAAAAAACATATTCGTCCGCAGGGCCAAACGCAGCAGGGCGGCATTATCGACAAAGCGATGCCAATCCATGTTTCCAACGTCATGCTCAAATGCACCGAGTGCGGTGAGCCAACCCGCGTGGGACATGAACGCCGCGAAATGGGTCAGGATAAGAAGCTACGGCCCATACGCATCTGTAAGAAGTGTGGGAAGGCTATCGAAGATCGGATGAGGAGTAGTTAAATTATGGCATCACGCTTGAAAGACAAATATCTGCAAGAGGTTGTGCCTGGGCTGCGCAAGGAGTTCAACTACGCCAATCCGATGCAGGTTCCGGCAGTCAACAAAATTGTGATTAATATTGGCATGGGTGAGGTCATCCAGAATCCGAAGGCGATGGAAGCCGCAGTCTCCGACCTGTCGACGATTACCGGCCAACGTCCGGTGATTACGCGGGCCAAACGTTCCGTCGCCGCATTTAAACTACGCGAAGGCATGCAGATCGGTTGCATGGTTACGTTGCGCGGTGATCGCATGTACTACTTTCTCGACAAACTCATCAGTGCAGCCCTGCCGCGCTTGCGCGACTTTCAGGGCGTCTCGGCCGATGCATTCGACGGTCGTGGCAACTACACGCTGGGTTTGCGCGAACAATTGGTGTTTCCTGAAATCGACTACGATAAGGTCGACAAGGTTCGTGGTATGGAAATCAGCGTGGTCACAACGGCTCATACTGATCAAGAAGGACGACGGCTGCTCGCACTGATGGGCATGCCGTTCAAGCGGTAGTACTGGAGAGCGACATGGCAAAAACTTCAATGATTGTAAAATCGCAACGTAAGCCTAAATTCAAAGTGCAGCAGCATAATCGCTGTCACTTGTGCGGGCGGCCTCGTGCATACATGCGTAAATTCGGTCTGTGCCGTATTTGCTTCCGCGAACGAGCGTTACGTGGTGAGCTGCCCGGTGTGACTAAATCGAGCTGGTAGTCGAGTCGCAGAGTTTAAATGGACACAAGGGTGAAGGCGTTGTGGTTCGTGCATCGTATGCAGACGCACGTTTTCGTATCCTGGTGATGATGGAGGATAATCCATGAACATGACTGATCCCATTGCGGATATGCTCACACGCATTCGTAATGCGGTTACAGCAAAGCATACTCGCGTACTGATTCCAGCCTCGAAAATGAAGCTGGCTATCGCGCGCGTACTCAAAGAAGAAGGCTATATCAAGGACATCGAAATACTGAAGGATAATCCACAGGGGACGCTTCGTTTGACGATTCGTTACGTCGATAAGAAGCCGGTGTTGACGCAACTCAAGCGTGTCAGTAAGCCTGGCTTGCGCGTCTACACGAAGCAAACGGATATCCCGAGGGTGCGTGGTGGACTCGGAGTCGCCATTCTTTCGACACCGCAAGGCTTGATGACGGGTTCGTCTGCTTACAAGCAAGGCATTGGTGGCGAAGTCATCTGCTACGTTTGGTAAAGGAGGTTTCTAATGTCTCGTATTGGACGCGCTCCTATTGCCGTGCCAGAAAAGGTGCAGGTGAACTGGAACGAGAACAACCTGGTGACCGTGAAGGGCCCTAAGGGAGAGCTATCCTATAAGGTGGACCCAGCGCTGAGTTTGAAGCTGGAAGACGGTCAGATTCTGGTGAGCCGCCCCTCGGAAAGCAAGGAGCATAAAGCAAAGCATGGTCTCTATCGCAGCCTGATCAATAATATGGTGGTTGGCGTGACCACCGGGTACACGAAACAGTTGGAGATCCATGGCGTCGGCTATCGTGCCGTCAAATCTGGTCAAAATTTGGTCATCACGGTTGGCTATTCGCATCCGGTTGAGGTGCAGCCACCCAAGGGCATTACGGTCGCGGTCGATGGTGTCGATGCAGCTACGAAAGCTACGAAGATCAGCGTCAGCGGTATCGATAAGCAGCTCGTGGGCGAAGTCGCGGCCTCTATCCGTCGCATCCGTAAGCCTGAACCCTACAAGGGCAAAGGTATTCGCTATGCCGGTGAGAAAATCCGACGTAAAGCTGGCAAGTCCGGTAAAGTCGGCGGCAAAAAGAAATAGGTGAGATATGATTAAACAATTTCATGCTAATCAAGCACGTTTGCGCCGCCACCTACGTATGCGCAGTCGCCTGGCTGGCTCACAGGAACGCCCGCGCCTGAACGTGTTTCGTAGCGGACACCACATCTACGCGCAGGTGATCGATGATACTACCGGTCGCACGCTCGCCTCTGCCTCAACGCTTGATGAGAAGTTGCGCGACTTTAAGCCTGCCAAGAATGGTAAGGAGAAGAAGCAAGAGACTCCTGAAACGCTGGCGGCTATTGCAGACAATCGCAAGGTGGCGCTGGCACGCGAAGTTGGCAAATTGATTGCTGAACGTGCGAAAGAACAGGGTGTGAGCAAAGTTGTCTTTGATCGTGGTGGCTATGCCTATCACGGACGGGTGGCCGCCCTGGCGACGGGTGCTCGTGAAGTAGGTCTAGATTTCTAGGGCCGCGAGGAGTTAAGATGGCAAGAATTGATGCTTCAAAACTAAACCTGGAAGAGACCGTGGTCGAAGTGAACCGCGTCTCCAAAGTGGTCAAAGGCGGTCGGCGGTTCAGCATCCGTGCTCTGGTAGTAGTCGGTGATCGCAATGGATATGTCGGCTTTGGCTTCGGCAAAGCCAGTGAATATACGGAGGCCATTCGTAAAGGGGTCGAGGATGCCAAAAAGCACCTGGTGCAGGTGCCGCTTTCGGGAACGACCATTCCTTATCTGGTAAAAACGACCTTCGGTGCCTCCGAAGTACTGCTGAAACCTGCCGCCCCTGGTACTGGCGTGATCGCTGGTGGCGCGGTGCGCGCGGTTTTGGAAGCGGCTGGTATCCGCGATATCTTGACGAAAACGTTGGGTAGTACCAATAAGGCGAACACCGTTCAGGCATGCATCGCTGCTCTGGCTGATCTGCGTTCTCCCGACGAGGAAGCAGCCCGCCGTGGGAAAACGGTGGTTGAGTTGCTGGGGAGAAAACGTGCCGAGCAACTCGCTGCCGCTGCCGTGATCGCTGCTGAAGAAGCTGCTGCGGCCCGCGCTGCTCGTGAGGAAGAGGCTCGTGAAACCCGAGCGATTAGTGGCGGCCGCCGTGATCGGCGTGATCGTCCTGAGCGCGGTGGCGGCGGTGAGCGTCGTGATCGTCGCGGTGGTGGCGAC
>DATAYF010000358.1:0-18173 GCA_036272735.1 Ktedonobacteraceae bacterium
GTTGACAGGTTGTATGAACTGGCTCAAGGCTTTGTAAAGCTGATGAGAGACCGAGATGTTGAAGCATTTGATCCCTGGATCGAGAACAGCGTAAGATGTACGATCCCGGATGTAGAATCGTTTGCGACAGGCTTGCAGAAAGATTATGAAGCAGTAAAAGCATCCTTAGTTCTTTCCTACAGCAATGGTCCTGTCGAAGGGCAAAGCAATCGTTTGAAATTTGTGAAGCGCTCTATGTTTGGTCGTGGCAGCTTTCAACTCTTACGAAGCCGCTTTTTGGAGGTAGCATGAAACCGCTTCCTGATGAGCACGAAAAGTGTGGAAGAACCCAAATCCTGGACAGGGAAATAAGATAAAATAGCTGTATCGAAAGAGAGCCTGTAAGGAGGAAAACAATGGCGGGATCGCGCAAACGATACAGCGCAGAAATGAAAGCCAGGGTCGCTCTGGAAGCCATCCGGGGACAGAAAACGGCGAATGAGATTGCCACGGAGTATGGAATTCATCCGACGCAAATCGCGCAATGGAAAAAGCAGGCTCTTGATGAGTTCCCATCACTCTTCTCCCAGGGAACATCGCGAGCAGCCAAGGAGGAAGAGGACCTGGTTGCGGCGCTGTATCAACAAATTGGACAGCTCAAAGTCGAAGTCGACTTCTTGAAAAAAAATCAGATCGATTCCGCTGAGGTCAAACGTCAGCTCATTGTTCCAGAGCACCCAAGCTTGAGCATTGTCCGGCAATGTGACTTGCTTGGGCTGGCGCGTTCGAGCTACTACTATCAACCGACGATAGAAAGTGAGGAGAACTTAACGTTGATGCGTTTGCTTGACGAGCAATATACGCGAACACCCTTTTACGGAACACGGAAGATGACGGCCTGGTTGCAAGCGGAAGGCTATGCGGTCAACCGCAAACGAGTCACCCGGCTCTTACGCCTGATGGGTTTGGAGGCGATCTATCCCCCACCCCATCTGAGTCAAGCAGGCATCACCGCCCAGAAATATCCCTACTTGTTGCGCCATCTCGCGATTGAACGCGCCAACCAGGTCTGGAGTAGTGATATTACGTACATCCGCCTGGCACGCGGGTTTGTCTAGTCTCTTAGCCATCCTAGATTGGTACAGTCGTTATGTGCTCGCCTGGGATCTTTCGACCACACTGGATACCAGCTTCTGTCTGTACACCCTGGATCAAGCCTTGCGCAAAGCCACACCAGGCATTTTCAATACGGATCAAGGGGTCCAGTTTACCAGTACGGAGTTTGTGACCCGTCTGCAACAGGCAGGGGTGAGAATCAGCTGGGATGGGCGTGGGCGGGCTGTAGACAATATCTTTGTCGAACGCCTATGGCGCAGCGTGAAGTATGAGGAGGTATACATCAAGGACTATCAAACGGTTCCGCAGGCCTATCAAGAGTTGCGAGCCTATTTTCACTTTTACAACCATCAACGTTTCCACCAAGCGCTCGATTATCAGACCCCAGCACATGTGTACGGAAACGGATAACGGAACGGAAATGCGCTCCTCGGTATTGCCGAGTTTTATCTTATTTGAGTCCGCATTCTGTCTTGACAGATGGGACCACCATACATATCTAACTACGGCTATGACTATAATAGCGACCATAGCCGTTTTTTAATCAACCCTGAACAAGCCAAGGTAGTAATACGCATTTTTGATATGAGACTTGCAGGAGTAGCATGTAGAACTATTGCCAAGACCCTAAACAACGATGCAATACCATCAAAAAAAGGCGGAAAATGGGCTGTAACAACAATCTTTAATATACTGAGAAACCCTATATATACAGGATTAGCCCAGGCATATAGAGTGAAATTCATAAAAGAGGATGGCAAACGTAAGAGAATACAGCACCCTGATACTATTGATCTTCCTGAAGGTACCATACCAGCCATTATAAGCAAAGAAAAATTTAACGCTGTACAAGAAGTCCTCGACAAAGCAAAACTAGAAGCCGTAAGAAACAACAGAGAACCAGAATTAGCCCTTCTCAGAGCAGGATTTATTAAATGTGGTCACTGCAATCATCTAATGCACCTAGAAAAACGTTCTCTTAAAAGACTGAAAGGAAACAACCACAATTACTATCGTTGCTCAGTACGCGTCAGAGGCGCCAGCTTTTGCAGAGGCACGACAATTAACACCAACATAATTGATACTGCCGTATGGGAGTATATAGGCTCTCTGCTACAAGACCTAACCCAAATTAAACAAGCATTAGATGCATTAAGGAACAAGCTAAAACAAGAATACGATATAACAGCTATAGAGCGTAGTATAGAAAATGCAAAGAACGAGCAAGCACAATTCGTAGAAGACCTAAAGGGCCTAAGAGGAAACGCACGCAATTTACTACTAGCCCAGATCAATGATTTAGAAGAAAAAATAGAAAAACTAGAGACGGAAAAAGTACAAGCGCTGCCAACAGCAAAAAAATTAGAAAGGCAGCAGCAAGAAATTGATAATTTCTTAACGTGGGCCGAGAACATGAATAACCACTATCAAGACGCAACCTTTGAAGAAAAGCGCAGAGCACTTCATGTACTGGGTATTACAGTTTACGTATACAGAGAAACAGACACAGAACACAACAGATATGAAATCCAAGTAGGATTAACCGAATTGTGTTCTGACTTCCTCTCGTGTAGGGATGCCCGCCTGCGCTCCAAATTTCGTCACTTTGAGAGCGCTGGCATACACCGCCAGGCGTAATGCTTCTTCCACTGATTGACCCTCGGTAAGCGCCACCGCCAGGCTACCAACGAAACAATCTCCGGCTGCCGTGGTATCGACCACCTGTACTTTGGGAGCCGCCTGGTAAATGGTGTAGGGTTGTTGTTGGGCGTCTTCTGTGAGCAGTATGGCCCCCTGCGCTCCCAGGGTAATAACGATAGTAGGGATACCATAGCCATGCAGCACATGCGCAACAATGCGTGCATCCTCTTCGCTATTCACCCGTTGTCCGCTGAGCAGACTCGCCTCCGTCTCGTTGAGGATCAGCACGGAAAGCTGGCGCAGTATGTCTCGTGGCAGCGTATAAGCCGGGGCCAGGTTTAGTATAACCGGCACGTGGGCTGCATGGGCGCTGGTGATGAGTTGCTGCACGGCTGGTATGGGAATTTCGAGTTGCATTACCAACGCGCTGGCCTGTGGTATCGCCTCGATGATGGCGGCAAATTGCTGCTCATCCAGCCCTACTTTAGCATTGGCCCCTGCTGATACAACGATTGAATTATTACCTTCTGGACTCAAGAAGATAAAGGCGACACCACTGGACTCTTCCTGATCTATGGTAATGAGTTGTGTATCGATATGCTCGGCCTGCATCGACTTGAGCAGACGTTCCCCAAAGGGATCGGTGCCGACCCTGCCTGCTAAGGCCACGGAGGCTCCCATACGAGCAATCGCTATGGCCTGGTTAGCCCCTTTCCCTCCCGAAATAAGCCTGAGCGAACCCGCACCCAATAGCGTTTCCCCGATAGTTGGCAAGCGTGGAATGCGTACAACCTCATCCATATTCAGGCTACCAACGACGAGTATCGTGTTTGGTTGCATTGTCACCTCCTGGTCTTCTGCCTTCTTGCTGCAAGGCAAGCACTACCATTTTATCACGTTTCTCGCTCTCTCTAGACGATTGCTTATGATGCGAAGCAAAACATCATGTTTCCCAGCAGGAGAACAGCGCTTTCATGCTGCGACAGTAGGTGATGAGCCTGCTGAAGATCGGCAGATGCTCCAATGCTGACACATGCCCGACCAGGATCAGCTTGCGTTGTGCACGGGTTAGCGCAACGTTGAGACGATTCCCGTTGGTAAGAAAATCGCGCCTGGGAGTGCCCGCTGCCGGTCCTATGCTCGTGGCAAAGGACATGATCATCACTAAGCGTTCACCACCCTGGAAGCGATCAACCGTATCGACCGTCAGCGGTGTGTCTACTGGCAATGCTTGCCAACCACGCTCTGGTGCAGGCTGAAACAAATGGCGACGAATGTTTGCCACCTGTGCACGATACGGGGCGATAATACCAATATCTTGCTCGGCGATACCCCGTGCCAGCAATGCTGCTACCAGGTCGCGCACGGTCTCAGCTTCAAGTGTACTCATCTTTGGCTCTTGCACGGCAGCCAGTAATTCAAAGTCCGTTTGTGGCTTGCTTACATCCAAGAATACCAGTGGACGGGCTGGCTGTATAGCATTGATAATCGCAGGACTCTCTGGCACGCTTGTTTGTTGCAGCAACGTTGATTGAAAGGTGAGTTGCCGGTGCGCAATGGACTCGTGGGCCACCAGTGCCTTGTCATAAAAGACCGTAGATGAGAAGTTCGAGATCCACTGATTCATGCGGTATTGTGTACGCAGTGGAATGCAAGCACTCGACGAGTGCACTTGATCCACATGTGAGGCTGCCGCGCGCTCTTGTAAAAGATGAAACAGTGATGTGCTCAAGCCGCGCCTGGCTGCCTCCTCGCTTAATACCAGCGGCGGCAATTGTTGTTCATCGCCGACCAGTACAAAACGCCTGGCAAAGCGCAAAGCCCCAAGGATGGCTGGCACGGTGAGTTGTCCAGCTTCGTCGATGATGGCAACGTCGAAGCTGAGTCCGGGCTGCTCCGCTGTGGTTTCGTGGGTGCGAGACGTGTATTTGTCCGATGACCACGTCGCTGTGGTCGAGGCCACGACAGGAGTGGTGTACAAGATGGTATGCACCCGCGTCGGCATGTCCGCTGCTGCTTGTTCGTTATCAGTCTGCTCGATCATATTTTTCAAAAGATGACCATGCATGAGTTGATCTACGCTACGTTCTTGCCCCAGGCGTAGATAGTCGTGAAAGCCTTCCTTGTCTAGTCGCTTGAGCATGTTATCTACAGCCTGGTTAGTGAAGGCCGCGAGCAATACGCGTTGTCCCTGGGTGACCAGGCGCTTGACAATTTCGGCGATGACGCTCGTTTTCCCCGTTCCAGGTGGACCTTGAATCAAGAGATAATCCTGCATCTGTAGCGCGCGCTCGACCGCCAAATTTTGCTCTGTATTAAAATCGGTCCGCGCCGGAACGTCGATGTTGGTGAAACGAGGCTGTCTAGCAACGTCGGTAATGATGTTGCGCAGCGGCGCGTCTGTTTGCAGCCAGCGCAAAAGGTTTTGTAGCGTGCGCACATGTACCAGATCGTTATCGTAGCGATCAATTAACGTGGGGTGCGCCAATCGTTCGCGAGTCCAGACGCTGACTTGTTCCGGATTAAGTGCGAGAATGGTGCCGGTAACAACTTCGCCGCTGATCGGGCTGCTATTGCTGAGCAGGATTTCGTCGCCTTCTCGTAGCTCGGAGGCGTTTGTACAACGGAAGGTTTGTGCCCAGCCATCTTTGTGCACGATTGGCTTGCTGATTGGCTCCAATCCTGCAATCGCGCTGCCTTGCTCGATACGTGTGGTGACCGGCGTTTGCCAGAGCAGCGCCTGCTGTTGTTCGCCTGCGCGTCCTTCTTCCTGAAGTAGTTGGTAGTAGGTATTAAAAAATGTGCCGTCAGCACTGGTATCCGGGGTGCTGGTGGATGCGTCGTTCTCGTTTGCTTGTTGCGCTCTGAGCGCGTCGCGTTCAGCAATCACATCGGGATCCGGCTCTGGTGGTTTCCAGTCGAGAAAATGCGAGACACGTTGGCACTGATCGAGCATGGAGCATTTTGTGCAGCGCGTGGGGCCCGGCGGGTCTGGCGGCCTACCGGTTACGCGGCTGAGCACGAGCAGGTTGCGGCGCTCGTTCACGCGTTGTAGCTCGCGAATGGTGCCGGGAATGCCAAATGCCTCTGCACCACGCGGTGTATCGCTGTAGAGCAACGTTGCCAGCGCCTTTTTCATCTTCGAATCGCGGCGTACAGCCAGCAGAGCATGATAACCGTACACCTGCCAGCGATGCTCGTCTTTTGGTAGTTTCCCTTTTGCCCCTCCAGTTTTAAGTTCGAGTAGGCGTTCTCTGCCCGATTGTTGCCAGAAAAGGTCGAGTCGTCCACGTAAACCAATCTCAGGAGCTAAAAGAAACGTTTCAGCACGCACCTGATTGCTGTGTTCGTCGCCTGATTGATCGCTATATGCTGCTGGCAGGTTCCAGAGCGTGTTACTTTCGGTGCTAAACCATTGGGCCAGGTTATCTAAGTGGGGCATGACATCCTGGTGCATGGTTTCGGCATCGATATGCGCCAGCGCCATATCGATGCTGTAGAACTCAAGAGCCTGTTCCAGAGAATGTCGAAGCGAGGCGCGAGGCGAACTCTCCTCATCACCATCTTGCATTGTGGTAAGTTGTCCTCTATCATAAGCGGTAAGCAACTCTTTGAAGCAGTGATGCACGATATTCCCACGCAGCGTGGCAGGGGAAGCTGGTGATGATGCGAGGCGATTGAGCAGGTATTGGCGCGAGCAGTATTCAGCCTGACTCAAGTCGGTGATATTGAGTAACGTATCCGGTTCCAGCACTGCTAGCGTATACGCATTTCCCATATAGCAATGTTTGACACGACCATTATGCTCAACAATACGCGCAGGTGTGGGCAAATGATGGATACGTAACGTGACATGATGGGTGCCAATCACGTCGCCAAACGCTTTGAGCGCTTTGATCAGGCTATGATAATACTGATGTTCGAGTTGTAGCTCAACGCGAGTAGTCGCGGTGTCGAGTATGATAGCTGGTGTCGCTCCTCCATGTCCGGCGTGCTCACGGACGGCGACAATATGCCCCTCAATTTGGGTTACGGAGCAGCTACGTTGAGGATCAAGCGAGCAGAGAAAACACTCGTGTTCCCTTGCACCAAATTGCTGACTATCATCACGCATTATCATAGAATAAACTCTCTACATGTTTTTCCATCGGTATACCATGCTGTCTGCGTCGATGCGAAGCCTGACAATCTATACCGTTAGTGGCAGTGTACGGTAGGAGCGGGACTTCGTCAATAGGCGGCAAAAGTTTCAATGAAGGACTACCTGCATCACCACCTTCACTATGCAAGCGCCGCAGGCGCGAGATTTTAGTGGGTTGCTTCCCCTTTTGCCTTTAACCGATGATGGGGCGAGGCATGAAGCGATTGAAGGTATGGTCGCGCTGCTGGTAGAAACGGGCAAGAGGGATCTGGTATTATTAGGGTATACGTTTGATAGATCCTTTGGCTTTGCTGCCGCACATGTGTCGCTGGTTGGATGTTGAATAGAGGAAAGGATACGATGTCTACTGTACCCGTGCGTACGATTACCTTTGGTCTGGCTGATCCACATCCCTTATCCGCGCAAAGCATTCGTCATGTTGCCATTGCTCTTGCACAAGCCAGGGGGCGTTTTCATGCCGAGGGCTACGAGGTGCAGACGGTGCGCCTCTCAACCCGTCCCGTACTGGATGACCTTGCCGATTGGCCCGCACACAATCTGTTGCGCTATGTACATGAACTGCAAACCATGCTTGTAGATAACAGCCTGGAATATTGTTCGCTTGGTCCCGCGCAAGCTCTGCGTCACGATTTCTCCCTGGCACGTCTCGATCTGCTTGCGGATATGCTCATTGTCGCGCCCGTTGTGAGTGCCACAGTGCAGTTCGCAGGTGCGAGCAATGGGCACCTGATGTTTCGGCACGAGGCGGCTTTACCAACAGCGCGCCTTATTCAACGCCTGGCGCAGGAAACTGCCGAGGGGTTTGGAAATTTTCGCTTTGCCATGCTCGCTTGCGTCGATCCTGGCTCACCTTTCTTTCCGGCCGCGTATCACTCTCCCACTGCGGTTTCGCAGCTTTCTATCGGCTTGCAAGCTGCTTCGATTATTGCCGATGCGCTGCACTCTTACCACGAAAATATGGCAACGCGTGAACCTGATCTTGCACAGATTACGCAACACGTAAGTGCGGAATTTAGCAGGCGCAAAGCTCCTTATGCCGACCTGGCCCAAAAAACTGCCCAGGAGCTTGGTCTCGTTTACGGGGGGATGGATTATTCGCCCGCGCCCATGGGTGAAGATAGCATTGTCGCGGCTATAGAACAAGCGGGCTACGGCACATTTGGTTCTTCTGGCACGCTTGCCCTGGTGGCAGCGTTGACCGCGGTCTTGAAGGGATTATCTCCGCAGTCCGCCGGGTATAACGGCTTGATGTTTCCCGTGCTGGAGGATGCTGCCCTGGGACGGCGCTGGGAAGAAGGATTGGTTACCGCGCAACAATTATTACTCTACTCCTCAGTATGTGGCACTGGACTAGATACCATCCCTATCGCTGGCGATACACCCACAGAGACCATCGCACGGCTGTTAGTAGATGTGGCTACGCTGGCGTATCGCTTGCATAAGCCGCTCTCCGCGCGTTTGTTTCCCGTCCCTGGGAAACGAGCCGGAGAGCGTACAGCCTTTACCTCACCATATTTAACAAATACAGTGGTGCAAAGAATTTAAGGAGTCCATCCCATCTGTGATAAGCACTCACCACGTTGTGAAGAGCATGCAAGCGAAAAGAGGTTGGAAATGAGGTTCTATGTGAGGCTTTAGATTAGAGAAACGCGTTCTCGCCCCATAGGGCTGCCATCACACCTCGGTAGGAACTGCGTACATTCTCGTAGAGCCTGGCGTTTTCAATAGCCAGGGCTGCAAGGCTTGCCAATACGGAGAGAAATTGTACATCTTCTTCACGAAACTCGCTTGGTTCGTCAGTGTATACGCGCATGACGCCCATCGCTTTCCCGTGAACTTCTAGCGGCACACAGAGCACAGAAACAATGCCTTCTGCTCTGGCCGCTTCTTTGTACTGAAAACGCGGATCCGTCCTGGCATCAGCAATGATTACAGGACTACCGTGCAAAGCTTCGCCATCGATGGGGCTTGCATTCACCTCTACCGGTCCTTTAGAAAGATAATTTTCACTGAGCCCATAAACTGAACTGAGCTTGAGTTGCCCTAACTCTTGATCGAGCAAGCGCAACCCACAAGCTTTCACCTGCATGGCTTCGGTGGTGCTTTTCACAATACTTTGCAGCACTTGATCAAGTTCCAGGCTAGATGAAATTGTCAGCGCCGCTTGATAGAGGGCTGTGTAGTAATCCATGTGAGTACGAGGTGGCGGGCCAGCCATGTTGGAATCTGCTGTCATCGTAGGAACCTCCCGCTAAGCAACGATACACGACTTTTTAATACGATATGTACTTGAGTAATACATATATATTGTAGCATACGTCCCAGGGAGAGGAAAAACAGATCTTTATTCCGAGTTACAACCCTGCTACGCCGCTCGCTTCGTTCAGTGGCTCGGAATAGGCCGTAGCAGTATGCATTGTGTCCACAGCATCGTACGCCATGGTTTACGATGATGACGTAGCATCGCCAATGGGACGGCTTCGTTCTCGATAAAACACGTGCTCTAGCTGGGATTAGAGCGTGGCGCAGGGTCTTGTACCAACCATACGCGACAAGGCGCGTTCGCCAGAACGTAGGGAATAGTGCGTCCCAAATTCTCGTCCGCTTTACTCCCGTTACGTACCAAACCAAGCAAAATCAATGCACATCTATGGTCCCTGGCCTCATCAACAATAGCCGTACCTGCTTCTCGTGCTTGCACAACTTCCGCCACGGCCTCGCAACCCACACGATTGGCAACTTGCATTCCTACATTCAAAATTTTGTCGGCACGTTCAGATTCCTCGGTAAGAACGGCTTTTAATGGCAAAGCACGTGGCACTTCAATCACATGGACAAGGTGAACCTTACGCTTGGCTCCCTTAGCCATCTGGCAACCGAGATATACCAGATTGGTATCGAGTTGCTCACCACCGATTATTACAGCAATGTCGCCAGCGGTGCTCTCTCCAAGAGCTGATTTACTTATCTCAGTTTCTTCTTTGGCCTTAGAACCCCACAAGTGAACCATGTTTCTCTTCTCCTGATAGAGCGTGATAAAACAGCATCATCGAATATCTTCAGTGTTGGCGTTGATTAAACATCATCGGTTGCTTGGTTTTTAAACCCTACGGATTGTAACGTCTACAACCCTGTCCGTCAACACCAGAAACATGAATCGGTCAATTGTCGCCCGTTCTTCCTATCAAGATATCATATCTGCGCGTATTCTGCCATAGCATACGTGATGTTTTACAGCCCACGCTTGCTCAATTGACGCCTTCAGGTGATAACGTATCAAGCATTCCTGATAGTATTCCGCGACCGCTCCTTTATTCTCTTTGTCCCACGCTTCTATCGATTTTCCCTTGATTATTGAGCAAAATCGCTCGTGCCCGCGACTTTCGACTAATGTTTTCGGGATCGATGAAACGTAGCGCGACGACTGTTTTCGCGCTCTTGTTTCGGGCATTGGGCGGTGGCGTGCTCGTTTTCTGTCCAATGGCCCCGCGTACCCTGCCTCTGCGTACCATGCCAATGATTACGCCAAGTACGATGCCTATGACCACCCCTACAAGTACGGTCACTGGCTCTTGTAATCGCAACGTTGGCAAGGCAAAGCTGGCTGCAAAGGAGAGTACTCCGAGCACCAATCCTAAAATAACGGCGAATAAAACGACCACAATGGGGTTGGGTCCTGTCCGTCTTGTCTGGAGGAAGTATTCGTTACGCCCACGATTCGGACCATGTTCGCGGTAGAGGCCACGTCCGACCGTGCCCTCGGTGAGATGGTACACCTCCTCCTCGCCGAAGCCCTCTTTGTGCAGCTTGCTCGTTGCTGCTTCCGCTTTGGCCTCATCTGTAAAAACCGCCAGCAAATCATAGTTGGCAGGTTGTTGCTGCTGTTGTTGTTGCATGCTCGTTGCTCCTACATAGGCTAGTGGATGTCTGCTTCATTATATTGCCACACGCTGCCTCTTGTATAGATCAGGTGGGCTAGCCTTGTTTCTGTTGAACAAGCTCCAACACTGCTGCAACTTCGCGCCGTATGCGCTCGTTATGCTGTATTTCCGCGTACACTTTTTCCCATCCGTGCATGATCGTGGTATGGTCGCGTCCGCCTAACGCGTTGCCTATCTGAAGCAGTGAAGCACTGGTCTCTTCACGCATCAAATACATAGCAACCTGACGCGGCCAGACGTTGTCGCGATCACGCTGCTTGCCGCGTAGGCGTTCGTTATCCACATTATAGTAATGGCACACCCCTGCCAACACTTCTGCCACCGTCAAATTTGCCTGCGACTTCTTTGCTGTATGATAGATATTTTCCAGCGCCTGTGCTGCTAAACTCACGGTAATTGGTGCATCATGGAGCGTGGCATAGGCGATGACCCGGTTAAGCGCGCCCTCCAACTCGCGTACACTACTAAACGCCGTTCGCGCGACGTAATCGGTCACGGCTGAAGGGACGACAAAATGCAGCGAATCACATTTAGAGCGCAAAATTGCCAGGCGATGTTCGTATTCTGGCGGCTGAACGTCGGCAAGCAATCCCCATTCGAAACGTGAACGCAAGCGATCCTGTAAACTTGGAATGGCTTTTGGCGGCCGATCACTAGTCACCACAATTTGTTTGTAGGCATCGTGAAGCGTATTAAAGGTATGGAAAAACTCTTCTTCCGTCGATTCCTTGCCTGCAATGAATTGAATGTCGTCAACCAGCAGAATATCGATCTGCCGGTATTTTGCCCGAAACTCTTCGGTTTGCTTGAAACGAATGGCGTTCACAATCTCATTCGTAAATTTCTCGGAGGTGGTATAGAGCACCGTTAAGCCTGCTGCTTCGCCGACATTGCCTACTGCATGGAGCAAATGAGTTTTCCCCAGACCAACACCCCCATAGAGAAAAAGCGGATTGTAGATATGGCCGGGATTCTCCGATACCGCCAGCGAGGCGGCATGCGCCAATTGATTCGATTTTCCTACA
This sequence comes from Ktedonobacteraceae bacterium, assembly GCA_036272735.1. Classification (GTDB taxonomy): domain Bacteria; phylum Chloroflexota; class Ktedonobacteria; order Ktedonobacterales; family Ktedonobacteraceae; genus DATAYF01. The sequence continues at coordinate 11,865 of DATAYF010000358.1, forward strand.
ATAAAGCTATTAAACGTATAGCGAGGGCTGAGCGGACCTGCGCCTGGTAGCAACGTTGGCGGGCTGGCTATAAATGGTAATTGTCGTACCTGTTGTGGCGGATAGGGCAATTCCGCTTCTGCATGTGATTGTTCCGGATCCATAAGTGGCAACAGTTCCAGTGGTGTACTCCCATTGTCGATACGTGCTCGTTTAGGGTGGCGATGAGCGTTAGGGTGTGGTATGAAAGGCGCTATGGAGCGCATTGCCGCAGCATCGTCGTTGGCACGTTTGTCTCCACGTCCTGAGAGGCGTCCTCGTGCCAGGCGGTACGGGCGCTTCAGTGGTGTGAATATGCTTTCGGCCTGTTCGCTCTGACCTGCCTGGTCTTTCATGACTACAATCTGCACCTCTACAGATCCTCCCGTAATCTCTTCCAACATGGCATGTATCTTGTCCAGAAAGTGATCTTCCAGGTACGATTGGATAAACATCGTTGGCACTCCCACAACAAAGATGCCACCTTGAAAAGAAATTGCCGAGCTTCCCGCAAACCAGGTAGTAAAAACCTGAGGACTCACCTTTTTTTGTATTCTTTCTATGACCGTTTGCCAGATTTGTTTTGCATTCACGCGTGCTCACCCCTTGGGGATAGTGTAATAAAAAATAAAAGGTCCCTACCTGGTGCGTTATCGTAGCGGACTGTAATAGTAACACTAAATGAAAACACTGTAAAGCTTCACGTTTGCGGCCCTCTTTTTGTACCAGCCTCTACACTACCTTATAGGTTTTTGGACGCAATTGCTGTATACTAAACCAATGGTATAATCACAATCTTCTATGGCCTTTTACTATCTCTATCCTAGAGAACCCTCGCCGGGTCTCTATTGATCTCGATAAGGAGCCTTCTATGCCTGTTGTGTCTCACCTTTTTTCTTTGCTACTACACATAACGTGGAGAAGACGACACCCTCATCTGCTCATTCCCTTCTGTTGTGCTACCTTACTCACTGGTCTGCTACTCACGGCCTGCTCTTCTGGTGGTGGTTCCACCTCTGCCAACTCAACAATCCCATTGGCACAGATCCATTGGTGTGGGAAACCCTCTTTATTGTTTCGTGATGAGGGGGCAAGTACTCCGGGTACCGTAGCAACTCCAAAGGCAACAACGAACGGTACTCCTACTGCGAAGAGTGGAACACCAAAGACGATTACCAACTGGAATCAGTTTAAAAATAGCCTCGGTTTTACGCTCTACCTGCCCGCTACGCTGGCGCACGGCACCTGTTTAAGCAGCGCTTTTGGGACTGTTCACGATCCAATATTTGGTAGCAGTTTCACCATTGGTTTTATGTTACCAAATCATGATCCAATCACCCTATCTGAAGCCCCTTTGCATACGCAAAGTCCAAAATTTCAGTGCAGCGCTACCGCCGCTAATAATGCCGCTGGTACAGGGACAAGCACGAAGCAACCACCATTGGAACTGTGTACCGGCGCGCATAAAACAACGAATATTGTGTTTTCTGCTCTTGGCTCCACGAGTGAACTGCAAACATTCTTTCAAAATTTGCAGCCAGACGTGAATTGGATACCAACCACATAGCTCTTTTGTACCCCCCTTTTTCGGCCTGACAACTGCTTCTAGCACGAGTCGGCTGAAAAGTGGCTCGACGCTCAACTTACTCTTCTGATATAATGACAGCAGTTTCTTGTACACATGTATACAAGCAAACATCTGTCTATCGGGTTCCTCCAGGCGAATAGGGGGGGACTTGCGTGCAGTGCAATGGGTTCCTTGGTTCCGGGATGTGTGCCGTTTTCGTTTGTCTGTGCCGCGAGACAACAAGAAAAAGATGAAGCGAGCGTAGCGTACTTTGGTATATGTCCTTGCTAAGCGCAACTCTGCTCTCATGCGTACGTAGTCGAGGAATTGGAGCGTTCACCTCGAACTTGCCTCCCCTAACGAAACCAGGGGATTACAGCAGATATAATTTGGAGGAATTTTTACATGGATAAGAAGTGCCCCTACTGTGGGGCTGAGACAAGACCAGGCGATAACTATTGCTTGAATTGTGGCAATCCACTAATCCCTGTGACGCCTGGCTCGGCACCTTCTCAACAGGGACAAAATTCAAGCGGAGACCCAACCCTCGCGTCTCCCGACGACTGGGCCGCGTCTGTCCCCAATTCGTCTTCGGCAGGCTCGAATGGGTCCGCTCCCACCAACGATGCCGAAATCTCCACGCAAAATCCTGAGCATCAGTCTGCTCCCGCCGCCATACTCGATAAGATTGAACAGCCTGCTCGCTTGATTTTGCACTCAGACATCGGCGAGGTGGTCAACGACTACGCGTTGGACAAGCCAGAAATTGCCGTTGGACGCGCCCCACAAAGCGATATTCTATTATCTAAGGATAAGCTGACCTCGCGCCGCCACGCGACGATCACCTATGAACAAGGTCAATACATCCTGAAGGACGAGCATAGCGCGAATGGCACCTTTGTCAATGGGCAGCAGTTGGAAGAAATGACTCCCTACACGTTGCACGATGGCGACCATGTTGGCATTGGTGAACACGAGCTGATCTTCCGTACCCACGATTCGCCAGCCGACGCTATCGAACATGCAGAAACTATTGTGGGACCATTCCAGGGCAATCCCTCTGATGAGCAGGCTACCGTGGCGGCAAGCGCCGATGACGAAGCTCATCCTGCGCATAATGAGGCCGAAGCACCAGTGGTACCTGCGACCGGGGTTGCTGATATGCCAGCCACTCCGCTTGCACCTGCCGCCTCTGTCCCACCTGTGACCTCATCCTATCAGCCTGAGCAGGAGGCACCTGCTGCGCCCAGCACATACACTCCACCGGAGAGTTCTGCTAGCGCTCCTCAAGACGCCAAGGTGACACTGAGCCGCTTAACCACGATTGCGCAACCTTCCCTGCCAGATATGACCTCCCTGGTCGCTGCCCTCTCTACGCTGGATGGACAGATCGCATCGTTACAGGAGCAGTTTAATACGACCCAGGAATCCATGCGTAACCATGAGTCTGAAATCGCCGGAGCAAGCGGCCAACTGCGTGCCGATCTGCGCCGTGTGTGTGATCGCATGGATAATACCATTGCCGACGTGGCCCGCAATCGCGAGGCACTGGCCTGGAGCGAACTGACTCAGTTAATAGAAGATGTCATGAACAATCCACGGGATATCGAGTACGTGACCAAGCTTGCCCGCAAGGCACGGGACTTGAATAAAATCTTCCAGTTGCACCAGAACGTTCTGAATACCATGGCCGAATGCAATAGCCTGCTGCGTGGCTTGATCGGGGAAGATAACCAGTAAAGTAACCAGTGTTCAGGGCGGCCTCCTTTCTGGTCGCCCTGCCTTTCGATGTAAAGCACGTAGCATACCTCGACCTCGTAAAGATAAGTATAGCGGACAACTTTTCTATGTATAAACAAGTACCTTTAGATGTCGTAAGTGATGAAGTAACAATACCCACACAGGAGCATACCAGCCACGCGGATGCTATTGTGATTGGGGCTGGGTTGGGCGGTTTGCTTACCGCGGCCCAGTTGCTACAGCGCGGCAAACGCGTTGTCGTGTTCGAACGCTTAAATCATTGTGGTGGTCGCTTCACCGCCAAAAACTTTCACGGGGTACAAGTGAGTACCGGCGCAGTGCATATGGTTCCCTTTGGGAGTAGCGGCGTACTGGCACATACCCTACGTCTCTTGCACGTGCCCCATCGTTTTTTTGATGCTGATGTCTTTGGTTCATTTCACGTGCACGGCAAGCAGTATCGCGCACGCGGTCTATTAGGCGTATTAAAGTTCCTTGGCCCGCGCCAGTCATTCTGGTTTCTACGCCTTGGGTATTTGATGTTTTTTCGTCCACTACCTATAGAAGAGCGAGCTTTGCCATTTGCCCGCTGGCTCACGCAGCATTGTAACGTGCAACGCAATCCACAATTAGTCGCCTTCTTCGAACGTATTTCGCGCTTCGCGCTGAGCCTCGAACTCAGCCAGGTCAGCACCGATGAGGTGGTACGCACGACGAAAAACATGTTTCGCTTCGGTGCTCCTGCTATTGTGCAAGGCGGCTGTGGCGAACTCACGCACCAGCTAGAGCAGCACGTCCGTACACACGGCGCGCAGATCCACCTATCCAGCCCGGTGCAGCAAATACTCACGGACGATGGGCGCGTCGTCGGCGTACGGATGCAAGAGAAAACCGGTAGCCCGCAGACCTATTGCTATGCTCCACTCGTGGTGAGCGATATCGGCCCACGTGCCACGGCCGCTCTCCTACAAAGTCATCGCGTCACTCAGGCGGAGGTCTTAAAACCATCTCACGCGACCACGAGTGACAATAACACACCTGAACTGCATGAAGCCATTGGTCTGAAAGTTCATGTGCTCAGCGATATCTCTTTAATTCCTCACCAGGGCATCATGTATTGCCTGGATACCAAACGCATTGCGGGCATTGTGCAGCCGACCAATAGCGATCCCAGCCTGGCTCCTCCTGGGAAGCACTTGTTGATTAGCCACCAGGTTATGCAAAGTAACGACGTTGAAGCAGAGCGCGCGCTGGCCCTGGAAGATTTTCGCCAGCTCTTTGGCCCCGCCTTTGCGACCCATTGTCGTATCTTAACTATGGGAACCTATCGTGGTGAATGGCCGGTCAACCGTGTTGCCCAGGGGGAAGACACGCTACCACAAACGGATACACCAGGACTCTATCTCGTCGGGGACGCGGTAAAGCCCACTGGTTACTTGATGGTTGAGGGCGTAGCGCAGAGCGTCAATCGCTTGATGGACCTGTTCGATGACCATGCGACCACCTCGGTCCATGCGCGTAATCAGGTCTCGCCCCCTTCGCGTTTGAACGCGATACGTTGGTTGTGGAAAGCTCCAGGCAATTCTGAAAAAGCCTGAGAAAGATAATTTGTGCTATGGATGATATCGACATATCGGCCTTGTCATCTCCACATTATTTAATTGCTGGTGGTGCGCCACTTCATGGAGAAGTGACGATTAGTGGAGCAAAAAACGCGGTCACAAAAATGGTGATCGCCTCTTTATTGACAACCGATCCATGCGTTTTACAGAATGTGCCGCTGCTCGGCGACCTGTATTTGACCGTCAAGATGTGCCAGGATCTTGGCGCGGAGGCCCATTTAGAGGATCATACGCTCACGATCAATACCCCCGATATTCGCAAGAACCATGTCTCAATTGAAATTGGCGGCCTCAATCGTATCGGGGTTATGACGCTTGGACCGTTGCTCCATCGTTGTGGCGAGGTTTCCATTCCCAGGCCTGGTGGCGATCGCATCGGACCACGTCCAATCAACTTTCATATCAATGGTTTACAACAAATGGGTGCGGAAATCGTTGAACGTGACGGCTATTACCACTGCACCGTTGCCCAACGCCTGCATGGCGCGAACATTAAGTTGCCATTTCCAAGCGTTATGGCGACAGAAAACTTGATTATCACAGCCTCCCTGGCAAAAGGCGTTACCATGATCGAAAATGCTGCCATTGAGCCAGAAATCATTGATCTGATCAAGTTTTTGCAGAAGATGGGCGCGATTATCGAGCAAAAAGTTGATCGCCGCATCGTTATCGAGGGTGTTGACCACTTGCGCGGAGCTACGCATACACTGTTAAGTGACCGCAACGAGGTGGTATCATTGGCCGTCGCTTCGTATCTTACGCACGGCGATGTCTACCTCCGTCGCGCCCAGCAGGATACGTTGTTGACCTTCCTCAACACCCTATCCAAGATGCGCCTGCGTTTCGATGTTGATGACGAGGGTATTCGCTTCATTGGTGATGGACAACGCCCGCCAGCTATCGCACTAGAGACCGACGTTCATCCTGGTTTTATGACCGATTGGCAGCAACCATTTACCATTCTGCTCACGCAGGCCGATGGCATGTCGGTTGTACACGAGACAGTGTACGAAGACCGCTTCGGCTATACCAGCGCCTTACAGGGCATGGGTGGTCACGTTGGCCTCTATGCGAAATGTTTAGGTGAAGTGCCCTGCCGTTTCCGCGAACAACAGTACTCGCATAGTTGTGTCGTCCGTGGACCAACTCCCCTACACAGTACGCGCCTCGATATCCCCGATATTCGCGCTGGCTGCTCGTATATTCTGGCAGCGCTGTGTGCTGAGGGTACCTCTACAGTCTATGGTATCGAGCACATCGAACGTGGCTACGAAAACCTGGATGTCAAACTGCAAAGTTTGGGCGCACAGATCGAACGTGTCAGCCATTAACCAATAATAAATACAAGCAGAAGCGGGGGGG
>DATAYF010000359.1:0-10841 GCA_036272735.1 Ktedonobacteraceae bacterium
ATAAATGGTTGTTAATGGTTTCCGGAAACCATTAACAACCATTTATACGTTACCCTTATACGTTACCCTTAATAGAAGGTGGCTAGACGGTTGTGGTCGATTTTGGGCGCGTCACCAGTGCGGCAATGATACAGATAACGGCGAGAGCGGCAAAGGCGACCGTATGCGTGACGTGCCTGCTCATGTAATCGTGCGTGACAAGCAGGTGATAATGACCCGGTGTAAAGTAGTAGATGCTGGCGGCGATAGCCAGGATCGCCACAATGATTGAGCCAACGAAGAGAGCCATGCGGTTCATGATTTTTTTCTACCAACCTTTTTGTGTAATGTGCTATTTTTTCAGCTAAATTTTTATTCCGCAAACCTGAGCGCGCAGCGCGCTCAGGTTTGCGGAGAAGTAGTACATAAACAAACGAACGAAAATGATACTCCAAAATAGTCTACGATTATCTGGCACTGAGTGTAGCGGAATAGGAATATTGTGCTGTCTTTTTGCCTGGTGGCCTACGCGTGGGCACTCAGTACCGTCAAGAAGAGAACCACGCAGATGAGTCCAGCAATCCAGCAATAGATAGCGAAAGGCGTAAGGCGTCCGGTTTCAAAGTATTTCGTCAGGAATTTGGTACTGAAGTAGGCAGCCACGCCAGAAATGACCATGCCAACGAAGATTAAGACCAGCGTCCCGACTGGCTGATGAAACAGTAAGGGAATTTCTATCGACGCTGCAGCCAGGATGATTGGTGTGCCGAGCAAGAATGAATAGCGAGCGGCATCTTCGTGCGTCAAACGGACGCCCAGACCGGCTGCTATCGTCATGCCCGAACGTGAGAAGCCAGGGATCAAGGCCAGGGATTGCGCGAGACCAACCAGCAGGGCCTCTTTCCATGTTAAGGAGCCCAGGGGCCGAAAATGTGCCTCGCGCTCTTTGGCGCTCATCACCTGCAAGCTCCCTTCGGCACGACGACGCATAGCCTCAGCCAGGAACAGGACAGAACCATTGATGACCAGAAACCCAGCAGTAAGCAATGGGGAAGCAAACAACTTTTCCAGGGGATCTTTCAAGAACACGCCAATCAGCCCTGTGGGGATACAGCCGATAATAATCAGCCAGCTCACCCACTCTTCCGTTCCTTTGCGAATCTCGCCACTCTTCACGCTATTAAATAGCGTGCGCACGACTTGAAGCCAGTCGCGCCAGAAATAGATAATCAAGGCGATGCTGGTGCCCAGGTGCAGAGAAGTGATGATGGGCAAGAAGCAGCTTTTGCCCCCGCACGCGGTATTCAATTCAAGGTTTCCCCAGCCAAACAGGCCCGGTATAATCACCGTGTGCCCCAGGCTACTAATGGGGAAAAGCTCTGTTACCCCCTGTAACAAAGCCAGGAATATCACCTGGAATATATTAAGGTTCATATCTCGCTCTCTTCATTGTGGTTATTCAATGTCTTATGCAGACTCACGCCTGGTGTATTGGGGATGCGAATGGGTAGCCGAAAGCCATGTATTCGCATCCCCAATACACCAGTTTACATTAGCCACCAAGGTATTTCCGTTTATCAGCCTCAAACTGAGCGTTGGTCTGATCATAGACAGTTGTACCATCTTTTTTGCTAAAAAAGAAGTAGTTATTGCTTTTTAGAGGCGCGGCCGCCGCCATCAAAGGAGCCAACCCCGGACTACAAATAGGAGTCGGAGGCAAACCAGCGTGTACATAGGTGTTCCAGGCGCTATTTGGCGCGATATTCCCGCCCACGTCGTTAAGCGGTTTCCAGTACACCTTTGGTGGGTTATCGCTATCGCGAGCATATTGTACCGTCGGGTCGGCCTCAAGCAGACCATTGGTTTCCGCGTTCTGGCGGAAGGCGCGATTATAATACACGCTCGCTACGCCTGGGCTGTCCGTGAGATGCAGCACCTCGCGCTGCACTATCGAAGCCAGGATAAAGGTCTGGTACATGCTCAAACCATGCTGTTTTGCCAGGGTAGCAATATGGTTTTGCGCAACCTCGTCGGTCGTTTTTTGCAACATGAGATCCAGCACATCGGTCGTGGTCGCGCTGACCGGGACCTCGTAGGTGGCCGGGAAGAGCAGGCCCTCCATACTGCGTCCCGCGGGCACGTCTTTCAATATGGGATACTTGCTGGCATCGGGGAACTCGTTGATATGCTTCGCATACTTCAGGAATTGCTGCTGGTTAAACTTCGCCAGGCCGGAAGAGGCATATTTTTGGGCGACCTGCTCAAGACGCCACCCTTCAGGGATCAGCACCAAGGTCGCGTCGGGCTGTGCGTTTTGCAGGTTGTCCACAATCTGGCTGGTTGACATATTCGGGCTCAGTTTGGTGTATACGCCCGCCTGCAACTGCTTATCCAGGCCTTTGATACGCGCCCATATGCGGAATGCCAGGGCATTGCGAATCAGGCCCTTCTTCTGTAGATCGTTGGCGATTTGTGCCGAAGATTCACCCTGGACGACCGTCACAGAAACCTGTGCATGCGAATTGGAATCGACCGCTGAAAAGACGTCTGTGCCCGTATTGTAGCCATAGAGAACAAAGAGAAAGATGATAACTCCTAGCAGCAAAATCGAAATAATAGCTACCCGTGATCTAGGTTTACTCATGTGTTTTCTTCCTTTGGTGTGCTCCCCAGATGATCCAGATAGTCCTGGAGGATGACAGCAGCCGCCAGGGCATCAATTTCCTGACCTTGCTTGCGTCGTTTGGTCTGAGGGCGCTGTCGATGCATACGCCTCTGACGTTTCCCATCCCCATCCTGACTTCTCTGCGCGAGTAGGCGTTGCGCTTCAACGGTTGAAAGCCGCTCATCCCACATGATTACTGGGACGCTGACGTGCGACCGCAAGCGTTCGGCAAAAGCCTGAATACGTTGGCCCTGCGCGTGGATCTGCCCATCCAGGCTTACCGGCAAGCCCACGACGAGTCCCTCCGCCTCGGTTTCTGCGATCAACGCTTGGATTGCCTGCCAGTTCTGCGCTTCAGCGCGCGCGGCACGTAACGTTGTATAAGGCGAGGCCAACAAACCGGTCGCATCACATACAGCGACCCCAATTCTGACCTCGCCAACGTCCAGTGCCAAAAGTCGCGCCATGTATTTTATCCTCTTACCACTATTGTAACGACTATGCTGACAAAATTTTCATCAAGTTGTGCTTGTCTGCCTAGTAAGTACTATAGCATAAAGATTGGGTGGCCTAACCACCCAATCTTTATGCTATAGTACAGGCTCTACTTGTTTTTAATGCGCCGCCTCTGCTTGTAGCTGCACTTTGATATTCGGTGTCCAGAAAGGAACCCAGGAGATAAAACTGGGTGAGACCTGGATATCGGCGCGCTGGACACCCGGCAATTGAGCAAGCCTCTTATGTGCACCAGCGAGCGACTGACCAACCACCTGATTACGAACAGTGGTAGCGTCGATGTTGGGTGTGATCTGAGCCGTGGCGTTGTCACTAAAGGTCAGCGATTTCGTGTCGCCACGTGGATTGGCGGTTTGCTTGAGCACAAGCGGGTGTTGCGCAGCGTTCAAAACGGCATAATTACTGTATCTCCTGTCGCTGCGCAACAATTGATTAAGCTGAACCACCGCCGCGTTTTGTAGCTCATTACTATGCACAACCAGCACCGATACAATCACCTTGAGCGTAATTGGCACGGTCGTGTTGTTCACGATCTGGCCGTTCTGCGGCGGATTAACAAGCTGCGACTGGGTGTTCGGTTGACTCGAAACGTCGGTGATCGAAATCTGTTTGAGCCAGCCCTCGATATTCGGTTGTACTTTTGTATTCATGCTATGCATGGCCGCGCTCAGGTCCTGCTGCGAGATCGTATGCGCCGTACCCAGGCCTCCACCGGTGGTCGGCTGGCTGTTCGTAACCTTCAGCGCCAGGTCACTCGCCGTCATATTGTCGTTCTTCGCGATGGCGTTGAGGCTATTTTGTGGAATGACGCCAATCGCGCCCGCCGCAACGTTGCCAGTATCGCCCAGGACCTGCGCTTTTACCGGAACCGGTACGCTATTGCCGGGATTGCCGGGCACATCGACCGACAGTTCGGCCTGCGTAGCGAATTGAATGCCACTGGCTGTAGAGACAAGCGTGCCCGTGGGGATAATGACTGAGTGCTTGCCAGTATTGGTAAAAGTCACCGTGCCGGTGGCTGGATTTTTCCCAACCTTCTTTGTGCCGGTCGCGATCGCTGTGCCGTTTTGCATAAAGGTGTGCGTTTGCAGGTGAGCAGGCACCACGCCGACGACGTTGGCGGGAGCACCAGGCTTCGCCACCAGGGTCAAAGCATGCGCGTACGTGTGCGATTGCAGCGCCAGGGTGACATTCGCCGAGGGGGCGAACGTAGCCAGGAGCCCAATAATAATGACAAGCAAGATAATGGCAGCAATAATAGCATAGGTTGTACGGCCTTGAGGGACAGCGGAGCGTGACGAAGCGGGTCCTTTGCGACTGGCCGGACGCGGGGATAGACTGCCAGATATGACCGAGCGATCACGTCCCTGCAAAGGCACCGAGCGCCGGGCGGATGGTTGGTCCAGTGGTCCTGAGCGACGCGAGGCTGACTGCCCTTGCAAGGGAACCGAGCGCCGTGAAGGTTGTTGCAGGGGAGATGAACGCCGAGCGGATGGTTGTTCTTGCAAAGGTGCTGAGCGGCGCGATGGCGGCTGCTTTAAGGGGGCCGAACGCCGGGCGGATGAAGGCGTTTGTGGTGGCATTGTACGGGTTGGCTCATCCTCGATAGCAGGCGTTATTGGCGGTTGCTCGTCAAGGGAGCGCGAAGACCGACGCCGTTTAGAAACGCGTGGATTACTGCCGTGTGGACGCACACCATAGACGCCCGTTGGTCCGGCAAGATGCTCGCCGCTAGCACTGTGGGGATTGCTACTATGCGGATGCACGTCGTACGTGCCCATCCCGCCAGGTCCAGAATTATCATCATCCTCAACCTCACCTTCGATCATCTGCGTGGGCAGGTCGGGAACGTCCTGAATGACGTGCTCGTTGGTGTCGAAGTGTTCGAGCGAGGCCGAGCCGCGTTGCTCCTGCATCGCGGGCGGAGGCAGCGCATCGTCCATGTAGGCGAATGGATCATCGTCCTCCACCCTGGGCAAAGGCTCGAAGCTACGCTGTGACGGTTGCTCGACAAAGGGCGTTTCGGGCGGGGCTTTGGGTTGAATACCCTGCTCAGGATTGGCGTTTCCGAGGGCGGCTTCGCGAATATGCTGGGCCTGCTCGTAATCCTCAAGCCAGAGATCGGGTTCTTCATCAAGTTGTTCGGCGGGTAGCGGGTGAATCGGTGGTATCGAGTTTATGCGATACTCGAACGGCGTATCAGGGCTCCTGGGTATGGGTGTAGATTGATCGACGTCCTCAATAATCATCTCGTCTGCCTGTGAACGTTTTGAGCGCTGGCGTTGGCTGCCAGGCTCCGGGCGTGCGGTGCGCTCCTCGGCCTGAGTAGAGAGTTGTTGCGATGGACGCAAAGAGGTTGAACGAGAGCTGCTAGCAGGATTAGGCATGCCCTGGACGCCGCGCAGCTCCGCCGGGCTCCTGGTTGCCGAAGAAGAGGAACGAGACGAGCTTAAACCAGCGGTGCGACTACGCCCGGCGCGACCCGGGCGGCTAGGAGGTCGTGGCTTGCCAGCCTGCGAAGAGGCTTCCAACGATGTAGCGACCCGAAACTTGACGGCATGAGCTACGGAGCGAATTTGTGGGTCAGAGCTAACGATTAAGACCTCTTTCCCCAGTTCGCGCACGCGCACATACAGGACCTTCCAGGCCACATGACCGCGCAACTGTGTATTGGAGGGTATGACCAACGTCACGTTTTTCGCATCGACGTTTTTCAGGCGCTCCCGTATACTTGTTAAATCATCTTCTGGGCTGATATAAATGGTTTGCTCGTCGCTCATAAGCCCATTGTACCCCCTCTAATAACCATATACATTCATAAACGACGCTTGCTCGTCTAGAAAAATGCCTTCATTCAGCCTTGTTTGTCACATCGGCCGGTCCGGCATCTTTCTCATATGAATGCAAGGAATGTATAGCATGTATACCATGACAGCGAGAATGCACTGCAAGAGAAAACCAGGTCTGTACTCGTACGACTAGATGTGCATATTGTCGATGACGCGATCTAGTGCCCTCTCAAGAACAGTGTTTTCATTTTGTAGCTCGATAGCCTGATAAGCCAGAGCCATAGGAGTAATGTCTTGCGCGTCGGTTAACAGACCCTCACGATCCATAATGCTACCGACCATTTCGGGTTGCACTGTGCGGATAATGGGGTCACGCGCAAACGGCAGCCGCTGCGTCCAGGGGAAACTTTCCAATTTTTGCGAGATATCGGGTAGTGCTGATCCTCCGCCCACCACGTAAATTGCCGGTGGCAATAATTCATTTTTTGCCAATTCATCTATTAACAGTTCAACACTATCCATCCAGGTCTGGCACTCTGGTGCCAGCACTGAGCAAATCTCGTTACTGGCATTGCCCCGCAACTCACCTTTGCTATAGCTCAGCTTGAGTCGTTCTGCTTCTTTAATGGAAATTCCCTTCCCGGTCGCTATGCGGCGGGTAAAGCTACGGCCACCCAACGCGAACATACGCGTCTCTTCGATGCCACCCTGGCGTACCAGGGCGATATCAGTGGTGCCGCCACCGATATCGATAAAGATTGCTCCGCTGTCGGCGCTTGCATTATTGCTCAGGCAGCGGGCAAGCGCGTAGGGTTCGGCGACGATGGCGAATAAGGTAAGGTCCAGTCCTTCAGCGACCGTCTGCAAGGCTCCTAGTTGGGTTAACGGTGCGAAGGCGCTGAACAAGGTCAGCGAGAAGTGGCGACCACGGAAACCAATCGGATTCGTCACCGTCTGCCCATCGATACGTACCGAAATGACAGCGGCATTGGTTAAACGAACGTCAATATTTTGCAGACCCGTCTCCGCCGCGATACGCTCTTTCGCATTCTTCAAAAGCTTATTCTGTGCACTGGTAATCAGTGAGTCTAATTCTTCACCAACAATCGGCTTGGCCGGGCTGGTGCGCTGCTTGCTGACAGTTGTCGAGCTGCCTTTGACCAGTTCGCCAGCGATCCCGATCACGGCTGAGGGGGCGATCACGCCCCCGGCCGCCTGTTCGGCACGTAACAGCGCCTCGTTGCAATTGGCGATGACGCCAGCAATATCGGTAACGATGCCGTCGGACATGTGGGTATAGCTCTGAGCATGGCGGCCCGCTCCTAAGACCTCGGCATGATCACCACGTACTTCGACGATCATGGCCTTGGCGTATGCGGTGCCAATATCCAGGGCAGTAAAGAGTTGCCGCTGACCGCCATCCCCAACATCTTCCGGTTCCTCGTACATACCATCATCGCTGGCATAGAGGTCATTCTCTTCATCACCGCCCCGGAAAAGGCTGCGCAGACGTTGTAAGAGATTCATCATAAATTTGTCCCAGATCTATTGCTTATTGCCATTGGACAGGCTACCTCATCACATCGCTTTTGCTGCATGTCTTGTATTTTATAACACAGTTGCTAGTATTGTGACAAACTTTGTGTGATTTGCCGCCTTCGGCGGCAAGAATGGGGGGGGATGAGCGGGGACACCCCGCACCCCGGCAAGGGGACTGCGTCCCCCTGCACCCCTTGCTTACTCTGCCTTCGGACAGTCCCTACACCTCTGGCGAGATCTAGTGCAGGTTATCCTTGACGAACGTAGGCACGAGATCGAGTGCGGCTTTCAGTTCGGACGTATCCTTGCCGCCACCCTGCGCCGATTCGGGTCGTCCGCCACCTTTACCACCCAGGCGGGCGCCAACGACACCCGCAAGCTTGCCCGCGTGCAAGCCGCGTTTAGTCAAGTTGCTATCAACACTCACTTGAATACCGATGCGCTCGCCGAATCTGGCCGCCAACACTGCAACGCCCGGATGCGCCATCTGGCTACGCACCATATCCCCCATTTCACGCAAGGCTTTGTCGTCGGGCACTTCGACCAGCGATGCCACCACGGAGATGTCCGCAACATCCTGTGCGCGTTGGGCCAGCGTTCCCGCCTGCCGTAACGCTGCCTCACGCTGGTACTGCGCAACCTGGCGACGACTGGTCGCCAGATCTTGCAACAACTGCTCCACACGCGTCTCAAGCTGGTCGGGCTGCGTTTGCAGGTGGGCCGCGAGAGCATCGACGGTGGCGCTACGCTGGCGCATGTAGGCTTCGGCTGTCCGACCGGTGAACGCCTCGATACGGCGAATACCGGCCGCGACGCTCGTCTCCTGCACAGTGACGTACAGGCCAATCTGACCCGTTGAGATGCAGTGCGTGCCGCCGCAGAGTTCGATGCTACTCCCCATCGAGACGACGCGAACCAGGTCGTCGTATTTCTCGCCAAACAGAGCCATCGCCCCCGTCTCCATCGCGTCCTTGATGGGCATGATCTTCGTATTTACCACAAAGTTCGCACGTATCCAACGATTGATCTGCGTGTCGATCTGCGCAAGCTCGGCTGGCGTCAGGGCGTGCGGGCTGGTGAAGTCGAAGCGCAGGCGCTCAGGCTCGACCAACGAACCGCGCTGCTCCACCTGCTTGCCCAGTAGATCGCGCAACGCTTTGTGCAGCAGGTGCGTTGCGCTATGATTGCGTATGGTATCCTCGCGACGCTGTGCCACTACATCAGCCTGCACCGCGTCACCAACGCGCAGATAGCCCTCGGACAGCTCGCCATAGTGGACAATCAGACCCTTCAGCGGCCGACGCGTGTCCTGCACGTGGAAGAGACCGGCAGATCCGCTGAGGTCGCCATGATCGCCGATCTGGCCGCCGCTCTCAGCATAAAACGGCGTGCGGTCGAGGACTACCAGGGCGCGTTGCGGAGCGCTGATGGTATCAACCTCGACTCCATCAACCACCAGAGCAAGCACATTGCCGCTGCCAGCCAGTCCCTTGTAGCCCAGGAACTCCGTCGGGCCGACACGTTGTAGGATAGCGGTCAAGGCACGATCATCCTGCGCCTGGACAAAAGTATTGGAGGCGCGGCTGCGCTCTTGCTGGCGCTCCATTGATTGCTCGAAGCCAGCCGTATCAATCGTGAAGCCCTGCTCGGCCGCGATTTCCTGCGTCAATTCGACGGGGAAACCGTGCGTATCGTAGAGCTTGAAAACGTCTTCGCCGGGGATGACTTTCTGGCCGCGCTGGCGCAGATCCGCCAACAAGTCGTTGAGCAGGCTCAGGCCAGTTTGCAGCGTTTGTCCAAATTTCTGCTCTTCCAGGCTGAGCACCTCCACGATACGGTCGTGCTGCGTGTGCAGTTCCGTGTAGTAATCGCCCATCAGCCCGGTCACCACGTCAACAGCGATGGAAAGGAAGGGCTGATCCAGGCCGAGCAGCTTCCCGTGGCGCACGGCGCGGCGCAGGATACGGCGGAAGATGTAGCCGCGACCCTCGTTGCTGGGCAACACGCCATCGGCGGCCAGGAAGACCAGGGCGCGTGCGTGATCGGCGATAACGCGTAGCGAGGTATCGACCTGGGCATTTTGGCCGTAAGTCGTGTGCGTCAAGTTCGCGAAATGATCGATAATGGCACGGAACAGGTCGATATCAAAGACCGATTCTTTGCCTTGCAGCACCATCGTGAGGCGTTCCAGACCCATGCCGGTATCAATATTCTTGCGCGGCAGCGGCGTACGGCTGCCGTCGGAGTCCTGGTAGTACTGCATAAAGACCAGGTTCCAGATCTCCAGAAAGCGCTCGCATTCGCAACCAGGTGCGCAATCAGCCCGACCACAGCCATACTCTTCACCACGATCATAGTAGACCTCTGAATCGGGTCCGCAGGGGCCGGACGTTCCCGGAGGACCCCACCAGTTCTCATCCAGGCGCACTATCGACTCGTCGGCGAAACCGGCGATTTCGTTCCAATATTTAGGCGCTTCGTCATCGGTCGGGTGCACGGTCGGATGCAGGCGATCAGTAGGCAGGTTCACCACTTGCGTCAGGAATTCCCAGGCGTAAGCGATGGCATCACGCTTGAAGTAATCGCCAACGGAGAAATTACCCAACATCTCGAAGAACGTAAGTGTGCGCTGATTACCAACTTTGTCGATATCCGTTGTACGAAAGCATTTCTGAGACGAAGTGAGCCGCGACGCAGGAGGAGCCTCGCGTCCCAGGAAAAATGGGATCATCTGCTGCATACCAGCGGTCGTCAGCAAAACGGTTGGATCATTGCGTGGTATCAGCGGCGAACTGGGCATGCGAACGTGCCCTTTGCTGGCATAGAAATCAAGAAAGCGCGTACGAATTTCAGTTCCGGTTAAAGTAGTCTCAACAGACACAACGTCCTCCTCAGTGCGAACGATTATATGATAAAAGAATGCCTCAGCAGCATGCTTCGAATGGTTGTCAAATGTGTTTCCAGGTTTTGTTGTAAGATAGACGCAAGAGCAATTCTGACGACGCGCCGCAACACATACGAGATGCGGCGCAAGAGTCTACATATATATGCATGCGCATTATATCAAAGGAAAGAGATCATAGCAATGGAGAGAGAGACGCACGCTCAGCCACAAACCATCGTCCTGCCACAACGCACATTGCTGGTGCTGTGTGGACCGGCTGGCGCGGGCAAAAGTACGGCGGCGCAGCGCATTGTGCGCGACAACGCCTACCAGGGGCTACGACCGACCAGCATCGTCTCGTCCGACCATTGCCGGGAACTCGTCAGCGACGACGCCACCAATCAACAAGCCAACCGCGACATCTTCGATCTCTTTTACTATATTATCTATAAACGCATGCTGCTAGGAC
>DATAYF010000360.1:0-2322 GCA_036272735.1 Ktedonobacteraceae bacterium
ATGCTTAAAATGAGCAATATTACATAAAGGACAATGCATAGACCACCCTGTATGGGCTGCCAGCCCATACAGGGTGGTCTACGCATTGTCCTTTATGTGAAGAAAAGTTACCAGCCGATGCCAAGCGTCACGCTGCTTGAGTGGATTGGCGTTCGGAAGGATCCCTCCCGAACTCTGGTTGTTCACATCGTCGTAGGGAAATCCATAGGCCTTGTGGTTGATGCTGACCTGGTGCCAGAACCCGGCATACTCATTTTGAATGGGGCCAGTATAGTACGCGGTTGGGTTATACCAGTCCGCGGTGTTCAGCGCGACACCTCTATTAAAGGCCGCACAAAACTGAGCACCAAGTTGCAGTTCCTGTGTATTCATGCCTGGGATGCCAGGGCACCAGAGCATGCCAGAACGTCGCTGGAGGCGGGTTTGTTCAAAACGAACGGGCCAGCACCATTGCTCGTAAACTGTAACTGTCCATTCACCACTTTTCCGGTGAAGTTTACACTCGGAGCATTTAACGTAAACTGGTTGGTTGTATAGTAATTCCAAGTCTGATCAATATACGACTGCATATAGTTCGCCTCACTCCCACCGGGCGCGAAAGCAGCAGACAAGTGCGGAGCCAGAATCCGGTAGGAGGTGGCCAGGGGTTTGGATTCCGGGCCAACGGCAGCAGAGTACTGGGAGAAAACCTGGTCTCTGGTGAGAGTAATACCGGCCGTCTGATTGTATCCGCTAGCTGTCTGCTGTAGCCGCGCAGTCATAGGAAATCCAAACATATCGACCTGAGTGGTATTGTCCCCAAACGGAGTTACACCATACTGATAGGCAAATTCATACCAATCGAAGTAAACATCAGCATTGGGGTCATTAGGATTACCGAGATTCGGCCCACGGAAGGATGACGATGAGACAAAAAGACAACCTTACTTTTTTACGATAAAATGCGTCTATCTTGATAAAGAAACTGTAGATCAGAAACCGGTTTCTGGCAACGGTACTATAGAGAATTGCCCCAAAAGTGCTGGCAAATGTCTTCTGGCCCCTGCGTTAGCCATTTCACAGCTTTACTTCAAGCTCTATTGAGAAAAAGCAGGGGCGCTACTTGTGGAAGATGTGCTGGTAGTGTTCGGCGACCAGGTCGGGTGGGAAGAAACGCAGCAGGCTCACGAGCAAGAGGGAAAACGCGATCCAGTCGAAGCCAGCGTCAATGGGCACACCTAGCACCGTACCGATCAATGGCATGATGACGCTCATAAATGCTTCATTGAAGAAATCTGGGAAGAACAAGACGAGCAACAACACGCCGATGGAGAGCACAAAGAGCGATTTGCGCACCAGTGAGATACGTCGATCTTTCAGCAATGCGCCGATCAATGCGCACGTTTTGAATAAGTGGAGAAAAATGTCGAGACGTTTGGGACGTTCTCGCCGTGTTGGCGCCTTAGGTGCGTGTTGATGTGCCATTGTTTGTTGTTGCATCGTTAATTATTCCTTTTGCATAACCAGCCCTACCATTATTACGAATGGAAACGCTTTTCAGTTGTATGCTTCGAAACTATTAATGATGCAACCACACGGGAATGAGCAGAGATAGAGCAAATTCGATATGCCAGATGGTGAGGCCAACGGTCAGCACGGCCAGGCAGACATGCAAAATACGCCAGTAGCGGATGATGAAGCGAAAGAGTTGTTCCCGCTGAAGCGCCTGCTCGACGCGTTTAATCTCAGACAATTGATCGTCCATGCCGGGCACGAGCGTCTTTGGTAGCTCGAATTTGCTCTTGGGATCAGGCACGAAGCGATACTGGGCGGCGTCGTGCTGAATTTCCTGTGGGAGTTCTTCTAATGAGATGTATGCCAGATCCCACGAAGTTTGCAGCGTCGGGGCGAGTTGTGCCCGCGCGTTCGCCTGTTCCACCCGTTGCGTCAACGGTAATAGCGGCTCGTTAGATTGAGGTTTGATAGGAAGCCTGGAGCTGTCCTTTTTTTGCGCAACGGAAAAACCTTGCAGTTCCTGCGTACTATACTCAACCATGGTGTGCAGTTGCTGCGTGATTTCTTCCAGTCGATCATCTCCTTGCGCCGTCAACGCCTTACTGACCTCTCTGGTGATCAGAAGCGGCATCACTTTGTCCAATGCCTTGCCAATCACGCCACTAACGACCATGGCAATCATGGCAAAGAGCGCATACGTGCCTGAACGCGAATTGAAGTTACCGAACGAGTGCAATAGGAGCAGGGCGAAGGCGATCATGGCGAAGCCAATGTGCCAGTGTAACGACTTGTTGAGCAGCCCTGAGCCGTTTGTGCGTGAGCGGCGAT
>DATAYF010000361.1:0-7844 GCA_036272735.1 Ktedonobacteraceae bacterium
ATTTTCTAGCAGAACCTGGACTGGAACGGGTCAAACGACACCTGCAACACTTCGATGAACAGGACCTTGCCACCCAAATCGGGTTGATCAACGATTCGTTACTCGACGCTCAACACAATATGCGGTACAATCAAAGCACGAGTCAATCCCGATAAAAAGACGATGGATGATGCATTGATGAGTGAGAACGATACAGTCCACAAGTACCCAATCAGCGTGGTCCGCTTTGGCATAGGCAAAGAGCTGCAACTTTACAAGGATGAATTGGTAGTCATCATCCGCGAAGAGGGGCAAGAAACACGCCTACCATTGGATGCCATCAAACGTCTCACCCTGGTACCCGGAGAACCCAACCCGAGTAAGCTGGTTTTGATGGCAGACCTTGACGATGACGACACGATCATTCTGGCTGAAGGCATGTCAAATGCGCGTGATTTCCGCACCATGATTCCCCTGATACAAGAGCTTCAGCCCACCCTCGAACTCGATCCGCCGGATATGAGCGAACAACTGCGCCAGGCATTGAACAACAAGCGCGCCTGGACGCTCACCTGCTACGGTGCAATCGTTCTCCTACTCGTATTCCTGTACGTCCTGTATCTCATCGTTGCCTTCATCGGCTCTCACCACTAGCGCACGCAAATAAGCCATCCGGGGAGAAATAATGAGCGAATTAAGCGCAGAAATTATTGCTGATCTTGCCATTCCTACCGACCTTCACCTTTCACCAGGCGGCGATTTCGTTATTTATACGCTGTCACCACAGAGCAAGAAGGACGAACATCGCACCAGCGCCCTCTGGATAGCGCCCACAGATGGTTCACAGCCGCCAAGACAGTTCACCAGCGGCGACGCCGAGGACCGCAATCCGCAATGGTCTCCCGACGGACATACCATTGCCTTACTCTCGGACCGAGCCAAACGCGGCACATCCCAGATCTATACCATCGCCGCAGCAGGCGGAGAAGCGTTACCTTTGACGCCTAAAACGCACAAGAAGTCGGTTGAGCAATTTACCTGGTCTCCCAGCGGCGGCCATATCGCCTTTCTCAGCGCCGATGAGCCAACGAAGGAGGATGAGCGGCGCGAAAAAGCCCGCGACGACGCCGATATATATGGTGAGCATTGGCCCTATGCACGCCTACGCCTGATCTCGCTCGCAACCAGAAAAGTGAGCACGCTGGCGGCTGGCGATTATCATGTGACAGGCATTGCCTGGTCCCCAGCAGGCAACGAGATAGCCTATAGCGTACGCAAAACGCCAGATCTAGAATCCACGGCACAAGAAGTTGCTATCTTCCGCGTACCCGTCGCTGGTGGGGAAGCACAGCTCGTTTGCCGCTTTCCCACAGGCATAAATAGTCTCATATGGTCATCCGATGGGCAACATCTACTGTTTCTAGCCTCAACCGCGCAAACATACCACCAGTCATCGGCGGCGGTGTATAGCGTAGCGGCGCAGGGCGGAGAAGCACAACGCATCGCACTGGGTGAAGAGAGTTGTGCGAACGATCTCTTGCAACCATCCAACGCCACCCATGCCATTGTTATGGCTGGCGAAGGTTTGGGCACGACGTTCTATTGGTTAGAGAGTAGCACGGGGAAACTTATCCCATTCTTTGCCACCAACCAGGAAGCGCCCACCGCCAGGTTTTCAAGTTGGACAGCGCGTACAATCGTCGATGGACGCACCATGCTCGCGCTTACACGCAGTACAGGCAACCAGCCGTGGGAGGTCTATGCCGGGTATGCCGACGACCAGCAGCACGTGACCGAAGTCAGGCAGCTTTCGACGCACCAAACAGTCCTGGCCGGTCTCAAATTTGGGGAGCAGGAAGCATTCTACTGGACCGCGCCCGATGGCCTGAAGCTTGATGGTGTGCTTGTACGCCCGCCAGACGCTCCACATGATCAACCACAGCCCACCGTCGTGCTTGTACACGGCGGTCCCTATGGACGTTGGGAGCAGGGCTTCAATCTCGGTTGGCATAACTGGGCGCAATGGCTGGCCCTGGCAGGCTACGCTGTTTTGATGCCCAATCCTCGTGGAGGCTTAGGTCACGGCGAACGCTTCGCCGCGGCCGCTCGTAGTGACGTCGGCGGGGCTGATTACGCCGATGTGATGGCAGCCGTTGACGCGGCCATTGAGCGCGGCATCGCTGATCCTGAACGCCTGGGCATCGGTGGTTGGAGCCAGGGTGGTTTTATGACCGCGTGGGCAGTCACGCAAAGTACCCGCTTTAAAGCAGGCATCATGGGAGCAGGGGTGAGTGATTGGGGCATGATGGTGATGTCAAGCGACCTGCCCGACTTTGAGAAAGAGCTAGGAGGCAGCGCACCCTGGGACGGCCTTGGACCACACCGCCACGCGCAACTCAGCCCGATCTCATTTGCGCAGATGGTCAAAACGCCGGTCTTGATCTTACATGGTCAAAACGATGCGCGTGTTCCACTAAGCCAGGCAACCGGCTTCCATCGTGCATTGAGAGCACAAAAAGTGCCAACCGAACTGGTCGTGTATCCACGTGAACCCCACAGCATTTCCGAATACCACCACCAGGTCGATGTGCTGCAACGAGTGCGTTCATGGTACGACCGCTGGCTGCAACCGTAAGGATGCATAACCATGCTCTTTTTTTTGCACGTCCCGCAGCATACCCAGACGGTGCTGATCGCGCTCATCACACTGCTCACCTTGATCGGTATTATGACGCGCCCGTGGAAAATCAACGAAGCGCCGTTTGCTTTAGCAGGTGCGGCACTGCTACTCATCGTGGGCTTGATTACACCGGGACGTGCGCTGTTTACCCTGCTGAGTGAGTGGAACACCTTTCTGTTTTTTCTCGGTATGATGAGTCTAGCGGCGCTGGCAGAGGTCGCGGGGCTATTCGATTGGCTCGCGGTGCAGGCCGCAAAATGGTCGGGCAACAACGTACGCCGACTATTTCTCAACACCTTCTTGCTTGGTAGCCTTATCTCTATGCTGTTCTCAAACGACGCCACCGCGCTGATCTTGACGCCTATCGTCTATTCGCTGGTGACACAGCTACGCCTGCCGGTCATCCCATTTCTTTTTGCCTGCACGTTCATCGCCGACACCGCCTCTTTCATCCTCCCCGTCAGCAATCCCATCAATATTATCGTCAATGGCAGACTGCCATTGGACTTTTTCACATTTTTACGACTGCTCACCATCCCCTGCCTCGTGGTTATCTGCATCAATATTGGCCTGTTCTTCCTGCTGTATCGTGGATCGTTACACGGCACCTTCGATATCAAACGGCTACCTTCTCAGCAAGAAGCCATCAAGCATGGAGGGTATTTTCGCTATACGTGTATCGTCCTGGGCATCGTTGCGGTGGCTTACGTGACCGCCTCTGCCGCGCAATTCCCGCTGTCGCTGGTTGCCCTGGGTGGTGCTCTGCTGTTACTGATCGGGGCCATGAGATGGAAGCAGATCTCCATTCCGCAAATCGGGAAGCAAATTTCCTGGCCGATTTTTGGCTTTATCGCGGGCATGTTCGTGATTGTACAGGCCGTCGAAAATACCGGTTTAACCCAGCAGTTCGGGCAATGGCTGCTTCATCTTTCGGGTGGAAGTGGCTTTGGGTCGGTCGTGGTGGGTACGTTAGGAGCAGCGCTGGGCACCAATCTTATCAACAACGTGCCGATGGCTGTGGTGATGACGTCGGCGTTACACAACGTTCATCACTCGTCGCTGGCCGTCCAACAAGGTTTTACCGCTACCACCATCTTCGGCTGTGATCTGGGGCCAAATCTTACCACGGTTGGTTCGCTGGCAACGGTGATCTGGCTGCTCATCCTACGTCAACGCAACCTGGATGTTTCAGGTCTCGACTATTTCAAGGTGGGAATCATCGTTACTCCCTGCATGTTGATTGCAGGAGCACTCACGATCTGGCTCCTACTTCCCTAAGATAGGAGGATAAGAAAACCATGCGCGTTTTATGTTGTCTGGATGGAACGAATGTGGAAGCGTTACAACGCCTTGTAGCAAGCATGCTCACCAGCACGGACCTGACTATTGGCCTGCTCTATGTGATCGACACAGGTCCTCGCCGTGAAATTGGTCTTATGCGAGAACGTTTCTTCAGGCCACACGACCTGCCACCGGCACGTGATGAGCAACTGCAACAGGTTGAATTGACCGCCGCGCAAGAGATCCTTCAGGAAGGAACACGCTATTTTCCGCAGGCAGAGACGCTGCAACGCCCCGGTCGCCCTGAACGGGAGATTGTCATGTGCGCCGCGACATGGAACGCCGACCTGGTCGCTATCTGCCCCCGTTCCCCAGACTTCACAGGCCCTGCTACCGGTCCCAAATCAGTTGGGCATGTTGCTCGTTTCGTGCTCGATCACGCACCCTGCCCGGTCATACTGGCCCGCCCGGTGCAAACAATCTTCGAACTCCCGCCACCCCCACCTCCACCAGGAAAACCTAAGCCAAGACCATAATTTATGGCTATAAGAATTCCCTGACTGTTCGCGATTGCCCGTATTTCATGCTTTCTTATGCTCTATATTGATGAGCATGTATGGTATAGTACACCATACATACTCATCAATATAGAGCTTTTATGCAAAACCCTACTCTAGACCATCTTGCCCGTGTAACTCTTGCCACTTTAAACGCGTCTGTTGGGCCTGAGCAAATACTTCGTTGATACTCCTATCGTGCTGGGCTACACGCGCGCGCAGCGTGTTCAAAGTAGCAATATACTCATCAAGCCAGCGCACAATCGCCTCGCTGTTCGTGACGCAAATATCACGATACATCTCAGGACTACCAGCCGCCAGGCGCGTTACATCGCGAAAGCCACCAGCCGCCAGCAACGAGGCTTCTCCCCAAACAGGATTATCAGCAACGGTATTCATCAAGGCAATTGAGGCAAGAAATGGTAGGTGACTCACGCTAGCAACCAGGCCATCGTGCTCGGATGGTTCCAGGAAACGCACGCGTGCGCCAAGTATCTCAATAAACTGTGCTACCTTCCCTATGGCTGTCGGATTAGTACGGGCTGTTGGCGTTAAACAATACATGCGTTGGTAAAAGAGTTCGGCATCGGCAGCTTCAACGCCACTCAACTCTTTGCCAGTCATGGGGTGCCCACCAACAAACGCAACCGGCGTTGGTAAAAACTCCTCGGCCCAGCTAATCACTTGTGCCTTTGTACTCGCCACATCTGTCACGACCGCCCCAGGGGTAAGCGCCTGGGCAAGATCTTGAAGTAAAGCGCGCATGGCCCCCACAGGGGTCGCCAGAATGACGAGATCGGCCCCACGCACCGTATCCGCTAGCGAAGTATAGGCTTGGTCGATAGCGCCAGCACTTTGCGCGCGCTGGCTGACTCCCCTGCCAAGATCGTATCCGGCAACGTGTTGCGCCATCTTTTTCTTGCGTAGCGCTAAACCAACCGACCCACCAATCAGCCCTAAACCAATAATGGCAACCCGCTTAAACATGCGCAGCCACCTCCTTTTGCATATAAGTATTGATGTTTAGCGTCCTGAATGGTAGAAATTATACATCTTCTGACCACATTTAGAAATACACGAGTGCTTCTAGCCATTCGCCACTACCAGGACCAAGCGCCGCCTCTAGCATTGCGGTCACATCATCACTCAGCAAATGAGCTTGTTCCTGACGATAGGCGGCTAAAAAGCGGCATACCGCCTTAATGTCGTAGCGCGCAAGCAGATCAACCGCAAACTGCTCCAACAAGAGTTCAAAACACAGGTAATCTTCAGCCTCGGTATCATCGAACCAATCGAAGCCACGCACCGTGACCGGTGTTTTGCCATCTGGCTCCGGCTCAAAAATGTCGGCGTACTGTGCTTTCAAATCGCTATGGATCATCCCCTGCTGATGATCTAATTGATACGATAACCACATCGCCACAAATTTGATCTGCCATTCATCGGCCCACAGCGGATATTCTTCGGGCCACGGGCGAGGATCATCCTCTAAAAACGCCAGCACCAATTCGTGATAGAGTGCAAAAGCCAGCTTCTCGCTTGTCCACTCGCCAAGGATAGGATCAAGCTCAACGGGCACTACGAAGGTGGGTGGAGTGGTCACCTCTGTCCAATATGGATACGGAGAGGCAACTTCGTCCGCATCATCATGGGGAGCCAGCTCCCAATCGCTCGGATCGACCAGCACTATCTCCATTTCTGGTGCTGGACGACCAAATAGCTGAGAGAGCTCGTTGCCAGCTCTCTCTAGCGTCTGCCCAATCCAACGGGCGTGTGGCTCCTCCCCTGCTGGATAATAGACCATCAGCGGCTCCGCCAACGTTTTATAACGGTTATAAGGAAAATCTATCGGCACTTTTACGCCTTCTCTTCTGCTACAGTGTCCCTGGGCTGCTTAATCAGGCCTGGTGTGCGTGCCCCAGGTATACTCCGCTCTTGATCCCGCAAATGCTCGCCCAGACGCTCATTACGGAAACGCTGATTAAAGGTCTTATAAAGCTGGCGCAGGCGCCTGATATCCATTTTCTTGCCGCTATCATAGAATTCTAACGCCACTTCGCCTATCGACCAGGTAGCGGCTCCGGCGATAGCTCCGGCCACAAAATCACCACCGAACGGCACCGCTTTCGCAGCTTGCTCCGCCAGCAGACGCAGACCTAACCCACCAGCCAGCGTCGCCACAAGCTCGCGAGCATGCAACATCGCATTGGTACTATCCAAAGGCTCACCATAGAGCGCAGCCAGGCGCAGCACCAGCCGAATTTGTATGCCCAGCAAAATGGGAATGTCGATAAACGGAATAGGCTCCAAACCAGCGGCCAGGCTGAGTAGCGTTGAGCTGCGAATAATACGCTGCGCGGCCTCGCGACGGAAGCGCGGTAGCTCGCGACCAATAGTTAGTGCCGCTTCTGGGCTGGCATCGATCACGGCCGGAAGCAGTTCTTCGACGATATTTGCGCCGGTCTTCGCCGAAATGGGGATCACGCCATACGCTTCAAGAAGAATCGCAACCTCGGTGGCATACTGATCGCCCGCGTCCTGACCTTGCAGGGTATCGACTTTATTCACCGCGATGATCGTTGGCTTATTCAACTTCTTGATCGAAGCGTACAGCTCCCGATCTTGCTCTTGTAAACCTCTTGACGCATCCAATAAGAAGACGACCACACTGGCCTGATCCATGCCGCTTTCCATCACGTCTGGTAAGTGTCCAGGGGTATCCACCAGCGTGAAGGGACCAAAATCGGTCTGCACCAGCGTCTTGGTTGTACCAGCCTCGGCAGAAGCAGGTGATACCATCTGTCCAATAATTTTATTGAACAGGGTGCTTTTGCCGGTGTTCGGCTGACCAACGATCACTACCTTATTATCTAATGCTTCCTGTACCTCGGCCTGTACCTGCTTCCAGTTGACGACCTTCATAAAATTCTGCACCATGTTGATATTAGACGGGAGATTTTTCACCAGGCTAAGACCAACCGATTGCAGAGAGCGCGGCCTCGTCACGGGGCGCGTGATACTTTCGACTACGTCCTTCTTGAGTCGCTTTTGTTCTTCGCTCTCACCAGAATATCTAGATTTCTTCGTAGCCACGACTATATTTCCTTCCCTGGTAAAATGTCTTGAGCGTTCGCTGCAAAACAGAATCACCTACTACTAGTATACTTCTGATTTGGATTATAGCCCCCCATTGATAGTAGAGGCAACCAAAGAGATAACACCATACTATAAGGAATACGATTAACCCCTATCTAAGGTACGATTAATATACTCCTTCAGATACCATTCAGTCACCTCTATAGAATTCTCACTCAGCACAACCCCGCGCCACGACCTTTTTCGCTTGA
>DATAYF010000362.1:0-8172 GCA_036272735.1 Ktedonobacteraceae bacterium
TGCAAAAAGCCTTTCGAACCTTGTCGAGATGAGGTCGGATTCCCTGCATGGTCACAGTGCATGGATACGCATCACCTGGCGATTGCCAGAGTTTTTTGGATCAACGGGTCTGCTCTTTTCCTGTCTTGGCAAGAACAAGCCCGGCGATTCATCAAACGTCGCTGAAGACTTCGTGGTTTTCTCACTACTTTTTATAAAAAGAGGGCTATTTTATGTCAGAAATGACATCTCCTACTCCACAACAGGTGGCTGCACTAATGGAGCGTGTTTACGCGCTGGTGAAGGCTTGTCCGCCTGGACGTGTCACAACCTATAGCTGGGTTGGAAAGGTTCTTGGGTATCCGCGGGGTGCACGCATGATAGGTTGGATTATGAACGAAACTCCGCATGACGTGCCAGCGCAACGGGTAATTAGTAGCAAGGGAGAATTGACGGGGGCCTGGGCGTTTGGTCATCCAGGACGGATGCGTGAACTATTGGAAGCCGAAGGAGTGAGCCTCTCAGATGATGAACGTGTTGATCTTAAACGCTATGGCTGGAACCCGGAAAGTGAACTGGGTGCAGAGGCGCTTCAACGCGTGCTCTCCACGGCCTCTAGTTTACACGTAACCCCTAGTGCTCGCTTGTTGCACCTCATGAGCACCGATCCAGCCTCTCCTCTGCGCAGCTCAAACTAATCCCGCTCTAGGGATTCTAAAATGAAACGAAACATTTCAATTTCAGAATCCCTCAAGCAAAAGGTATGTTACACAGCGACGCTCATCGAACGATTGAGTGCGCTAACCACAGCTTGCACGGCTGCCAGCTTCGTGTCGGTTGCTATGGCGGCACCAAAAAAAGTCTGCGTAGGGGCCGTTTGAATCTGGACGTACGCGGCGGCCTGGGCATCGGAACCTTGACCGATGGCATGCTCGGAGTAGGAAAGAACCTGGAAATTGGCAAGGTCGCCCTGGTTGAGTGCTCGCACAAAGGCGTCGATGGGGCCGTTGCCCTGTGCGCGTACCTCGCGCCGTACGCCATCCACCTTCAGGTGTGCCAGGCATTCGATCATCTTGCTACCGTTCGTCTCGACGCTGTGCGAGGCAAAATCTTCCAGCTCAAATGGCTCGTCTCGGTTCAAGTACTCTTCCTCGAAGGCCATGAACAGTTGTGTGCTGGAAAGTTCATTGCCCTTCACATCGGCCAGCGACTTGATGACCTTGCCGAATTCCGCGTGCATTGCTTTGGGGAACTGCAAGCCGAACTCGCTCTCCAAAATGTAGGCCACACCGCCTTTGCCGGATTGTGAGTTGATGCGAATGATGGCCTCGTAGGAACGGCCAATGTCTCTGGGATCAATCGGCAGATAGGGCACATCCCACCGCGCTTCGGGATCGGGAGCTTGTGCGTTCATGCCCTTACGAATGGCGTCCTGGTGAGAGCCGGAGAAGGCGGTGAAGACCAGTTCACCCGCGTATGGCTGGCGTTCGGGAACCTGCATACGGGTATATTTTTCGTACACGGTGCGGATGGCGTCGATGTTGCTGAAATCCAGCTCTGGGTCAATCCCCTGCATGTACATGTTGAGGGCCAGCGTCACGATATCGACGTTGCCTGTGCGCTCACCATTGCCGAAGAGCGTACCCTCGACCCGATCAGCTCCGGCCAGTAACCCCAATTCGGAGGCCGCCACGCCGGTGCCACGGTCGTTATGCGTGTGCAGGCTGATCAGTGTTGTCTTGCGGCTGCGCAGGTGGCGGCAGAACCACTCGATCTGATCGGCGTGCACGTTTGGTGTCGCCACCTCGACCGTGACCGGCAGGTTCAAAATAATTTTCTGTTCATTGGTTGGTTGCCAGACATCGACCACGGCTTCGCAGATCTCTAGCGCGAAGTCGATCTCCGTCAATGAAAAGCTTTCGGGCGAGTACTGGAAGGTCACATGGGTGCCGGAGAGTGTTGGGAGTAGCTCTTTGACGAGCTTCGTGCCGCGTACGGCAATATCGACGATGGCAGGCTTGTCCAGCCCAAAAACAATGCGACGCTGTTGCTCCGATGTGGAATTATACAGATGGATGATGACGTTTTTCGCGCCATGCACCGCCTCAAACGTGCGTCGAATCAATTCTTCACGCGATTGCACAAGCACCTGGATCGTTACATCGTCGGGGATATGCTGCTCTTCAATCAGGCGGCGCACGAGCTCGAACTCGGTTTGTGACGCAGAAGGAAAGCCGACCTCAATTTCCTTGAAGCCAATGCTCACCAGCAGTTTGAACATTTCTAGCTTCTCTGCCACTCCCATCGGTATCGGCAGCGCCTGGTTGCCATCGCGCAGATCAACACTGCACCAGCGCGGCGGGTGCGTGATCGTGCGTGAGGGCCACTGCCTGTCCGGCAGGTCGATGGTTTGAAATGGACGATATTTCGTGATATGCTTTTTTTGCATACCCCCTGGCGTCCTCGACAGGTTCCTTGCTAATGTGTTCATGGTAATTGTTGCGCCTTTCCGTATTCAAGATAGCGTGTATCGACAAAAAGCTTACACGCTTGCTAAGCGTTTTGCATGTCGCAAGGCCACGTTGTCTTTTAGGCGTGCAAAAAGGCTCTGCGCAGAAGTATATTCCTTTGAGTATAAAGAGGAGAAGCAGATATTGTCAACCGTTGTCACTTTCTCATGGTGACACTCTGCATCTCTTTGTGTATGTTAGATCTGATGCGTTGGATCGTTAGGCGAGCTTTGATCGGGATCGTTCAGGGTAGCACCAAAGGGTGCTGGGATCGGTCCGTCAAGCAGTGGATCACGTGTCTGCCTCATCCACGCCGTGAGCCGCTGGCGCATTGCTGCTAGCGTGTCAGTGTAGGCTGGATCGGTTGCTAGATTGTTGGCTTCCTGTGGATCGAAGATCAGGTCGTACAATGCTTCCTGGGAGGGCTGGCGGTTTGCTAATCCGTAGTGCAGCAATACGTCTTTGCTCGGCGCGTCGTCTCCGTTGGGTAGCACGGGCGTTGCGCGCTGCGCGAAGCGCCGGATATATTTCCAGCGGTCCGTACGTACGCAGCGCTGCGGTTCGTAGGCCGCGTGGTACGTCGTCTCCGCGTAAATTGCCTCGTGTAGCTGCTCAACCTCGTCATGAACAAGTGGGAGTAGCGAACGACCTTGCAACCATGCAGGCGGTTCGATAGCGAGCAGGTCGCACAGCGTTGGGAAAATGTCGATTTGCGAGACCATCGCATCGCAAACCTTTCCACCCACGAAACCGCCCGGACCACGCATAATCAGTGACACTCCAATCCCGTGATCGGTCAATGTGCCCTTCATGCCAGGAAACGCCAGGCCGTGATCTGTCGTGCTGATGACCAGGGTGTTATCTGCAAGGCCAGTAGCGGCGAGTACCGTGAGTACCGCGCCGACGCCCTGGTCGAGCGCGTGGGCGCTGGCTTTGTAGCGGGCCATATCGTCGCGCGTCTGCGGCGTGTCGGGCACGGTTGCGGGCGGGAGCGTGTAGTTGGCCTCGTGCTCGCCATCGGGTTGTGGATATTCACGATGCGTCTCATGAAATCCAACATCTAGAAAGAATGGCTGCTGGGGAGCATGACTAAGGAAATCGACGGCACTATCTGCTATGGCCGATGCATCGTGGCTGAGGAAATCGATGGCACCGTCTGCAGTGGCTGGTGCACTGGGGCTAATGGTGGGATGAATCTCGTCATAGCCTATCTGCCTGGGATCCTGGGCAATATGCTGGATACCGACCAACGTTGAGGTGTACCCGACCGTGCGTAGTGTGTGCAGAATGTGCTGCTGGTAATCATGGAGTGCGAAGCCGCGATGGGCCAATCCGAGCATGCCCGAATTGTGCGCAGATTGCCCGGTGAGTAGTCCCGCGCGGCTGGGTGAGCACGTGGGGGCGGCGCTGAACGCTTGTCGGAAGAGGACACCCTGCTCCGCGAGCCGTTGCAGATGCGGCGTAGAAATACCATATCCGTAGGGCTGAATGTAGCGCCCGGTATCGTGTGAATGGATGTAGACAATATTTGGACGTGTTGACGACATTGAACCACCTTTTTCTGATTTAATAAATAGCTGTCGTTACTCTATCATCTCATCTCAGGCAAGCTGTAATGGAAGCTGAATGCATGAATAAATACGAACATGTGTACAAAATTACCAATTTCTGTTATTATACACAACATGGTTCACTATCCGTTGGGCTTCCTATAGCCGAGGGTTTTGTGATGCTTTAGATTAGGGGTGCATACATACATATGGAAGTTACGCAGCAAGAGGCAAAACATATTTTAACGCCGCAGCGCAGCGGCTTTCTTGCCGCTGGACCCTATCCCTTTACGCACGCACTCTCAGCCTACACCGGTTGTGGTTTTGGGCAAACAACGTGCGGTCTGTATTGTTACGCGCAATTTCTGCCCAACTGGTCGTTTCGTGGTGGTTCCGCAACATGGGGGCACGCGGTCACGGTAAAATCCAATGCCGCCGAGCTTTTGGAACGCGAGTTGCACGCGCTGACCTCTGAGCGGCGGCGGGCATTGCGTATTTTCATGAGCACCACCACCGATCCTTACCAGCCGCTTGAGCGCGAGCACCAGGTTACGCGGCGCTGCCTGGAAGTATTTGCCCGCTACCAGGACCTTGACCTGCTCGTGATCCAGACGCGTTCGCCGCTGGCTGAGCGTGACCTTGCGTACATGCAGCGTATTCCGTATGCCTGGCTCTCGATCACCATTGAAACCGACGTGCAAGATTACCTGAAAAAGCTGAGAGGTGGCCCGGCTCTGGCAAAGCGCTGGGCATTGGTGCGTGTTGCTAATGAAGCTGGTGTGCCAACGCAGGTCACCGTCAGCCCTTGCTTACCCTATAGCGATGTTGCGCAATTTGGGCAGCAGCTTCTTAGCAGTGGGGCGCGGCGTGTGATCGTCGATTCGTGCGTCGATGGCGATGGTGCGGGTGGGGAGCGTACGGCGCGCAGTCCGTTCGCAACGGTGGTGCCTGATTGGCAACAGACCGACCATGCTCACCAGTTGTACGAGTACTTGTGTGCCCATTCCGCCTCAGCAGGCATACCAATCGGGTGGAGCAACCCTGGTTTTTGTGGCATCCCTCCCCGCCGACAGCGTGAATGTGCAGTATCTTCTTGCTAAACTCCTCACTCATTTCCTGCTTGTTGCGTTCTGTAGCATAAGTATTCTCCATTATCAAATTTCATCCACCATACTCCTAAAAGTATCAGGTTGTTTGTTAACCTATTCTATACAGGTAGTTGATTTATACGCTGCTTATTTGCTATAATGAACTTGCCTTTTTGCGCTGCTTATGCCTGCCCAGGTCAACGCTTTTGCTTGAGCACGCTAGCATAAGTATCTAGTAGAGTTCTTAGCGGCTTCTAATCCTAACGGTGCTACTTCGTCTAAAGTGCTTACTCAAGGCGCGCTCTCTGGGGCGACGAAGACACTTCAAAGCTCCAAACCTGTCAAGGTCGCCGCGACAAAAACCTTTGCTGGTACGACCTGGGACCAATCAGCCATGCAAGGAATACAAGCTGGTTCATCCTTAGAAGTGATGGCTCTAACAACGAACCATCCTGAAAAGAGCCCTGCAACGAAAACTTTTTTGATTTTGTTTGTTGCGCCAGCGTCGACAATGAATCAAGAGAACACTGTTTTTAATGCAACGTTGCAGTCGTTTAAATTTGCGTAACGTGTTGTTTGTAGCCTGGTAGGTTACCTTACTTCAAGCAAAAGCTCCTGGTAGTCAAAAGACCAGGAGTTTTTTATGCTTGTTCGGCCTGGGCTTTGACAATGGTGGAACGGATGAAATTATGCTTGGCATTCGTATAGCCCTCGCGATTAGCACCAAATTGAACTGCCAAATCTCTCTTCAGTTGCTGATAAGCGTCGCGTACATCCGTGTGCTTACGCAAGTAGTTACGGAATAGCAGGTGGAATGTATATTGTTCGTGGGTCTTATCCATCATGTGCAGGTGATAGAGGCGCTCGAAAGGGGAGACTGAGCCAGGTTTGCAAAATAAATGTCTGTCAGGAATGCCGTACTCTCCCATGTACAGGTAGTTGATGCTCTCCAACGGACGCACGCAGCGTTCAACTTGTGTAATGTCGGGAATGACCACCATTATATCGACAATTGGCTTTGCTGCCAGGCCGGGAACCGATGTACTGCCGACATGCTGAATGTCTTCGATGAAGTTGCCAATCCGCTCCTGAATGCGCTGCTTTTCTTCCGCAAAGCGTACAGGCCATACGGGGTTGTACTCTTCAATTATCAAGGTTGGCATAAAATCTGCTCCTCCGCTCTTTACGCTGGTATGTTGATACAATAACCTCAGGAAATTATCGTGTCAACATACTATTTTCTTGTTCACCTGCAAAATCGGTCATCTAGTGCTTGTACGCGAAGGCTTTTGATAAGATCGCTACGGCGAGAGGGATGCCTATGAGCAGTGCCATGACCAGTATACCCATTGGGTTGCCAAAATTGATCGTCTGGCCGATGCCGAAACGCTTTTCCACAAAAATGGACGGATCATCTTTGTTGACATAAAACATGCCCGCGATCCAATAGCGGTCATCGTCGCGCAGGACGTAACTCATGCGGTTGGTGCTGGTCTGTGGCTGACGCCTGGTTTTGCTTATTGCCACACTGAGCGCGATAACAACGACGATTGATGGAACAATAGCCAGAGTGCTTATTGCGCCACTGGTTGCACCGTTTGTTGGTAACACTTGTAAAGTCATGAGTGAAACCAGCAGAAATGTCAGATTGATGCCACCCTCTAGCAGTGGAATAAGTCTGATCCAGTTCTGCGCCAATAGCTGTTTGCGTTGGCGTGATCCCTCGATATCGGCTGGATCGAGGGTACGACCCGCTATTGGCACGTAGCGGGCCAGCAAAGTGAGCATGGCTGATATGACCAGGCCCGTCACGGGGAGCAGCCACACGGCGCTGGCTTTATTGGTCCATTGATTGGGTTCGCCATTGATGCCAAAATGGGTGGGTATACTCTGTGGTAAGGCCGGATAGCGTATGATGCTGATGATAATGATGGCAAGCAGTGGTAGCCAGGCGATAATGAGCCAGAGCCACGGTAAACGCTGTGGTAGTGACGCCTGGGTGTCCGCGACGACGGCCTGATGCAGCCCTGCGTACCATTGCCCTCGTTCTTTCGCTCTTAGCAACGTGTAATGTGAGAGCAGGTAGTTGAGCATGCAGAGCACAAGCTCTACGATACTGCTGCCGAAGAGGATCCAGTATGCCGGAAAACGTTGGAGCAGTATACCTATACCCAGGGTAGTAATCAATGCAATGAGGAGTAGGCCGCCATAATACGTGCGTCGTACTCTGGCAAGTGCTGGTTCTTGCTGGCGTTGTGGTGGAATGCGCACCCCGAATGGCAGATTGTATGGGACCAGGGTGGGCATAATCCAGAACATCGCCAGGATCATCGCAAGTAGTACAATTGGAACGATATAGCTCAGTATCATTGTTGGCCTCCTTTTAGTGGCCCGTTATGGTATTGGTGTTGAGTGTCAAATTCAGCGAGAATACTTTGACAGCGTTGTAAAATTGCTTCAGTGGTAATGTGCTGAGCATACGCCTCGGCCAGCAGCGTGCGTTGACGTGTCTCCCAATCTTCTGGTAGCCTGTTTTTGAGGTGTATGACCGCGCCCGTTTTGCGCCTGAGTTGAATGAACCCTTCGCGTTCCAGCAAATCGTAGGCTTTGTTAACAGTGTGCAGGTTGATGCCGAAATCTGCTGCCAACTGCCTGATCGAGGGTAGTGTTTCGCCTTCCTGCAAATTGCCGCTAGCGATCCCCTCGACGACCTGGTCGCGTATCTGCTGGTAGATGGCTTTTTCATTACTCAGGTCCAGCATAATCAACAAGGTAACGTACTCCCTTGAACCAAATTGTGTAGTTTGTTCTATGACAAATATAACAAAAAACGCGGAAATATACAAGTGGTTTTGGCTGTGTTGTTCGGTGGATTGCTCGTTTTCAACCAATCTTGCTCTGCTAATGACGAATGAAAAGCATGGCGTATTATATGATACCTACGATGCATTTCTCGTAATTGAGAAGTACAGCATGTGTATCGCACAATTACTCTCTAGAAATGTACATTTTGCACTGAAAGCTGGGTGGGTTTATAGGTGCTGG
>DATAYF010000363.1:0-7188 GCA_036272735.1 Ktedonobacteraceae bacterium
GGCAGGCAGCTCTCCAATGCCGTGCTCGGTGAAGGACAACGACGACTCAGACAGATGCGCGCCGATCCGGCCTGGCTCGCCGCTCGCTGCCATTCCCCGCACCCAGCAACAGGAACGCAACGCCGCCTTCTCGGCGTTGCGTCAAAAGTCAGGCTTCTCCGAGTACGCGTTGCATACGTACGCCAAAACGGCGCGCGTCTGCTGGCTGGCTGAACACCTGGATGCCGTCCTGGCACAAACGCTGGCCAGTCGCGCCTATCACGCGCTCAATCGTGTCTGTTTGGGACAGGCCAAACGAGTCCGCTTCAAGAGCCGAGGGCGAGGACTCTCGAGCGTCGAGAACAAGCGCAACGATACCGGCCTGCGTTTTGTGCTGCACCCACCAGAAACCGAGCATGGAGGCATGCTCATCTGGCAAGGTGATCAGTTGCCAGCGCGCATTGACTGGCAGGATCCCGTGGTCAAATATGGATTGGATCACCGCATTAAGTATGCGCGCCTCATCCGGCGCCACGCTTCCAGTCCTCGAGCTCAAGGAGCCGATGCAGAAGGCTTCCGTTATTTCGTGCAATTGGCCCTGGAAGGCACCCCCTATCAGAAGCCGAAGCACACGGTTGGCACTGATACCATCGGGATCGATTTGGGACCTTCGACCATCGCCATGGTCCCTCGCACCGGACCGGCCGCGCTGGAAACGTTGGGGGCGGAGCTTGCTCCTGATGCACGCGCCATCAGGCGATTGCAACGCCAGATGGAGCGGCAGCGCCGAGCAGCCAACCCGGAGCACTACGATGAGCGCGGGCGCATCAGGAAACGGGGCAAACAACGGCTGATGTGGAAGCGGAGCCACAACTACGAGCGCACCCGCCGGCGTAAGGCAGAACGAGAACGCAAACTGGCGGCGCACCGCAAAAGCCTGCATGGACGCATGGCACATGACCTGGTGCGCATTGGCAACACCATCGTCCTCGAAAAGATCAGCTATAAAGCATGGCAGAAACAGTACGGCAAAAGCGTGGGACTTCGTGCCCCTGGGATGTTCATTGAGCGATTGAGACGCACCGTTGCAAGGACGGGCGGCATCCTGCTCGAAGTCTCCACGCGCACCACCAAACTCTCGCAATTTTGTCATGGCTGTGGAACCTGTGTGAAGAAGCCATTGTCGCAGCGCTGGCACACCTGCGCGTGTGGGCGGGTGGGGCATAGGTCCCGTGCAGCGGGATCTGTATTCCGCGTATCTTGCGGCCTATCTTGATGGAACAGATGATCTTCCCTCATGTACCCGGTACGTAGTACCCTGGGAAGGTGCGGAGACGCGCCTGCGGGCTGTACATGAGCGACTGCAACAACGGGCAAACGCGTGGCAGTGCTTGCCCCGAAGCATGGGTATTCCCCGTGCCAGAGTCCGTCAGTCCAAAAGTCTGAGCGAACCAACACCAGAGCCACTCTTCCTCCTGAGACGAGGAAGGTTGGAAGCGTGGAAGGAACGTGCAGAACCTCCCGTGCTTTCGCCGGGAGCGTCTTCAGGAAGTTCATGATCAAGGGACACTGCCCAGGCACTCCCCTGCGACTCCCCTGCGTCTTCTTCGGGCGATTCAGGTCTCGATGTTGCACAGCATCTACACATGGAGCAAGTACTATGAGGGAGAATGGAAGACCATGCAGATCTTCCAGTAGATGCTGCCAACGGTCCCCAAGGATGATGTCATCGAGCACAACAGTAAACCCCGCCTCGAAAAATGACTTCCCAAGAAGACACAGATGTTTGAGGCGCAACCGTAGCTGCCGTTGCGCCTCTCCAGATGGTTCACCTGGTTCGCTTACCCATTCTCCACCGGAGATAATCAATCGCCGCAACACATCCGCTTCGATATGGACACCTCGTGCGAATCGCTGCGCCAGTAAATGGGCAATAGTTGATTTTCCGGCTGCCATAATGCCAGTTACGACAATAAGAGCAGGCTGATCGTCATTCAACGCACGCTGCACCTCTGCTCTCGGCTTTTGCGGTCCTCGTTGTTGGTCTTCCTGGTTCATCATCATTATCCTCCTGTCAAATTTGCTAAGGTCTACACGCTCATTGTCTCCCCATCCTCAGCTATCAGCGTTTCTTGCAACGTGCGTTCTTTTTGCAGACCAAGTGCGCGTGTGAAGAAGATGATCACTGGACTTAACAGCAAACCAGTAGCCACCAGCGCGGCACGCAGCGAGTAGAGGGTACCGATATACCCCACGCCGGGACCGCCCGCGATCTGGCCCAACGCATCAACCAGACCCAGCGCCGAGAAGATCGTGGCCCGCGTGCGTGGCTCGGTGTTCTGGATCGTCCAGGTGCTGTAGAGCGGACTGCGAACGGTGCGCGTGACGCGGGCCAGCACGAAGGCCAGCGCCGCCAGGTAGAGATTCCCCGCCAGCGCAAAGCCCACAATACCAACGATCTGCAACAGGTCAATGGCGCACAGGACTTTGATCAAGCCACGCCGCTTTGTAGTATCGACGTGACGATTGACCAGTTCTGTCGCGCCAATACACAATACACTGGCGACGAAGCTGATCAGGCCGAACCAGACGACAGGCGTCAGCGACCACAGGTGCGGAAAGGTGAAGTCCTGGAAAAAATGGGGCTGGTTGAGCCGGTCGAAACCCTCGCTCGCCAACCCCATGCACAGACCAACACCCAGAATACAGATTAGTAAAGGGCTGAAACGCATAAATCGGCCCGCGCTCACCAACTGGTGACCCATCACCTGCCAGGAATTGCGCTCCTCGCGCGGCGTACGCTGGAAGTGATTCTCCGGCATCACGAACAGCAAAACGACCACCAACAGCAGCAGAATACACGCCCCCACGACCACGGGAACGTTGAGCCGCAGCGTGGCGAGACCGACGCTGACAGGAATAGCGAGCAAGGTGGCAATCTGCGCAACCTGCGAGCCACGGTTAAAAATGCGGCCCGCCTGCTCTTCACCCATTTCATCCACCACCCACGCTTCCTGTGCACCATCGATACAGGTAGAGCCGGTGCCCCACAGCACCTGCGCTAGCAAAATTGCTCCAAAGTTTGGCAGCAATCCTTCAAGCAGAAAGCCAGCGCCCATCAGCAGGTAGCCAATGATGATCGAGAGGCGACGACTGAAGATGTCGGCGATAATGCCCGTGGGTATCTGAGTGATGAAGCAGACGATTTCGAGTACTGTACCAACCAATACCAGTTGCAGGGCATTGAGCTTCACCGTCTCGGCCTGGTACACAATATTCATTGTCGCAATCGTCGTGAAGCCGAACGAGTAGATAGCGGTCATCAGCAGATAGACCGGGTAGGCCCTGAGCTGCATGCGCTTAGAAAACATCTATGTAGTACCCTTCATATGATAAGTAAAGATCACACAAAAAAGCAGCCACAAGCGCGCATTCCTCGCGACTGTTGCTATGCTATGAAGTAACTTCTGTGAACAACAAAACCACGAGGATGTAGCACTCTTCCCCGTGGTTCTTTACTTTATGCATGCACTTATGCAAAGCGAGTAGGCATATGGTTACTCACAAACAAGCAAGCGCAATCTCACCTATAACATGCTGGGTATATTGAGTTTAGTTGAGTAAACGGCCCATGCAGTGATTACATGCAATCCCAATTGGTAGAAGAGGCTACAGCGCGAACAGGAAAGAATGTAAAGACTGACATGTACGTCTCCTTATGGATATGCTATCAAGCTATGAACTCAACGGTAAACTGGCGCAAGTATAGCATATGCAGGTGCGAAAAGCAATGATTACGAAAGGACGCCCCGCAAGGGAGGTCGCTACCATACTACGGCGAAGCCG
Organism: Ktedonobacteraceae bacterium; assembly: GCA_036272735.1. Lineage (GTDB taxonomy): Bacteria > Chloroflexota > Ktedonobacteria > Ktedonobacterales > Ktedonobacteraceae > DATAYF01. The sequence continues at coordinate 3,826 of DATAYF010000363.1, forward strand.
CCCTTCGGGTATGGTAGCGACCTCCCTTGCGGGGATCGTCCTCACAAAAGCAGCTCCCAGGTCTCCCCGACAAGATCATGGCCGAAGCTGTGATGGGCTTCCTCGGCAATGAGCTTAAATCCTGTCTTCGCGTAGATATGGCGCGCTTCCACGAGCATGCTATTGGTCCAGAGCAGCATTTTCTGGTAGCCACGACGGCGAGCGAAGCGAATACACTCTTCGACGAGGCGTGTGCCCAGTCCCAGGCCACGCGCTTTGGGTTCGACCAGCAAAAGTCGGAGTTTGGCGACCGTTTTGCTGCTCTGCACAACAAAGACCGAGCCGACGACCTCCCCGTTCATTTCCGCGATCCAGCAACGTTCACATTCGGGGCTGTGGTGTGTAATGAAATCGGAGACGATCTGGGCCACTAGCGCCTCGAAATGTTCATCCCAGCCGTACTCCTGCGCATACAGCACGCCATGTCGATGCGTCACCCACCCCATATCGCCCGGCTCGTGCAGACGCAGCACAAAAGGCTCGGAAAATTTGAACCCTTCTGTGAGCAGACCTTCGATGGCCTGCATGGCCTTCAGCAGACGTTGTTGATCCTCCTCACTCAGATCATCCAACATTTCCGACACCTCGTCGCGTGAGCGCTGGTCAAGGAGGGCAAATGCAGCTCTACCATCCGTGGTGAGGCTCAGGAGGCGCTGGCGTCCATCGTTCTCGGAGCGCACTTTTTCCAACAGCCCTTGTTGTTCAAGGCGCGCCAGGATACGGCTTAAATACCCGGCATCCAGGCCCAACTCGCGACCCAGCCCGCTAGCCGTCACCTGGTTGCCCTGCCCAAGCTCGAACAGGATACGAGCATCGGTGAGCTGGTAGGGGCTGTGCAAAAGACCCTCACGCAACACGCCGATCTGCCGCGTGAAAAAGCGATTGAACTGCCGGACAGCGGCAACCCTCTTTTCGGAGGTTTCGATTCCCATGCATGTATCTCCTTTGCTTGACAAAAACATCTATTTATTTGCTATTGTCCACAATATACTTGCCTTTGTCAAGTATATACCTTACTGAACGGACATAATGAGATTGAGCAGATTGTGCAGTTTGTCCATATGCTTTGCCAACTCACTCAAGAATGTCTAAAGATTTATTGCTTTTTTCTAAAAATTACCACAAGAGAATCCCGCTATTGCTTAATTTTTTGTAAGTTTCTTGAGATATTTGTGCAAATCACACAAATATCTCAAGAAACTTTAAGTTAATATGTCTCTATCACTCTTGAGACAATTTTCTTATACTTATCTACAATAGCCTATGTAGCAGGCTCTTGCATCAATGACGATCCCCCATTCCACTACGTCAGTGTATATCTATGGTACCAATTGTTTCTTAGCAAGTCTGGCACGGAGTTATATAATCATGCCGACGACCTTTCTCATCCTGCTCGCCTGTCTTCTTATTGCAGCCAAAATCGTAGGGTGGCTGTGCAATCGCATCCACATGCCTGCTGTCCTGGGACAGTTGCTTGTTGGTGTGATTGCTGGCCCGACATTACTTGGTTGGGTTCAACCAAATGCCATTCTCGACACATTCGCAAACATAGGAGTGATTCTCCTGATGTTTATTGCTGGCCTTGAGACAGATATGCAGCAGATGCGACAGGTGGGTAAGGCCGCGTTTACTTCCGCATCCCTGGGGGTTGTTCTCCCATTTTTTGCCGGAGCCGGATTCGCCTTCGCACTGGGTTACTCGGTGCCAATCAGTCTTTTTCTTGGCACCGTACTGACTGCGACAAGTGTGGGTATTTCCGCACAGACACTCAAGGATCTGGGCAAGCTAAAAACAAAAGAAGGGACAACGATCCTTGGAGCGGCCGTCATCGATGATGTCCTGGGATTAATTATTCTTTCAATCGTTCTTGCCTTTACCCTGGGTCAGAATCCAAGTTGGTCTATCCTGAAAATGCTGATCTATTTTCCGGTTGCTTACATCGTCGGACATTTTGGGTTTCCGATCCTCTCACGCTGGCTACCAAAAGTGCTTGCGCTCGAAGCCCGTATTGGCCTTGTGCTCGCATTAGTATTGCTCTATGCCTGGTCCGCTGCGTCGCTTGGGAACGTCGCGGCTATCACCGGAGCGTATATTGCTGGCATCCTCGTGAGCCGTACAGAGATGCGTGAGTGGGTGCATGATGGGCTCTCGAAAATGGGCTATTCTTTATTCGTGCCCTTGTTCTTTATCTACGTCGGTATCCAGTCTAACTTCCATAGTATTTCCTTTATTCCACTTGCTCTTTTGATAGGATTTGTGAGTATCGCCATTGTCAGTAAAGTATTGGGATGCGGTATGGGTGCATTTCTCTGTAACTTCAAACCCCGTGAGTCCTTGACCGTGGGGGTTGGCATGATATCACGGGGAGAGGTTGCCCTGATCACCGGCACCATCGGCTTGCAAGCAAAACTTATTGACCAGTCGCTCTTCTCTAGCGTTGTGCTTGTTGCACTCATTACCACGCTCATCACACCATTATTGCTGAATCTGTTGTATATCTTTCAACCCTCGGCACCTGTATCTCAATCTCTGGCAGCAGAAGCAGTACAAAATGATGTAGGAGAGATCATCCAATCTTGACATCAGGTTTTCATATCTAGGAGGAAATGTATGTACACGGAACTCATTGAAAAGGGCTACGCCTGTTTGCGACGAAGCGATCCGCAGTCCGCGCTTAGTCGTTTTCAAAGCGCAATCGACAGCGAGCCGGAGCGCCCACAGGGGTATTTTGCTCTGGCACAGGCATATTTAGAACAAGGCTTGCGCACAGAGACACGGAACGCCTTCGAAGCAGCCCTACGCATCGATTCAACCTATGTTTCCGCGCGTGCATACCTGGCTATTGAATTGTTGAAGGATTATGACCTTGATGGTGCACAAAAAGAATTAGATCAGGCCCTCCACGATGAACCCGCGAATCTGCTGGTTCACATTAAATACGCGGAATATTACTACCGATTAGGCTTCTATCCTCGCTCTGTTGAATTGCTTGAGCAGGGACTCAAGGGACCGCATGGTGCTAATGAGCATGTTGTCGCCATGGCCCGACAGTTTCTCACTCAGGCACGAGAGAAGAGCAAAAACCTTATTCTTCGAGAGCCACCCGACCCGCGTCGTTTGTGGGATCTTTTTTCTCGGCTTCGGCCTCAGAAAAGGCGCTTCACCTCCCAGAACGCGCAGTCGAGTTAAGCTTATATTATTCTCTTCTTGATCAAGAAGGAAGGAAGGTCTTATGACGGTCTGGCTGTTAGTCGGTTGTTTTTTCATCCTTATGTTGGTACGTATTGGTCTTCCATTTGGAGTTAAAACGCAGGGGAAGGCCGT
>DATAYF010000364.1:0-33429 GCA_036272735.1 Ktedonobacteraceae bacterium
AAGGAAAGCGCGACCTTGGATATCCTTTCCAGGGGTCGTCTCACCCTTGGGCTCGGCCTTGGTGGTAGAGACGATGACTATCTCGCCGCAGGAGTCCCGTATAAGTGCCGCGGCAAACGGCTGGAAGAGCAGATGGAGCAGATGAAACGCATCTGGGCTGGACAACCAGTGCACGCCAATGTGGGGCCAATTGGGCCTCCTCCCACCCAGACAAAGGGACCTGAACTCCTGTTGGGTGGGTACATACCGGCTACCATCCAACGCGTCACGCACGCTGCTGATGGTATCATCATTGGAACAAACGATATGGAGCAAATCGGCAAGATGTTTCGCGAGGTTGAGCATGGCTGGCAAGAAGCCAGCAGGGTGGGGAAGCCACGGCTCGTTGCCCAGATCGATATCGCGCTTGAGACACGCGATGTTGGGCAGGGACGCAAGAACCTTCTGGACTACTATGCTACACTCCCTTCCTTCGCCGCGTCCAAATCGGCAACGCTGCTCACGACTGAGCAGCAACTCTCGGAAACCATGCACACGCTTGAGCAGATTGGCACAGATGAGGTGGTGTTCTTTACGTGGAGCACGGAAATCGAGCAGATTGATCGTATCGCAGACCTTCTTGGTAAATAGCGTGAAAAGTGGCTCTGGCACAGTTAGAAACATCATGCGCCGTAGGCGCACCACTCCCGATGAGGTCACGTATAACCTCAGAAGATACTGCTGGCGAATTCCTCTGGACGGCATTGAGATGGTATTGAAATGTATAAATTGGCTTTACGAGCCGATTTGAATACGCTTCTGTTTCCTAAACCGTGCGTCGCATATCCACTCTACCATAGGTGGTGATTTCCACCAAGAAGCATGGTGAAACGTACTGGAAGGCAGCGCTGGCAAGCGGGTTGCTCCTCCTCGTGCTGTTGTATTTCTGAGAAGAGGAGGAGCTTCGACTAGCGTTCCGTTTTATCGGCAGTAAACCAGAAGAATGGTTCAACGATTCTCACACGTTGATAGCCACGCTCATCCGCTTGCTCAAAAGAGATCTCGATATCTTCATTCTCGGCGCAATAAAAGCTGTCCCTCTCGGTGGGGACCAGGTGATAGGTTTGTGCCCCATACAGTGTGATTGTTTGAGCATCCGGTGAGATCTGCACTGCTTCATATATACGGTGATACGTTCCGCTTATCTTCGCTGGCAGTGTCGGATCGAGGGTGATGGGATTGTGAACGAGTTCAGGGAGATCCAGCACTAGGTGACTAAGCTTGCGGGCGAGCCCCGCGCCATCGAAGCCTCCGATATTGGAGAGAACGATCAATGTCGTGTCATAGTCCATAAAACGGCCGAAAAAGGCTGAATAGCCAGGGATGCCGCCCGCATGGCAGACGACATGCTGCCGTCGATAAGGATTGAGCGCCCAGCCGAGACCATAGTTTTCCGTTCGTCCATCGACGAGCTGGACAGGCGTGTACATGCGTTCCTGTGTCGCACGATCGAGCAGACGTTCCTCGCGTAGAGCCGCTTCCCAATGGATGAAATCCTCCAATGTGGAACCGAGGCCACCGGCTGAGTAGGTCTGTGTCGCGCTCACATTGGGGGCATGCTGGTAGCCTGTTTCGGTCTTTTCGTAAGTGCCGGCGCGCCGGGCAATAATGGGTTCATGGCTTATATAATGAGAGCAGGTCATCCCCATTGGTGCGAAGACCTGCGTCTGTATAAAGTCCCCGTAGCTCATCCCCGAGAGATTTTCGATAATCTTGCCGAGCAGGCAATATGCCGAGTTGCTATAGCCATAGCGTGTGCCGGGCGCAAAATCGAGAGGGAGATGCTGAAACAGTGCCGTAAGCTCGGTGAATGATTTGTGCAATGGAGCATGTTGCTGCCAGAAGCCTTCGCGTGTGACGAAATTAGGAATGCCGGATGTATGTGTGAGCAGATGTTGCATGGTGATCTGCTCACCATGCGTGGGATAATCAGGCAAGTGGCGCTGGATCGGGTCATCGAGGGACAACTTCCCTTGCTGCTCTAACAACAGAATTGCCGTCGCTGTGAATGGCTTGGTGATCGAGCCGATTCCAAAGACCGTAGCGGGAGTAATCGGTTGCTCCCACTCCAGATTCGCCAGTCCGTACCCCTGGCAGTGCAATATATGCTCATGCTGAATGATCGCGACCGCAACCCCTGGTCCATGGATGGGTATGTGTGCCTGCACGATTGCGTCGACCTTGCTGGCCATTGTGGACATCGAGGAACTCCTTTTCTTTATCGGCTCTGTTGCCGGGAACTGATCTACAAAAAGCATAGAGAGGCACATGAAGAACTATTAAGAGAGTGTAACACGAGAAAAGTGGAAAAAGTATGTTCCTTTGGACGAAGTTTATATTGACGTAGTATGATACGCTAAAGATGTAAGGATAAGCTATGCGCTATTATTGATACGTTGTGTGGAGGGATAGGCGGAAGAAAGAAGATAGATAAATAGATAGATATCAGGAAGAGGATACCTGGCGGTCGCTGGTGGATGGTGTGATCATTTTGCCACACAGGCTGAAATCGGATGTTTAGCTCCGATGCGGGAGCGTCATCAAGTTAAGCGTCGGACGTATTTATGTGTTTATTTGCCTGATGGCGTGATTCCCTAAATGGTCCAGGCTTCAATCATGCAATGCATGGAGATTTCGGCGATTCAGGGCTGAGCTGTTTGATCGATTGCATCCAGAAAAAACAGCAGATCCAAGAAAAACCTGCTTTTTTATGGAGAAGATACACCGCTTACTCGCGTAATACCTGGCTTCCCGATACGGGTTGAGCAATTTTTCCCATACGCATAGGCACGGCAGCTTAACTATAGGAAAAGCCTGCCCCCAGGTGCGTGCTACAATAGGGATGGGATTTTATTCTGCACAGAAAGGGATCGATACTGTATGACCCATCTCTATTTGATTCGTCACGGTGAAGCCACTTCTCAAGTTCATGATGTATTGCGCGACGATGGTTTGACGCCGCTGGGCGTTCGCCAGGCCGAACGCTTGCGCGAGCGGCTGGCGGCTTCCGGTGAAATCAAGCCCGATGTTCTGCTGGCAAGCACGCTACCACGCGCTCGTCAAACGGCGGAGATTATCGCGCCCGCGCTCAAACAATCCATTGTCTTCGATGACGAGTTGCAGGAGTTGCGCCTTGGAGAAGCCGAGGGCATGCTCATCTCGGAACAACAGCAAAAATTTGGTCGTACCGACTTTGCCAACAACCCCTTGCACCCCATAGCTCCTGGCGGCGAAAGCTGGGGACAATTCGTGCTGCGCGTGGGCACGGTGCTGGATCGCATCATTCGCCAGTACGAAGGCAAGACAATCGTGGTCGTCTGCCACGGCGGCGTGATCGATAGTTCATTCGTCTATTTCTTCAACATGGGTTCGTTGTTCCTGCCCCGCGCACATTTCTTCACGCTCAATACATCCATCACCTACTGGCGCAAGAGTTCCAGCAATCGTCGACCACCATTCTGGCGTCTGGTACGCTACAACGACGATTTCCATGTACGGGACTTAGAATCAAGCCAGGAAATTCCGTGGGATTCGTTATCTATTACCGATCAGGAACGCCAACGCGCCAACGAAGCAACGACATCTCAGGCGGAACAATAGTAGTATAGAATGTTCATCTCTCAAAGAAGTGAGGTAACAGTTTGACATGCTCCCCACGGCAAAAGCCGGGGGATTCCTCTCATTGCTGAGAGGGTTTCCTGCTTCGTTGAGTCTTGCCCGGTTTGGTTTTCACCGCACCGGGTCTTACAGACTCTCCCACACCCCGACAGGCAGACACGCATGCGCCCCACGGCCAAAATGTTTTGTGCAGCGTTACTGTCACGATCATGCTGGACACCGCATTCGGGGCAGGTGAAGTTCCGAACATCTAAAGGCAGGGAGTCGAGGATATGTCCGCAGTCAAAGCACCGTTTGGAAGAGGGATACCAGCGGTCAATCCTGACCACGGCACGCCCGTACCATTTGGCTTTGTATTGCAATTGGGACGACATCCTCAGACCAGCCGACATCACTGATGGCTTTACTCAAACTACCGTTCTTGACCATGTTTTTGACGGCCAACGACTCGACGCATACGACTTGGTTCTCGCGTATGAGCCTGGTCGAAAGTTGGTGCAGAAAATCACGGCGCCTGTCAGCGATACGGGCATGAATACGAGCGACTTTGAGGCACGCCTTTTTGCGGTTCTGCGAGCCTTTGCGTTTCTTGGCGTGTCTGCGTTGGGCTTTCGCCAGTTTCCTCTCATCCTTGTGGAAGAACTTGGGATTGCCCACGACCTCACCAGAAGACGAGGACCACGAAGGACTTGAGACCAAGGTCGGCACCGATAGTATTGTCTGTTTGGGGCAAGTGGGCAAGGTCTTCTTCCACGAGGATGCTGATGAAGTAGCGATCAGCACAGTCTTTGGTGACGGTACAGCTTGTGGGAATAGTGCCTTCGGGCAAGGAACGAGACCACACCATGTCAAGGGGGTCACTCATTTTCGCAAGGGTGAGAACGCCATCGCGCCAGGTAAAAGCCGATTTGGTGTATTCAGCCGATTGGCGGTGACGCTTCTTCTTAAACGTTGGGTAGGCACCACGACCCTCAAAGAAGTTAATGAACGCGCGGTCGAGGTGACGCAAGGCTTGTTGTGTAGGAACAGAAGAGACTTCATTCAACCAGGCGTATTCATCCTGCTTCTTGAGGTCGGTCAGCATCGAGGAGAGGTCTTTGTAGTAGAGGCGGCGATGCTCTTTGTAGTAGGCGTCTGTTTTGTGGCGCAAGCCCCAATTATAGACGACACGGACACAGCCAAAGGTACGAGCAAGATGCTGTTTCTGCTCGTCGGTTGGATACAATCTGAATTTGCAGGCTCGTCTCTGTGTACTCATACTTCACATTTTAGCATACAACGTGTGAAAAGTCAACAATGTCAGGAAAGGAGCGGCTTTGTTTCCTCTCCATGCTTGAAAGCAGGGGTCTCCACAAAGCCGAATTTTTAGATGAATCTTGTCGATTTTTTACGCGTGGAGCAGCGACGGCTCCACGAGTGGACGCGCGATTGCGTCAAAGATCTCCGCGTAGAACAATGGCCCTATACCCAGCCGGGCACGAGCAACCACATCGCCTTCCTGGTGTGGCATAGCGTGCGCACGGAAGATAATGTGTTGCGCTTCGTGCTTCAGGGCCGCCAACCGACCTGGAACGAGGAGAACTGGCACGAACGTCTGGGTTTACCACCACGCGTGCAGGGAACCGGCATGCCAACCGTCGAGGCGCAATCGCTGCACATCAACGATCCGGCGCTATTTATGCAGTACGTCGAGCAGGTCTGGCTGGAGTCCGAGGCATACCTGGCAAGTATCGATGATGGCGGTGCGGCACTATCCGAGCGTATCGTCAAGGTGAAGCCACTGGGGGAGATGCCCGCTATTCGTGCTATCGGGCAGGTCTGCGTCTCGCATCTCTTTACCCATCTCGGCGAGATCAGCCTGCTATGCGGCGCGCAAGGTAAGCAGGGCAGCCCTATTTAAATGCTCTATATAGATGAGGCTGTATGGGCTGTGAGCCCATACAGCCTCATCTATATACGTTCAAACTGCCAGACATGCACAAGTGAATCGTCTACCGAGGCAATGCTAGCCCCGGTAGGCGACCACGCGACACTGCGCACCCACGCACGATGCCCACGATAGAGCGCTACTGGCTGACCAGTGACTAGCGACCAGACGTGGACCACTTGATCGTCACCAGCAGATGCGACGTGCAAGCCATCAGGCGAGCAGGCAAGTGTTTTTATCGCCTGGCTATGTCCACAATAGGTACAGAGGGCGCGCCCACTCTCCGGCTCCCACACGCGCACGGTGGCGTCTTGTCCAGCGGAGGCGAGGTATTCTGTGCTGCCTGGATCATGCGTGGTAGGTTGTCCTGCTGGATGGTACGCGAGTGCATACACAGGTCCGATGTGCTCGTGCATAGTTGTGTATGGTTGTTCATCACTGCCAAAATGGCGCACAAGCACCTGACCATCGAAGCTACAACTGGCGACGCGTGCCCCACGCGTTCCATCCTTCAGCCAGCGCACGGCGAACACCCGGTACTGATCGCTGTACGTAGCACAATGCCGTGCGCTCAACGCCTCCCAGACCTGCACAGTGCTATCACCATAATCTCCACCCGAGGCCAGGTACACGCCATCGGACGACCACGAGAGGCCACGCACAAAACGCACGTGCCCGCGATACGTCGTCACTAGCTTGCCAGAAGTAGACGCCCAGACGTGCACAGCCCCATTCGTGGTACCCACGGCCAGGTATGTGCCATCAGGCGACCAGGCTAATGAAAGCACACAATGTGTATGGTCTGCATGCAAGATGCGCACACATGTCCCACTACGCACGTCCCAGAGTCGCACGGTGCCATCGCGACCACCCGAGGCCAGAAAACGCCCATCAGGCGACCAATCCAGCGCGAATATTGTGTCGCTATGGCCTTGATAGGTATGTTCAGTGGACACAGACACGCCAACTTTCGATCCCACTAATGTTCTTTTGGACCCTCGGTTAGCAGATTAATGGCATGCGGCAACACAGGCAGGATATATTCCAGGCATTCTTTGACCGCTTTGGGGCTGCCAGGAAGATTGATGATGAGCGTACGGTTCCGTACGCCAGCCACACCACGCGAAATCATTGCCATTGGCGTATACTGCAAGCTATTGAGCCGCATGGCCTCGGCGATACCCGGCACTTCACGCTCGATTACCGCACACGTGGCTTCAGGCGTGACGTCGCGTGGAGCCATGCCCGTGCCGCCTGTGGTAAGCACGAGATTGAGCTTCTCGACATCACTCCATTCGCGCAACGTTGCCGCAATCTGATCGGCCTCGTCGGGCACCACAATTGCGCCACTCAGCGTGGCATCGGGCAATTGCGCAACTAGCGTACGAATATTCTCACCACTCACATCCTGCCGTTCACCGCGCGCGGCTCCATCACTAATAGTCAACACGCCAACCGTAATCATCAGCGCCACCTTTCCTATAATGTCGTAGCGAGCGAACGCACCAAAGAGCCAATATCGCGCCGCGCACCATACAACCAGACGGTGTATTCGCTCGGAAGATCTTCGACTTCACTGGTACAATCCATGTCGGATGCCAGTTTGCGGGCAATCACCAGAAGTTGTGCTCGCTCGGCGCTATCAGCGCTATGCGTGCTCAGCGCAAGCTTCCCCAGGCGATCATCGGGCCCAAGCACAGCGTTGATGAGATCGGCAAGCTGATCGAGACCAAAGGCCACTTTCAGCGGCGGCATTGCCCTGGCTTCGGCAGAACTGATCTTCTGCGCGTGGTCATGCCTGGCAACCAATGCTTCCTGTGCGCAAGCCACATCAACATAGACCGAGCGCAGGCGCTCCAAAATCAATTGGCGAGCCTCAGCAGGAGCATCCGAGCGCGGATGGACATAGGCCAGTAGTTTGTATTGTGGGTCCGAGTAAATGAAAGGATGCGCGACCACAGCATGCAAGCCACAAACCGGGCAAGCAGCCGTATTCAGCAACCCGGCCAGCACAATGTAGCGCAGCCTGGGCTCCTTCGCGACATTCACATAATCATAAACAGGGCCTTCGAATTCTTGTCCACAGGGACAGGTATAGGTATGTATCGTCGAACGTGACATAATATTTCTTATTGCTGTTTCCATGCTACGTCGTTACTACTCAAGTATAACATATCGGAAGTTGCGCCTCCGGCGCTTCTTAATGCTGTGGTGGATATGCTGGCTTTAGCGTCTGCGGCTCTTGCTTATTGCTTTGGTAGAAAAGGAAAATTGTACTCCTTGCTGCTCCATTAGCGTCTGGAAGGCCGCGTAAAATTCGGCGCGATCTTGCATAGTAATCACGGAAACAGCATCAGCGGTCTCAATGGCATAGGGATAGCCACTTCCGGCAATGACTTCGGAGCGCACAGCATCGAGCACCGGCTCAAGGATCCCTTCATCCAGCATCCAGCGTGGAAATTCTAAGCGAGCAGGAGGCCGAAACGAGGTTGTCTGTAGGTAGCAGAAAGCGATGCGATCACCATACTCACCATAATCTTTCAGAATATCGCCACGGGCACACAACATGGCCGGAGTTCGATCACCCCAACCAAGCCGCCCCTGCCAGAGCAGAGCATCGTGTATCTTCTTTGTCTCACGTAATATCGGCTGCTCGCTCGTGGCATCCAGGCGGCGCAGCATGGTAATCATGTCGCGAGCATAGCTGGTATCGATGTAGCCAATCAAGGGGACGCGCATTTGTTCCGAGGCTTCGAGCAGCGAAACGGCGGCGGCGATGTAGCGATCACGGTAGGGATTGGGCATCGTCAACGCGAAGGAGACAATGAGCGAGCCATCGAAGAAGACCACCGGGCTGTGCAGGGGATCGGAAGATTGACGCGCCAGCGCGCACTGCACCATTTGTTGGCGCAGCGTCTCCACTTCCAGCAAGTAACGGCGCAGCGTGACCTGCATTTCCGAATAGGGATAGCTATCCGGATCCTCGTCTTCTTCTCTCGACTCCTCCATAATCTCTTCGGGGGCCAGCACCTCCATGCGCACATCCTTGGTGTAAGCGCGACCACGCTGATGCGGATTGATGAAGAAGCCAACCTGGATCAGTGCGACCGGAATCGAGGCATCGCGCCAGGGTTGGAGCTGGCTACCATCGACCGCCAATGTCGTGACCCCCTCGATGCACTCGGCCCAGGCGCGCATCTGTTCGTGACTGCTGAATTCGCGCCCGAAGGGGACTATTGGCCCATGGTACTCGCTGAAGGCGGCGCGCACCAGCCAGCGATCAAACTCGATGCTGGGACGCGCCCCGGCGCTGGCCTCGTCCTTAGCAGGTAGGGACTGCTCAAGCTGGGCGCTCGATTGATAGCGCTGGTGCAACGTCTCCAACACATGGCGATACGCGGCCACCTGTTCGCTAAAGCTACTATCGTACTGCGTAAACTGTCCCTGTTTGGCCTGTAGCGCCGCGAGTAACTTCCCTTTATGCAACATAGCATGCCCCTCCTGATACGCTCGTGTATTGTGCTATTACTCTTATGAAGCCAGGATGCTCAATGGTTCACGACGCGCACTCATGACCTCGTCTTCGCTGAGCAGACGCGTTTCGCCATTGTCCTTTTGTAAGCGGACAAGGCAGTCCAGTCCCTGCTCGAAGGTGTCGTCGTGGCTGATAACGATCAACTGATCGAAGCCACGCACGCGCCGGATCTGTTCGGCCAGGTTCATGCGCCTCAACTCGTCCATGTTTTGCGTCGGTTCGTCGAAGAAGGCGATATTCAGCGTTGATAGCTTTTTTAAGAGCGCCAGGCGTACAGCCAGGGCCGCACTCATCTGCTCTCCGCCGCTAAGCTGTGCGAAGCTGCGATTGACTCCCTGGCGGCGCAACATGATCTCGTAATCGTTTTGCCAGGAGAGTTGCGCGCTGCGATCCCCCATAATTTCACCAAAGATACGGTTCGCCTCGGCCGAGATGTTATCGAGCATGGCCTTGAGAATGTACGGTCCAGCCTCCGTCAGCAATTTACGAAAACTTTCGAGCATGGCAAGCAAGTCTTTGAGCGTTTGTAGTTCCTGTTGCGCCGCGTCTAGCTCAACCAGGAATGCCTGGGCCTTGTCGATATTCGCCAATAAATCCATGATGTGATCCTGATTATGCTGCATGTTGCTGGCAAGGCTGGCAAGTGAACTACTCAGGCGTTCAAGCTCCTGCTCGACGGTTGGTAGATCGGTCTCCACAAAATCGGCTCGTGCTACATTATACGCCTGCTCTGCCTGCTCAAGCGTCTCTGTAGCTTGCTGTGTTACCGCGACCTGCTCTTGATACGCCTGCTCACGCTCGGACAATGCACGCGCCTCTTTCTGGTTCTCCAAGTAGCGACGATGCGGCTCCAGGCAATGCTGCAAGGTATATTCGTGTTGCGCAATTGCAGTGTCGAGCGTTGCGTAGACGCTTAACTGCTCCTGCACACCTTGCAACTGGCTTGCTAACGTCTGCTGGCTCTGCACCTCGCCCTGCAACTGCTGCGTAAACATATCCTCTTGCTCAACAGTGTGAATCGGCTCCCTGGTCTGACCACGCGGATCGTCCAACTCGCGCAGTCTGGTCTCAACGGTCTCCTTCTCTTCTTTACAACCAAGCAGGCTCTCGCGCTCGTTACGTAGCTCTTGCAAGCGTTCTTCCAGCTCTTGTATCTGCTCTTGTAATTGTTGGTGTTGGCGCTGCAAGCCATCGAGCAAACGCACCTTCGCTTCCGCCTGGCGGCTCTGCTGTAAGGCACTGGCTGCCTCGCTCATCTGCTGCTCTACGCTTTGCAACGTTTCCAGGTCTCGCACCAGATCATCGATCTCCTGCTGTCCGCGCTGTAATTCCTGCTGATGGCGCTGTAACGTGTGCTCTTGCTCATCGCGCCTGGCGTAGTACTGATCGAGCTTGCTGACATCGTCGGCGTACTGCTGCAACTGCTTACGCTGCTGCACTATCGTCGCAAGCTGCTGCCGCACCTGTGCAGACTGCTCCTGCTCCTGGTCAATCAGGTTATCAAAATACGATTCCAGGCTGACGACGCCGCGCTGTTTGATGTTCAGGCAACTTTCATGCAGAAACGGGCACTGACCACCAACCGATTGCGCACGCGAATCTTTATAAGCTTCGATACTACCAAGCAAGCGATGTTGACGCGCCACATAGATTTTTTCTTGCTCTTGCACGGCTGGTAGCTTCTCGGCTTCAGTGCGTTGTGCCTCACTATGGGCAATACGTTGCTGGAGTTGGTCCAGTTGGGCAGTGCTACGCTCGTATTCCACTTGGAGATCGTGTTGACGCGTGCGGGATGTCTTGAGTTGCTGCTCCTTGAGTTGCTTCCCTTCCAAACGAGCTTGCAGACGTGAATAGGCGTCGGTACGTTCTTGTAGGCATTCGGCCAGTGGTTTGAGCGGTTCAGTTGCGCTGATCTGGCGCTGCAACTCGTCCTGCTTGCTCTGATGCCCCATCTGCTGCTTTTTGAGGTCATGCCCTTGCTTAGAGACCAATTGAAGCCGTTCAAGACGCTGTACAGCCACATCCCGCTGTTTCTCTAGCTCCACTTGCTGTTCCACGAGCGGCACCAATGCAACAATCCTTTGGCGAGCCTGTGCAACGTCGGCGAGGCGTTGCTGCCAGTTCTTGATGCGCTCCTCGATCTGCCCTAAACTTTGCTGCAAGCTCGCTTGCTGTGCGCGCAGCGTGTCGCGTTGTTGGGATTGCTTGCGTAACTCACGCAAACTCTGCTCGGTCTGCTCATATTGGTAATACCCGTTACTGCTGGCCTGAACGACCTGCCAGGCTTCGCGTGCAACCGTAAACTGCCGCTCACGTTCATGTAGCAGGTTTTGAGCATGCTCCCTGGCATTGCGACTCTCATCGTAACGTATTTTGAGGTCGCGCACACGGTCAGCCTGCGCTTTCAGGTCATTTTTGCGCCGTTCATTGTCACGTAATTGTTGGGTTTGCTGCACATTTTGCAACTTCTGTTGCTCATCGAGCGTGCGAGCTTCTTGCAATTGCGTGTGCCACGCGGCAAGATCGCGGGTCTCGTATGCCAGATGGTCGATCTCACGCTCTCGCCCGCTCATTTGCTCTTTATAGTAGTGGCTCGTTTTCAGCAAATTGGTGGCGGAGGTTTTGTAATCCTCGATTTGCAGGAGCGCGTCGAAGGTTTTCTTACGCTCGGCACCAGCCTGGAGGAAGACGGCGGTAAATGTGCCCTGCGGCACACCAAGCGCATCGCGGAAGAGCGATTTAAGTGGACGATCCCGATCAATGCCAAAGAGGTCGTGCAGTTTATCCATCACATCCTGGCCCTGCTCAAAGTGCAGGTCAGCTTCTTTATCGTAGACAAACCAGTGTGCGCTGCTTCCAAAACGGCGCTCCACCTCGTAAGGTCGGTCGTCGCTCCCAACCAGGTGCACAACAATTTTGCCATATTTCTCACCTTCGCGGATAAATTGTTCGCGATTGTATGGCAAATAGTCGAACAGCGCGAAACCGATGGCTTCGACGATGGTAGTTTTTCCAGCACCATTCACACCACTGATCGCCGTGGTGCCACGCCCCATCTCAACGCTGATGGTGCGGTAGCTTTTAACGTTTTCTAAATCGATACGGGTGATGAGCATAATCGTTCTAGCCAGCTTTCCTACAAACGTGCAAACATGCGCTCCCTCTTGCTTGACGCTTTCTCTTTGAAGGCAGCAAAAGCGGAAATATTCATGGGCATTATATCATGGAGTGTCAGTAGGGGCAGAGGAACGAAGTTGTTTTATGTTGCTATGTATTGATGGCCCGCCGGGCCATCAATACATAGCAACATATATAGGATCAGTGCTTACCGATATTGTACCGTCAGGACGGGAACGTACGCTCCGCCCGAATCTCCGCTATAGAAATCCATCACATCTTGCTGATTTTTGTTGCTGGTTGGCAACTGGAAATGGACACGGAACTGCGTATGGCCGCTGAGATTGATGAATGCCAGGGCACTTGACGCAACTGTATCCGTGGCGGCCTGATTTTGTTGTGTGGGCACACTATTGAAGTAGCCAACGTTATTCTGCGCAGCGGGAGCATTGTAATCCGCCTGTTCCAGCGCGTAATTTCCGTTGAAACCACTTGCGGGCGCGATATCCAGACTGATCGAACCAAGATCGCCCAGGTAGTAGTACGGATCGTAGCGATACAACGTCAGCGTGGCGTTGGTGACCGTTGATCCTGCCGGAATCTGGCTGGTATCAAACGAGACGATGCTCACCTCCGCCTGGTTCAATGGCGTTGAACCAGCCTGAAGATATGCCAGCGATCCCTGGGGGACGCCATCATTGGGATAGATGTAACCATCCTCGGATGCAATCGAGGCCAGGGTCAGGGTGTGTGTGGTCGGTGTGCCAATCGTGTACGTCTGCGAGCCAACTGCACTGCTATGCCCATTAGCCACGGCAATATACTTCAAACTGGTTGTCTGGCTAATGGTCAAGGGAGCGCTATAGACCGACGAACTGGTTGTGGGAGTCGAACCATCAGTTGTGTAGTAAATGGTTGCGCTGCTCGGACTGGCCGTGAGCGTCACTTGCACGGACCCACTGTAGGTGCCGCCAGCGGGTGAGGCGCTCACGGTCGGCGTCTGCGGTGGCTGACCCTGACCCTGGGAATGGTTCATGAAGAAATTGTACATGGCCTGCGTAGCGCTCGGTCCCTGTGGATCAGTATACGACCCACTGCTACTACCACCCGACCAGGCGTGCCCCATGCCATTGACCTTCCAATACTCTTGAATCTCATTGCCATTGTTGTCGCTCCAGGTTTGCACTGTATACGTGCGACCACCGTTCGGGGCCTGTCCGTTGGTGGTACTTGTGGGACTGCCAAAGCTCGCGTTGTAGGTGTTATTGGACGCCAGGTGATCCGTCTGCATCCATTGCTGCACCACCTGGTCTCCGTTCACGGGATACACAGTATAATCGCTTGTGCCGTGAAAAACTATCGTGGGCACAACGCGGGCTGCGCTTCCCATCGCATTATAGGCCGCCTGTCCCTGCTGCGCCGGGTTGGGCCCACCCTGCATTTGCGCCGTTGAAGCAGCCGTAAGCGAGGTCGCGGCCTGATATTCCAGGCCTGATTCTACACCAATGGCGGCGAAAATATCGGGGTAGGTCGCGCCCATAATGACGGACATCGCCGCACCCGCGGACATTCCCGCAACATAGACCTGCTTTGGATTGATAGTCCATTGCGAACTGGTCTGTTCAACTGTCTGGGCAATACCTGCAATAATCGCTGGCTCGCCACTCCCTCTGGCCTGGTCGGCAGTTTGGAACCAGTTCCAGCAATCACTAGAGTTGTAGCTGCTCGTCTGCTGTGGATAGACGACAATAAATTGTTTCTGGTCGGCCAGAGCATTCATTTGTGTGCCAGCCGCGAAATCGGTGGGATTTTGCGTACAACCATGCAACATCACGATCATTGGGACGGTGGTGCCCACCTGATAATTAGCAGGCGTATAGACATAATAGGGACGACTACCAGCGGAACCATTGTAGGTGTACTGCTGGAACGTGCCACTGCTGGCGTGAACAGTACGCGCGAAAAAGGGGAGGAAGAGGCTACATCCAAGCGCCACAAGACCAATAAAAACCTTCGTTGAGCGAAACATCCGTGTTACCTCCTTCAGACACTCCTACGTGCCTGAATGCTGGGCTGACATCATTGTAAGCATGAAGTTCAGTCAAGGAGTCAACCTGCTTGCATACGGGAATACAGCACCGCGCATTACAACATGACACATGATTCACTTATCATATAACAGATAGAAAAGCGGATTGTCAAGGGGTAAAGAGAATTGCTCGTATAGAAATTCACCGTCAGCATTGACAAGTCGGTTGGTTTGGGCTACGCTATTCGCAGACTTTCGCACGATAAAAACAGATCTGCGTGGACGCTACGTATGTCGTACAACATCGGAAAGTTCAAATACATTGAACAAGCGCTATCGTCTGGCCTACCTCCTAGGGGTGCTATTGCTGGGCTTCATTCTGATCATAAGTACTGCTGCGCTGTTAGTGTTTGTGAAAAAAGCGTCATCCACACAATACCCGGCAGAGCTGAGCCTTTCCAAACATGCGTATCCGAACGCACAGGCAATTCGCGTCATGCCGCTTGGCGACTCCATCACCTTTGGACTCGGCACCAGCGACCTGGGAGGATATCGCGAACCACTCTGGCACAAAATTGAGGCGGACAATTGGAACATCCGCTTTGTTGGTTCGGTGCAAAGTGGTCCCAAGACACTTTTAGAGCGAGCTGACGAGGGCCATCCCGGCTGGCGCATCGACCAGATCTCCGCTAAAATTGTTCCCTGGTTACAAGCAACCCAACCGCAAATTATCCTGCTGCATATCGGTACCAATGATATTATCCAGGGCGCGACGCCTGAATTAGCCGAGAGCCGCCTGCACTATTTGCTGAACCAGATTACCGTAACCGATCCCAGCGCGACAGTCATTGTCGCACAAATTATTCCCCTGGAAAGACTCCACCGCGATCCCGCTATTGTCGCATTCAATAATACTATTCCAGCGCTTGTCCACACATTCGACATGCAAGGAAAGCATGTTTCTTACGTCGATATGTACCGTACCGTGCCACGCAGCGATCTCGTCGATGGCATCCACCCTGACGCACAGGGCTATGCCTTAATGGCGGATGTATGGTATCATGCCCTGAAGCCGCTGATCATGCAACGTCACGCGGCCTTACAAGTCAGCTCACAACCAACCAGCTAGCCAAAATAAGGAATTACGCAATCATTAGGAAAGGATGCATGTTCCTATGGAATACGACCTACCATTCGAGAAACCTCTTGCTCAGCTACACGAGCGTATTACCAGGCTCAAACGCAAAGAAGTGCAGCTAAAACCCAAAGAGCGTGAGCAATTACGACAAAGCGAGCAAAAGTTGAAGCTGCGCACGCAAGAAATTTATAGTAAGCTCGATGCCTGGCAAACGGTGCAGGTAGCGCGCCACCGGGATCGTCCTCACGCTGTCGATTACCTCAAGCTGATCTGTGACGACTTCTTCGAATTGCACGGCGATCGTACATACGGCGACAATCCAACAATCGTCGGTGGACCGGCGATGTTTGACGGTATGAAGGTCGTGTTTGTCTGCCAGGAGAAGGGACGCGACCTTCAGGATCAGCGCCGACGCAATGCCGGTCAGCCACATCCCGAGGGATATCGCAAAGCCCATCGTTTGATGAAACAAGCCGAAAAGTTCAATGTTCCTGTGATCTGCCTGGTGGACACACCGGGAGCATCGATAGCGCTGGGTGACGAGGAGCGCGGCCAGAGCACAGCCATTGCCGAAAATCTCTATTTAATGGCAAGGCTACGCGTGCCTATTATTGCGGCGATTATTGGCGAGGGCGGTAGCGGTGGAGCGTTAGGGCTGGCCGTGGCCGACCGTGTGATTATGCAAGAGTATACCTACTACACTGTAGCCTCGCCAGAATCGGCCGCGGTCATTCGCTGGCGCGAGGTCAAATACGCCTCCGAGGCGGCAGAAACCATGCAGGTGAGTGCCAAACAGCTTCAGGCACATAAGCAGTTTATCGACGAAGTTGTGTCCGAACCGCTGGGAGGAGCACATCGCGATTACCAGGTGGCAGCGGACTTGCTCAAAGCAGCGCTGGTAAGGCATTTGCACGACCTACAAACGCGTGCGCCAGATGAACTGGTTGAACAGCGTTACCAGAAATTCCGCGTCATGGGCCATGTTGGTCAAGCAAGCATGGCATAAGGAAATCGTCTTATTGTGTCTGGATTAGCAGGGTTATCGCTGTCCAGTCTACGCTACAGCGAGCTTGATTTATGCTCGATCCGAAGGTATAATTTACTGAAATGTCACCTTTAGCATCTTAGTTGAGAGAGATCTGCTTTGAGCAATAATTATACATCGGGTTCTGGTGGTGGAACATCAACCAATCGTAGTTCGTTCGCAAGTCGGCGCGAGGCACGTAGTAATAACCCAACCGGAGCATTGCCCACGCTGGGCGTCATAGGTGCAGAACATAGCTATGCAGGTCCATTCGATTTTGCACAATTCATCGAGTCGTTACACGAGTTGTTCGAAAGCGACCGTCAAATGGCAAGCCAACCAGATGCCACGCGTTGTGGAGTCTGTTACCTGCACTTCTCAGTGAACGAATTGCATTACCGCGAAGAGGGCCTATACATGTGTTCAGGCTGCGAAGCTACCCTCGGCAACCATCAAATGCCTCTCGTACGACAACAACAAAAACTATAATGTGTTTTACAGTGTACAAACAGAAAGCACTACCTATTTATTTAGGTAGTGCTTTTCTTAGCAGTTCTCGTTAAATCATCGCCTCTTCTTCGATCTCAACCTCGTCGGCTTGACGCGCTTCGTGCAGGTCTTCAGGACGGTCCAGGCGATCCAGGAAGAGAATACCATCGAGGTGATCGATCTCGTGCTGAAGAATACGCGCGAACCAATCCTCGACGTTGACGCGCACCGGCTTACCACGCACATCTTGCCCTTTGACCACGATCTTCGTGGCGCGACGAATGTTGTCGCCAAAGTAGCCAGGAATGCTCAAGCAAGCCTCTGGACCCAGCGCTTCACCCTCGGCTTTCACAATTTCAGGATTGAACAGTGCCACTTTCTGGCCTTCGTATTCCGCTACAAATAGGCGAATGGACTGCGCAATCTGTGGAGCAGCCAGACCAGCACCATCAACCTCATGCATGGTCTCGAACATATCATTGACGAGCTTCTGCAAAGAGGGTTCAAAACGATGTACCTTTTTGGCCTTCTGCCGCAAAATTGGATTTTCAGTGGTAATAATTTTTCGTAATGCCATAATTTGTCAACTCTTCCACATCTCAACAGGAGCAAAGGGGATGTATATACGCGTGCAGCCATCCACCAGGGGAAAGTCCGCCCGTGCTATAATAATGCCTACACGTTGCGTACGCTACGTAACGTATAGATACTTTGGGCAATATCATAGTGTATTGTACCATAGCCGGGATCTGTAGCGCAAACATGTTGGAGACCATCGCCACCTATATCGAGCAGCACCAGCTCCTACCTGAACAGGGTTCACTCATCGTTGCCGTATCAGGAGGGGCAGACTCGCTCTGCCTCTTGCACGTACTCCATAGGCTGTGCGGACCCGGCAAGCGTTTCCCAGGCGTATGCCTGCACGTTGCGCACCTGAACCACCAGTTACGCGGTGCAGATAGCGAGCACGACGCCCAGGAGGTCGCACGCATCGCCTCGGTATGGGGACTGCCCGCGACCATCGAACGCATTGATGTTATCGCGCTTGCTCAACAAGAAAAACGTTCGTTGGAAGATGCCGCCCGTACGGCACGCTACCGCTTTCTACGCCAGGTTGCACAGGGCCAACCGATTGCTGTCGCGCATCAGCAGGATGACCAGGTCGAGACGCTGATCCTCCACTGGCTACGCGGCGGTGGCATCGATAGCACGCCTGGTTTACAACCACGCCAGCACGATATTATTCGACCACTCCTGGTCGTTACGCGTGCCGATACATTGGCCTACTGCCGACAGCAACAATTGGTTCCGCAGGAAGACGCCAGCAACGTTGACATGCGCTTCTTGCGCAACCGCATCCGCCACGAACTACTGCCCACGCTGGAAACGCTCAACCCAGGCATACGCGAAACGTTGCTACGTAGCGCGGAAGTTCTGCGCGTCGATGCCGAGTGGATCGAGCAACAGGTAGACCAGCACTGGTTCCAGGTGGTGACCGCTCAATATGAGCAGACCATCACCCTTTCCACGACACGACTATGTGCACTGCCGCTCAGCCTCCAGCGCCATATCATACGTCGCGCGACTGCACAACTCAACGCCGGTCAGTCACCGTTGGAATTGCGCCATCACCAGATCATCGAAGAACTGATACAGCAAGGGCCGCAGAGCAGCCAACGCACGTTGCACATGCCACAACAGATCGATGCTCTGCTCACAGGTGAAACGCTTGTGTTCACACGTGCCCACGAGCGCAAACATGTCCCGCATATCGTTTATCATCAGCATGCAGAAGCAATGCTTCGCATCCCTGGGCAGATCGCCGTGCCAGGAACAGCCTGGCTTGCTAGCGCCGCAGTCGTCGAAGATATGCAGGTGCAGAAGGCGTTACGCAACGCAGATTGGGAAACGGTGTGGCGTCTCTTACAGCATAATAACTACGTGGTCTATATTGATGGTGGGCTGCCAGGTGATAAACTGGTGGTACGCACAAGACGGCCCGGTGATCGCCTTCAGCCGCTTGGTATGGTACACGAAAAGAAAGTACAGGATATACTGGTAGACCGGCATGTGCCACGCAACGAGCGCGACCAGATCCCGCTGTTCTTTGCACACACCCATTGTATCTGGCTGGCGGGTATACAGATCGCCGAGCCTGTGCGCCTGACGAGAAACACACGGCGTCTCGTACGCCTGGCGGTGCATCCTATCTCATAGCAAAGCCGTCAAAGGCAGACACAATTATTTTTACGAGGAAGACATGCATAAAGATATTGCTGATATTCTTATCACGGAGGAAGTGATTCAGGCCAAAGTCAAAGAGCTTGGCGCACGCATCACGCGCGACTATCAAGGGAAAAACCTCTTGCTGTTGGGCACGCTCAAAGGAGCGGTCCCGTTCATCGCCGACCTGGCCCGCGCCGTCGACCTTCCACTCGAACTTGATTACATGGCGGTCGCCAGCTACGGCGATAGCACGATCTCAAGCGGCGTCGTACGTATCCTCAAAGATCTGGAAGGTCCAATTAACCAGAAGGACCTTTTGATCGTCGAGGATATCATCGACAGCGGCCTCACGCTGCACTATTTAATCGATCTGCTCAGACAGCGCAATCCACGTAGCCTGCGCATCTGTTCGCTTCTTAACAAAGAGCGTGAACGCGAACGCGAGATCCCTCCATGCGACTACGTTGGCTTCAGCATTCCCGACAAGTTTGTGGTTGGCTACGGCCTTGATTACGCCCAGCGCTATCGCAACCTGCCCTACATCGGCATTCTCAAGCCCGCCATCTACGAGGGGTCAGAGGAGCCAGAGAAGCAACACAAAAGTTCGGTCGAACGCTAAAAGCTGCATATGGCAAACCAAATGCATTCGCTATTTCACAGCCACAATCCTATATGATGCATAGATACGTGTGTATGTGTCCGGGACACATACATACGTATCTATGCATCGTGTTAAACGAATATCTAAAGCATTGCACTACTGCACCTGCGCCTCTCGCTATCCGATGATAAAAACACAAGGTGTCGTAGCTATAACGTATGGAGGAGGGCGCTTGCGTTGATTGCTAAGAGGTAGCCCAACCGCGCACGCCTATGCTACAATAAGCCTGGTTAGCGGTGCTATCATGCACGTTTTATCCTTTCGAGCGTAAACCCCTTGGGCTTGAGCCCCAGGGAGAGAAGCGAGTCCGTGGATGGCGGCGTGGGATGGAATACTCCCCTGCTTGACGCTCTAGAACTTCTGTGCTATCCTTTCAGCTGTTCTCTTGCACACAAACAACGCCAGCCTGTGTGGGCGTTTCACGGGCAATCGGTCCCGTGAGGAAAAGCAGGAACGGACCAACGTGTTGTGTGCCAGCCAATCCCTCAGGTCTTTTCCGTGCCCAGCAGCCACCTGTTGTGGTTGCAACGAACACCGGGCGCGCACGGAGCCTTCAGGGGCCACCCTGAGAAGCCCCTGGCTTTCGCCGTGGGGAGTCATCACATTGCTTATATGTGGAGGGGAGAGAGGAGAGTGCAGTTGCCGCAAAGACAGAAATCTTTTGTCATGCAGGCAATACTTGCTTTCTATCTCTCGTGGGGCATTTCTCGGTCCCGCTTAGGGGTATAAGCGGTATCTCTGCCAAAAGTCAAGCGTCCTTCCTGGTGTCAACGGTGAAGTCTGCGGGGAGATGAGCCGCTGCTGCATAGGCGGCATCGACTTCGCCACCTTCCGCCAGGACCTCCTGAAACAACTGGACAGTATCAGCCCTGGTTTCTTCTCCCAAATCGTCCCTGAAACACACGTCCTGGGCACATGCGATCAGATCTTGAACGACTCGTTCATAGCGATAGTACGTGAGGGCAAGCCAATCAATCTCCGTCTGCCCATACCCCTGAAAAAACGCGGGAGGGCCGGACCGGGTCGAGCCATCTGCTGCTGGTTCTCCGACAAAGAGGAAATCGCGCTCTTTGGGAGCCAGCATTACCTCATCCCAATCGATCACAAACACGTGGTCAGCTCGATCACGGAGCAGATTGCACGGATGCAGATCCGCGTGACAGACAACGTATGGGATTGTTCGCCCCTGGAGGACCCCCGCCAGCTTTTCCAGGGAAGCGACTGCCGCGTGAATCGTGGGCTGATGCTCCATCCAGGAGGCGCGAAGAGCGCGTTCAGAGACACTTCCCTCGCTGTGCTCCTGTGCCTGTTGGGTCTCAAAGACATGTACCCAACGAGCGTACTCCGTCGGGTCAAAGCTCTCTTTTCGCAGTGACTCAAAGCCTATAGGCGGCAGCGGGGCCTGGTGAATGCGTTTGAAGATGGCTCCCGTGTTCTTCCACTGCGCATCCGTCATTCCTGTCCAACTCGTATCCCCGTCGAGAAAGGGGTACACGGTCACCGTCCAATCCCCAATACGGGTCCACAAAGCGTTACTCCTGGTAGGCAGGGGAGCCACCACCGAAGTGATCCCCTGATCGCTGAGATAGCGGGGAACAAGACAAGCTGGTTCGTAAAGCAGTCTGGACGTGGCTTTGAGCAAATAGAGAGTTCCCTGCTCGCTTGCCACGCGATACACGCCGGCTCTGCTGTCAAGCCCAATGGGAAGAAAATCAAGTGTGACGGGGATCAGATCATACTGTTCCTGTAAATAAACTCGAAGCTGTTCCTCGGAGATGCCCGGTTTTTCACGCATCGCTCTGCTGTGCCATCCTTTCTTTCATCAACGAGGGTGATAGTGCCTCTTGAAATAACATAGCTTACGTTTCGTGTTATTTGATCAGGTTCCCAGGAGAAAAGTGCGCCACAACGCTCATTTGGAAGCTGTTTCTTGTATCCCTGCCAGCAGCAAACGAACCGACATTTCGACCTGCTCGGCCCATTGCAGTGCCTGCGGGTTCACAAAATACAGCAGCGCCAGCCCCTTGTAGAGCGTTGCAAAAACAAACCAGGAACGGCGAACGCTGAAAACTTTAGCGCTCGCCGTTTGTTGAACACGCAGTTCGATTGCGGCCCATCATGCGCGCGCGTAGCGCACGAGCACAACGCCTGATGGGAGTGGCCTGGATTCGATCAGGCGTAGATCAACGCGTAGCCCCTCAGGAAAAAGCTTCTTGCCACTGCCGAGCACAACCGGGTAAACAAGCAAGCTATATTCGTCAATCAGATCGTGCTCGGCCAAGGTATGAACTAGCACGCTGCTGCCATCGATGGCGATGTTCAGGCCCTGCTGTGCTTTCAAGGTGCGTACTTCCTCGACAACATTGCTGCTAATCAAGGTTGAGTTGCGCCAGGCCGAGGCCGTTGTCAGTGTTGTGGAAACAACGTACTTCGGCATGGTGTTCATTACATCGCCAAAAGGGTCACCGGCTGACATTGGTTCAAATGCCCCGCCGTGGATCTGCCATGTTTTGCGCCCCAGAAGCAGCGCGTCACTTTTGCTTATTTCCTGAAAGAAGTGCGCACCAATATCATCGTGCCAGAACGGCCATGTCCACCCACCGTGGGTGAAGCCGCCCTCGGTATCTTCCTCTGCGCCACCAGGCGCTTGCATGACATTGTCCAACGACACAAACTCTGATACAACGATGTTTCGCATGATTCCCTCCGTATCGAGCAACAACTCTCGGCTTTCAACAGTATCAAACTCACTCACATAAAAGGACTTCTACAAATGAATTAGTTGCAACCCTCTTACTCCACATAGCGAGCCAGCTTCTCTAGAGTCAACTGGGTGCCAGCCTCATTGTCCTCAGGTCGAATGCCCGACGGAATATTCTCGAATAAGGTGGATACGGTTGTTCCGCCATCTTCGGCCTCAAATGTAACCACCATGATCATCTCGCCTGCGAAGGCCGGGTTGGCCGAATCAAAGGTAATTGCTTCGACGATTCTGCTCGGTGGCGTAAGTTCCACAAACCGTGCCGTATATCTATCTTCCCGATCTTCAGTCTTGCCACGGGAGGTTTTTTCGGATGAAGGATAATACAGCGACATCTGATACCCTCCACCAACTCTGTGGTCGAAACTATGGACTTCGCCGGTCATGTCTCCAGGTGCAAACCAGATAGCCAGGGCTGCGGGATCGGTAAAGGCTTGATAGAGAGTTTCAGGCTTCGCTTTGATAAATTTCGAGTTTCGTGTACTGGCACGTGCGTGCGCATCCGTCA
Organism: Ktedonobacteraceae bacterium; assembly: GCA_036272735.1. GTDB lineage: Bacteria > Chloroflexota > Ktedonobacteria > Ktedonobacterales > Ktedonobacteraceae > DATAYF01. The sequence goes on from DATAYF010000364.1 coordinate 23,073, forward strand.
TGGGCGTATCCTTTCGCAATTTTGTCGAGAATGGTCCTCAATCACTATACGGTCGGGCGTTTCTATCAGTTATCAACTTGAAGTGGGAATTCAATCTGACCCACTACCCGACACAGACGTATTCTTTCTCTACAACGGATAATGGAAAGAACAATCATCCATGAGCTTGCAGCGCCAGCTTCCCTCTTGAAAGCTGGCGCTGCAAGCATCTTTCACGTACTTACCGCCCAATGTCTTTGCGTACAAAGCGTGCCGACGCAATCACTAGCGCCACCACAGCAACAGCCAGGACGCCCAGCATGCCCCTCAGCGGCAGACCATTCAGCAGCGGCGTTCCATAGTAGTAGAAGGCGGAGAGCCGCAACGTCGTATCCGACCAGTTCAACCCTGGACCAATAAAGCTGATGAAAAACCAGATCACCAGCACAAAGCTCAAAAGGCCGGTGTCTATCGCGGTGCGCAGCCAGCCAGAGAGTAGATAGCCGAGTGCAGCCATCAGTAGTCCCAGTGGAATGATCGAAAGCGTCGCGGCGGCCAGGTTGCCCCCGTCAAGCGAGAGGCCGGTAGCTGCCGAGACCAGCGCCGTAGCGGCCAGGGTCAGCACCCCAATCATAACCGTCGCGGTGGTGAGCGCGCCAAAGCACGCCAGCAAGACGGTCAGGCGCGATTGCGGCGTTGCCAGCACCAATTCATGCAAGCCACCTTCTTCATCAGCAGACCAGCGGCTGGCCTGGGTGATGGCAAAGGCCATCAGCAGTAGCGGCAGGAAGACGAAGAGCGTACTTAAGAGAGTGGCATTGGTGGTGTCGCTGCCGCCGACTTTGAGAATGCTTTTCAGGAGCGGTGAACTTGCGGAAATGGTACTCAGCTGCACCTCCGTTTGCTTGACGATCACCACCATAAATCCGGCAAACCCGGCGATGCCCAGGGTCCACCAGCACGTGGGAGCCACAATCATTCCCAGGCTGCGTGCATAGACCGAGCGCAACGACCAGGCATTCACCGGGAGCGCGCGCGCTGACCGCACAGCCCGCTCTGGCAGGCGTAGAAAGCGTGGTAGCGCCACCGTCCCCCCGACATCGCGCCGCACAAAGAGCCAGAGCGCCGCGCCGCTCAGCAGCATGCTCAGGGCCAGCAGAACCAGCATGGCACCAGGATTGGTGCCGTAACTTGGGATTAAGGGCTTGCTCAGGTTATAGTAGTAGACGGGGGAAAGGCGGCTGAGCCATTCGGTATTGGGGATGGCACGATGGACCATATCCAGTGCGATAAAGACCAGCAGCAACCCTCCCGTCAGGCCAGACACTGTGCCGCGCTCCTGGGTGAACTGGGAGATCAGCAGTGCCAGAGATCCGAAGACGCCGCAGATGAGCGTCACATTCAGGCCAAAGAGCAGGGCACCGCCCAGGCCAAAGTCCGCGCTGGCGCTCTTGCCGCCCGCAAAGGCCAGCAGTGCGATGAGTAGGCCCATCAAGAGCAGGGCTGTCCAAACGGCGGCCAGCTTTTCCAGCGCGACGCGCCCGCGCCCACGCGGCAACGAGAGCAGGACATCCAGGGCACCGCGCTCCTCTTCACCACGAAACAGGCGGCTACACGCCAGCAGCGGCCAGATGGCAATGATCAAGATCGTCAGGCCGTATTTCCAGGTGACGTAGCCTCCAGGCGTATCTACCGCGATTGGCTCGCCAAACAAGCTGAACGAGCCAGCCAGGCTGACGAGCGAGGTCCGCGCCTGTGGCGTCGTCACAAGCGAGGGGACGGCAGCCAGGACAGCATACATGAGCAAGCCCATGCCCGCGCCCCAGCCCAGAATGGCGATGCGGGCCTCGCGCAGGGTTTTGAGATAGACACTAGTGAACCACATCAGTGGCCTCCTTGACGGCCACGCCGTCGCCTTCGTAGTAGTGTATGAAGATGTCTTCCAGGCTGGGTTCGTGGCTGGTCAGGCTCACAACGGAATACTGGGCCGCCGTTTTGATCACCGCATCCGCCTGGCCCTGCACAAACAGGCGCAGGGTATGTCCATTGGCCAACGTTTCCACCTGTTCCACGTCAGCGAGCCCTTCGAACACGTCGCTAGGCACCACATTAGCAAAGGTAATGGTGATGTCGTGGCGTTTGATGCCCTTCAGTTCCTCTAGGGAACCCACACGCACGAGTTGGCCCTCGCGGATGATGGCGACGCGATTGCACGTTTGCTCCACCTCGGTCAGGATGTGCGAAGAGAGCAAGACGGTGCGCCCGTCGTCGTGCACTTCCTTGACCATGCGGTCAAACTCCTGCTGGTGCAGCGGGTCCAGACCGCTGGTTGGCTCATCCAGAATCAGCAGGCGCGGGCGGTGCATAAAGGCTTGAATGATGCCGAGCTTGCGCTTGTTGCCGCTGGAATACTGGCGGACCTTGCGGCTGGGGTCAAAGTCCAGCCGGGCAATCAGTTGCTTCAGATACGCCTGATCGACGCCGCCGCGCAGATGCCCAAAGTACTCCAGGATCTGCCCGCCGGTCATCTTGGGGTCAAGCGAAAGCTCACCCGGCAGATAGCCGATCAGCCGCTTGATCTCCACCGATTGCTGCCAGACATCCAGTCCAGCGATGCGCGCCGTGCCCGCGTCGGCGCGCAGCAACGCCATCAGCAGGCGAATCGTCGTCGATTTGCCCGCGCCGTTGGGGCCAAGAAAGCCAAAGACCTCGCCCTCTGCCACCTGAAAGGATACGTCGAGAATGCCGCGTTTGCTGCCATAGCGCTTGGTCAGACTGTTGACTTCAATAATTGCTGTCATGTCACTGTCCTTTTCCTCTTTTGAGGATACAAAACTCGTTGTTCAAATTCCCTGACCTTCTCTATGAGTCGGCTTCCGCTTTACCAGAGATACGGCGCGAGGCGATAGCGCACCTTTTGCGTGTATGCTGTATATCCTGGCAAATCTTTCTTCAGCAGCTCCTCCTCGTCAAGGATTCTCCATATCAGCACGGGCAAGGTCAGAGCGATGATCGCCAGTCCCCACCATGAGTCGAGCGCGAGTGGTATGCCTATCACCATGATCAGGACTCCCACATACATAGGATGCCGAACACGCGCGTAGAGACCTGTGGAGATGACTTTCTGGTCGTTCACGGTCTCAATCGAGGAACCTCCATAGCTATTTTCTCTGAAGACGAGCAGGTTGACGAAGAGTCCCAGCGCGACCAGCAGGTCCCCAAGCAATGCGACAGGCGTGGGCACCGGAGACCAGCCGAAACGATAGTCGAGGGCGGAGAAAACCATCACTCCGAGGAGTGACAGGAACCCGAGGGCTATGATGATTTTTTGCGCCATTCTGGTTTCCGCCGCTGGCCCCACTTTCTTGCGCCGCTCAAGCAGCTCTGGGTCCTTCAGACTCAGGTAGACGCCGATCGAGTTCACTGCTACCAGAAAGACGACGATAAAGACCCACGCTTGCCAGTAGTTGAGCGTCCACGCTGGCAGAAACAGCAATACTCCCAACACAATAGCACCGATAAGAAATGTTCCTACTGCTTGAATACTGAGCTTCATAGTATCGCAATCCTTTTATGGCCTTTCAGGGCGAGGCCCTCTGTCTTACGCCTGGTCATCATCTCGCATTACCGCTACCCAGATTCTCACCCCTTCGGCGTCAGCACGATAGAAGGAATGTGGGGGCGCGCCGAGCATTCGCTCTATCGCATCCATGTAGGCAGCATGGGTAGTGACGATCTCTTCAATGAGGCGCTGATCGTCGTCGTGCTTCTGGTCTAACGAGAGCAGTAACCGGGCATGCGTATTGCCCATGCCCTGCAACAGGGACAGAATGATTTCGCCAGCTTTGTCAGGATAGATGGTGGTGAAGCTACCTTCCCGAACGCCTTGACGGACAATCTCGGTGAGCAGTGGCGCGCGCTGTTGGAGAAGCACCTCGTCCACTTTCTGGCGGATGAGGGCGTTATCGTCGATGTACCAGACACGTATCAGCTTGACCACTTCGGCCTTGTGGGCCACTCTCAAACGGTCCAGCGTATCGAAGAAGCCCTGGAGTTTTTCGATGGCGGAAAGACTCGGATCATGGATGATGGGCAGCAGCGGCTTTTCCGACTCTTGCTCGATCCGTTCGATGAACGCTTCCAGCAGCGCCCCACGCGAGTCGAAGTAGTGATGGAAAGCGCCGCTAGAAATCTGTATATCGTCCAGGATATCCTGGATCGACATCTGCTCGTATCCCTTGGTCAACACGAGTCGTTGGGCGGCATCTAAAATCTCTCGGCGCTTCGCAGCAAATTCCTCTGGTTTGACGGTTCGAGCCATTGCTTCACCTTCATTAATAAAAAGATCGTCTTTTTATTAATTATAGCCATCAGTTTTCTTTTGTCAAGTGGCCTGGGTTATGTGTAAATCCCAACGCTAAACGGCTCATATGCATCCTCGTCGATGAGCGATGTGATACTATGAAGAGCGTGTACATTTCTTCCTCAGAAACACGGATTGAGCTACACCAACGCGGTGTGTTTCTCTTTGATTCCAAGCGTCCCATTTTGCCTCATACGCGAGATCCGAGGAGGTGTGTGAGGCGTTTCATATTTGCATATAATGTACATCTAAGGGAGAATCTCTTATGCAAGAGGCTGCGGTGTCACTCCTTACCACCTGGCAAAACTTTTACGTCATCATCGGCTCCGCTGCTGCTGCACTGACTGGGTTGATGTTCGTGGTAGTGACCTTGACCGCGAGAGTTCAGGGATCAGGGACGAATGAGGCGGTTGCGGCATTCAGCACACCAAACGTCGCGCATTTTTGTGCCGCGCTCCTCATTGCCGCGATTCTCAGCGCACCGTGGCAGGTGCTTTGGAATGTCAGCGTTCTGCTCGGCCTCTGCGGTCTTGGAGGGGTGATTTACGTTGTCATCGTTGGACGGCGGGTGCGCCATCAGACGAGCTATCAGCCGGTGCTGGAAGACTGGCTGTGGCATATGGCCTTCCCGCTCGTCTCCTACACGGCACTGGTCGTCGCGGCGATTGTGCTCCCAGACAATCCGGCGCTGGCACTGTTCGCCATCGGCGCTGCTACGGTTCTGCTCCTGTTCATCGGTATTCACAACGCGTGGGATACCGTGACCTATATTGCCCTTGAGCGCTCCCTGTTGGAGAACAAGGGCCGGGAGCAGTGAGCGCGTCTTCGTATCTGCTGTTCACCCATCTCTCGTGACCTGAAGAGGAGAAGCACCATGACCCAAATCGCTATCGTCGGAGCAGGCATTGCGGGCCTCAACGCGGCTCTCACCTTGCAGGACGCCGGTCTCTCGTGTACCATCTACGAAGCATCCAATCGCATCGGCGGTCGCATGCACTCGGATGCTATGACCTGGGCGGATGGGATGGTCAGCGAGTGGTGTGGGGAATTCATTGACGCTGAACATGAAACCATGCACCAGTTGATCAAGCGTTTCGGCCTTCGCACCATTGATCTCGGAGGCGCAAGAACTGACCCTGACCGGACACGAAGCATTCTGTATTTCTGCAATCGCTATTATCATACAGAAGAACTGATTAAGGACTTTCAAGCCTTCGCACCACTTTTACAACAGCAATTCCAGGAAGTGGGTTTCCCAACGACCCATACGCACTTTACCACGGAAGGGGTGAGGCTCGATCGTCTCAGTGTGTATGAGTGGATTGAGCAGTATGTCGAGGGTGGGCACGATGCGCCAGTGGGTCATCTGTTGGAGACTGCCTGCACCGGTTTCTACGGCCTGGATACCCGTGAGCAAAGTGCTCTCAATCTGGTGTACCTGTTTGGTTCACGCGACCAGGCGAAGAGTTCGATCACTTCCGGGCCGCTGCAAGCAAGCCGCAAGATTGTGGGAGGCAACGAGCAACTTCCGCTGGCTCTTGCCCGCAGTTTGCCGGAAAAGTCTATCCATTTGGGCCACCAACTGGTGGCGCTTGAACGAACGAGTGACACTTCGCTCACCTTGACGTTTGCTGTTGCTGCTGGTGGCACTCTGGAAGTGCATTGCGACTGTGCGCTTCTCGCGCTCCCGTTCAGCGCCTTACGCCATGTCGATTATCGGCGGGCCGGATTTGATCCGCTGAAGCAGGTTGCTATTGAAGAGCTAGGCTACGGCACGATCTCCAAGCTCTTCTTACAGTTTGATCGGCCTTACTGGTACGAGGATGGCCCCTGGCCTCACCCGAACAGTGGCTTTATCATCACAGATCTGGATATTCAGACGCTCTGGGACACTTCCTCTGGTCAAATCGGTTCAAGCGGGTTGCTCGTCGATTATACGAGCGGACACCGAGGGGCCACGTATGCGCCACCCACACCCTATTCCACGACTAATGACTCGCCAAATGTTCAGCAGTATGCTCAGAACTGCCTTCAGCAATTGGAGTCTGTCTTCCCTGGCATCAGCGCCCACTATACCGGCAAGGCGGCGTTGAGCTATCCCACCGGCGACCCTTTTCTGCTGGGCAGTTACGCCTGCTGGCGTGTTGGACAGTATACCCACTTCGGCGGCTACGAGGGCGTGCGCCAGGGACCCGTTCACTTTGCGGGCGAACATTGCTCGGTCGAGTTCCAGGGCTTTATGGAAGGCGCGGCCAGAGAGGGCGCGCGGGCTGCTGAGGAGATTGTGCAGGATGTGGCGCGAGGGAGGTATTAAGCAACAAACTCCATAGATAAACGTGATGCTCCCTGGGAGCATCACGTTTATCTATGGAGTTGAGGAGAAATCGAGAAAGATTAAGGTGTTTTATCGAGCAATCCGATATAATAGTGCTCGCCCATTTACGTACGGACAAGTGCTTGCAAACGACCCAGGCTCTCAATATACTCATCTAAATTGGACGTGACCATTTCTGTATGACTCCTTTATGGATGCTACAAAAATTCGCTTTGGATTAAATCGGTATTGACGCCAGCGGCGGCCATACTTCCCTGTGGGTTTCGAACACCACGCGCTCCAGCATGCCCTGCTTTCCCAACAGAGCCGTGATGCGGTCTTCAACCACCTGGATCTCTTTTCGCTGGAGCATGTCTTTTTGCTCTTGCGTCAGAACGTGATGGTCGATCTCAGGTATAGGCCAGCCAGGATGTCATCCTATCTGACCGGGGCAATGCTGGCGTTGGAACTACTCATGGACATCTCAACCGTTCAGGAGGCGCCTGACGGCGATGATGTTGTCGGCGACGGTGCCCGACTGCCCATTTGGGCCAATGACCTGACGTTGAGGAGTATCCAAACGTTCTGTGCGCCAACTTCCAGTGTCCAGGTTGAGCGCAGCGAGCACCTCCGCCGGGGTAGAGAAGCGCGTATGTGTATGTGTATGTGTATGTGGAGCGGGGTCCAAAGACCAGGGTGGGACCGAAGCGTGCTCGACGATGAGCAGGAGGCCGCCGGGTGCCACGGCGTGTGCCGCTGCTTGCAGGACACGGTCATGGGGAAACTCCACAGGCGACTGGAGGTACTGGGCGGAGACGAGGTCGAAGGCACCAGCAGGGAAGGTGCGGGCCAGGTCGTGCTGTTGAAAGTCAATGCGGGCCTCGACGCCGACAGTGGCTGCGTAGGTCGAGGCCCGATTGAGGGCGGTGACGGATACGTCGATAGCGGTCACCTGCCAACCGTGCTGGGCCAACCAGATCGCATCCCCTCCCTCACCGCAGCCGAGGTCCAGCGCGGTACCTGGGGGCAACGACTCGACGACATCGACCAGGACAGGGTTCGCTCTCCCGCTCCACACGCGTTCATGTCCTCGGTAGCGCTCCTCCCAGAACTGCTCGGCCTGGCTGCTGCCACCCTCATGTTGAGGTGTACCATTGATCCCTGCATCAAACATCGTTCCATCTCTCTCTTTTATTAGAGCCTTTATAGACTCTCGATATCTACAATTACGCTAAAAAACAGGCTGGCTCCTTCATGCGAGCGCGCTCACATCGCCCAGTTGTCCAACAAGCTCAACAAGCTTGCGCTCTTTGAGGTAATCCTCCATCTGTTGTTCTGCGTTCAGCATGACCCCCTGGATCAAGCACGCTGGATTATGATGGGGTCCGACGCTGCAGTGAAACAATGAGGCTGTCCCTTCAATGGCGTGAATGACCTCCAGGAAAGAAAGCTCCTCTTTGTCTCGCAGCAGCATATAGCCGCCGTTGACTCCGGGCGTGGACTCGATCAAGCCAGCCTTCACGAGCCTGGTCAAAATCTTGGAGAGGTACGTTGGGGAAAGCTCCTGAAACTCTGCCAGTTGCTGGACGCCGACGGTGGTCCCGGGAGGGAGCGCTACAAAATACAGCATGGTATGGAGCGCATAATTGGTTGCCTGTGAGTACTTCACGTCTCTCCGCCTTTCTATTACAGACTTGATGAGTCTATAATAGAATAGATTGCGCGGAATGTCAAGGGCGAGACCATCAAAACCCTGTTCAAAAGTACAGGCCATTTCCGATAGAAAAATGCTATCCTTTAGCCGGGAGGTGTGACATGAAAAAATTCTACATTGCAACAGATAAAGCTTTGGCTATTGCCCATCAGCAGCATGGGGAATGGGTGGTTGATCCGCAACTACCTGGCCTGGCGACCCAATGTCTGGCTGTTGAGGATCAACAGCCACACGAGGTCTATTGCGGCACCTTTGGTCAGGGATTGTGGTCCAGTCACGATGCTGGAGGCACATGGGAAAACGTCGGAACAAATATCATTGGTGAGCAGGTCATGTCGGTTGCCATCAGTCCGTTAGAGCGTTCCAATGGACAAAGCGTCATCTATGCGGGAACGGAGCCGAGCGCCATTTTCCGTTCGGCGGATGGTGGAGCAAGCTGGCATGATCTCGCAACGCTGCGTCAGGTACCCTCTGCTCCAACCTGGAGTTTTCCACCCCGTCCCTATACCAGTCACGTTCGCTGGATGACCCCCGACCCACTTCAAGCGGGCCGGATCTATGCAGCTATCGAGGCAGGAGCCCTGCTTCGCAGTTTCGATGGCGGGGAAACCTGGCAAGATCGCAAGCCCGATGGACCTTTTGATACGCATACCCTGGCCGTGCATAAGCTGGCGCCCAATCGCCTTTATTCTGCGGCAGGGGATGGCTTTATGCAGGCAGGAAATGGCTTCGTCGAGAGCGATACTGGTGGAGATAGCTGGTATCGACCCGGTGAAGGTCTCCACCATCATTACCTCTGGAGTGTCGCGGTTGATCCCGCTGATCCGAACACGCTAGTCATATCGGCGGCCCATGGTCCACAGCAAGCCCATAATCCACAAAGCGCAGAGTCAGCAGTTTACCGTCGTAGCCAGGACAGTGCGTGGCAACAGGTGCGAGCCGGTTTGCCTGAGGAAAAGGGATTACTGACCTGCGTCTTGACTGCCAATCCAGCCGAACCGGGAGTCTTTTATGCAGGCAGCAATAAAGGCATTTTCCGCTCCGCTGATGCAGGGATGAGTTGGGAAGCGTTGCCTATGCGCTGGCCGGATCATTTCCAGGTGGGACGGGTCCATGCGCTCGTGGTCGTAGAAGAATAGCGTCAGACGCTGAAAAATCATCAAAAAAACCATCACAACTCCATAGACGAACGTGATGCTCCCCGGGGAGCATCACGTTCGTCTATGGAGTTGTGAACATCGTGTGAAGACAATATGCGAAAATTTGTAAATTACACAATACAGCGTTATAATATAGGCATGAAAAGATGTTGTTATTAGAGCGAAAGGTTACAACATGTAATGAATTGGATGCAAAAAGCAGCACAAAACTTAGGCCACAAGCAGACAATGACCCCAAACACGTCAACCTCAAATGTTTCCTCAGCAGGTAAACTCACAAAAGTGCAACCCCAGATCCACGAGCAGCAGTCACAACGTATTGCTATCAAACTGCTCCACGACAATCCGTATCAGCCTCGTGATGCGATGGACGAGGAAAGCTTACAGCAACTTGTAAAAACCATAAAAAGTCAGGGATTTCAGGGCGTGCTGGTTGCTCGCCCCCATCCAGAAAAGCCGGATGAATACCAACTGACGGCGGCCATCGCCGACGCGATGCCGCCAAACGAGCAGGACTGAAGGTGCTGCCGGTGGTGATGCAATCCTACACGGATCGGGAGATGATCACGCTGACGGTGACGGAGAACATCCAGCGTGAGGATCTGACACCACTGGAAGAGGGCAAGCTCTTCCAGAAGATGGTGGACGATATGGAATTTATGCAGGCTCAAATCGCTAAGGCGGTCAACGAAGATCGTAACTATATATCCCGTCGCTTGCAGCTTGTGAATGCGCCTCTAGTACTACTCTGTTAGTTTCTTCTGGGGCGGAAGGACTCGATCTGCTGAGTGTGGATGAGCGAGAGGACAAGATCCTGGAACAGCCAG
>DATAYF010000365.1:0-5165 GCA_036272735.1 Ktedonobacteraceae bacterium
AGATGCTATTGACCCTCCAGGTGCGGCCATGTAAATCAACAGTGACGACGGTTGCGACACTTTCATCAGCATCTTGCAATGCTACGGCTTCCATCACTTCTTGGATGTCGGATGTCTTTTTCATCGGTGTCCCTTCGTGTACAGAGTATACCAGAAGGCCACAGCCGCCGATTAATATGGGGTGGGGCTACCAGGAGCAGGGGTAAGATGTGAGGACAAACTAGTACTTTGGCCCATAGTTGGATGGCCTGAGGCGCTGGCACCTCAGGCCATCCAACCATCATCTCAACCATCTACGCTATGCCGTGCGTCGCAGAACGCAGCTTGTTTCTGCGGTAGGTCACTATCCATGCAAGTGATAGAGCAAGGGCAAGAGCAGCGTCGGCAATAAGCACTCCTTGAACTACCTGGACGATCTGGACGTGGTGCCAGGCGATAAGCGCGATCTGCAATACACACGCGGAGAAGACCACGAGCACAAAGAGACGATTGCCAATGGCGAGAAAATACATAGCTAAAACCTGCGTGAAGGCGAGCAGCAGCATAGCCGCTCCATAAAGCGGCAACAGCCCGGCGATTGAGATGAAAGCCTGACCAAACAAGAGTTTTGTAATCAATGAAGGAGCAAGACAGAACGCCGCCTCGACCACCAGGCCAAGTGCTAAAATCCCCAGTACTGCCTGAACCACAACATGTGCATGTGGCTCTCCTCTCTCATGGAGCGTCACTACCCGTGGGAACATGATGATGGCAACGCTATTCGTAACGAATAGAACTATCCTGCCTATGGTGGCTAAAGCAGCGTATAATCCCGCGTCTGAGGCGTTCAAAAAATGCCTTGCGAGCACCGTATCGATACTGGTAAGAGCGACGATGCCAGTAGCTGCGATTGCCATGACAATTGAGTAGAGCCAGAGTGAGCGCAATGAGCCTGTGGGAGTTCGTGGTCCCTGGAGGACTCTTCGTAAAGGCAGGAGTCTGGCAAGGTATGCCAGCACCGAACTCAACACAATGCCGAGTATGGCACCATTGACGCCGAGTCCTGCAAGTATGAAACCGATAGCGAGTACCAGACGAAGGAAGGCTGCCAGGAGCGTAGCCCCAGCGTACCAACCAAAGGACTGTAACCCTTGCAGTACTCCCTGGTTGAGCGGCGTCGTAAACACGACGATAAACCCCAAACTGAAGAGCATAACTTCCTGCGGTGAATCAAGGTGAAAAAAGGAGGATGTATAGCTACTGGTAGCGGCGAAAATTGCAGCGGTAGCAACGCCAGCCATGAGGAGCCTTCCTGTAAGTCGCCTAATGAAGTCGTTGAGCCTGGCATCGTCCCCTCTGGTAGATAAAGAAGAGGTATACTTTGCTGCAACAGTTGCAATGATCTGCGTTGGGGTAGCAAGCACAAGAGAAAGGGCGATGAATGTCGCAACTTGCCCATACTCCTGAATGCTCATGATGTGAGCAAGAAATGGATGCAAAAGATAGGCAAAGGCTCCCGCAAGGACGTTGGTAGCCAAAAGCAGAATGTTATGACGGAGGTATTGATTCGTAAGAATTTGGGTGCCGAGTCGCCGTGCTGTTGTTACGAGACCGTCGCGGTTTATTGAAAGCTCTGTGGCATACTTTCTCATAAAGTAGTATCCTTCCTATAATAGAGAACAGAGAGAACTATAGAGTCTATTAGCGTGGAAAGCGCAGTTAATACATTTGTTTCAGCCAATGTCATTGGTGTGCGACAGCGTGAAATACCCTCCCATCTGTAACCTCAACTGATTCATACGCTTCAAGTGTTGCTCGCGCAACCTGTTCCCATGTGAATGCCTTGACCCGCTCTTCACCACGTTGGCTCAGCATGCTACGCAGAGTTTTGTCGCGCAAGACTTTATGCAGAGCAGTAGTTAATTGCTGCGTGTCGCACGCATCGAATGCAAGGGCCGCGTCACCAACCACTTCGGATACTGTCGAGGTTGCTGAGGCGAGAACGGGCGTGCCACACGCCATTGCTTCCAGGGGAGGAAGTCCGAAGCCTTCTATCAGCGATGGGAAAACAAAGACCGTGGCAAGGCTATAGACCACCGGGAGATCTGCTTCCTGGATCATGCCAAGTCGTATGACCCTGTGCGCGATATCATGGGCATTGATGCGGGCACCTACGCTATCGGGAAAGCGTGGATCATGCTTTCCCACTATCACCAGCGTTTCCGTGAGAGCAGGATCGAGGCGCGCGAAAGCCTCAACCAGGGTCTCGATATTTTTATGTGGTCGACCTGCTCCAACTGAGAGGATGAAGCGTTCAGGCAGACCGTAGCGCTCTCGTACCTCTGCCAGGCGCTGCTGATTATGCTCCCGCTTGAAGGTTGGATCGATAGCGTTACCAATGATCTGAATATTGGCTCGGCTAATGTGATAGAACGCCTGCATATCACGAGCGGTAGACTCTGAAACCGTGAGGACACGCTTTGCCCGTTTGATGCCAAGTTGCGTTATTGGTTGATAAAATTTTTGTAAGTAACTTTGTGGCCTATATTCTGGGTAGCACTCGAAGATGAGATCGTGTACCGTCATGATCAATTTGAGCGGAGCCAACAATGGAAGGAGGACATACGGTGAGTGAAAGAGATCGACTCCTTCATGGGTGAGTAGGAACGGCCAGATAATTTGCTCATGGACAGAATAGAGCGGTAGTCGTACAGGTCGCAACTCGACATTCGCTCGCGCCTTCAAGGCATCCATAGAAAATCGTGAATTGGGATAGTCTGGATTATAGAAGACGAGGTAGCGCCGGTGGTGATCGAGCCTTGTCAAGGCGTCGAGCAAACTATATGCATGGCGTCCAATACCGTGATACTGGTCGTTCACATAGCGGGCATCGAAAGCAACGACCTGCGTTTTTGCGGTTTTCATGCTATAGGTGCTCCCTTAAAACAATTGACAGCGGGCCAGAAGACTGATTTGAGAATGGTGGTGCCGAAGGTCTATCCGCTTGTTGTACGCCTGCTCCACTGTTCAGCATAGCGGTCGGCTTAAGCTGGTACAGCCCGATCTTCCCAAAGCTGGAATCATTCAGCACTAAAAGCGGAGAACTGTTGTGTATGACCCAGGTATATAGTTGGGGGGTCATAGCATCGATGCCACCTGCAGCATCCTTGGAACTCATGATGAAGTAGCGTATATGCCTGTCCTCTATCGTTTGTGTCCCACGATCAAGGAAAGTAACATAGGAAGGAGATAAGTAGTAAACGGCAACATCATCACTGGCTTCGATACTTGCTCCTGCAGGAACATTCGCTTCGATATATCTAACGATTTGCATATAGGCATCATCGGAGCCTAAGGCATACATTTTCGTCCATACAAAGCCGTTATAAAGAAACGTTACACAGAAAACAGCGAAAACTGATCTCCAGATCACCTGATAGATCGCCGGTGGAATGGGAAATAGCGAATGACCCTGGTGCAAGACCGATAATTTCCTTATCGATGTTTTCTTTAAGGTGGGTAACAGGGCCGTCTCAAAAAGTGATGCCAGGATGTACCCGGACACGACAATTGATGGTACAACCAGATAGTAGAAATATTGATCGCTTATCCTTCCCAGGATGAGACCGAAACCAAAGCTGAAGACGCTCCACGAGATAAGGTAACGCGCTGCGAGCAGATGCCTGTAGCGGAGAATAAGCAAGATGGTAAAGAGCGCAGCAAGTGCGATGAGCAGGTAACTCGAGCCATACGGGAAAAGCCTGTCCGTGAGGTTGGTCAGGAGATCACCTCTAGTTGCCAGCACGAGCGTGATAGTTTTGGGGGTAGAGGCAGGCCGCTGGCTTATGATCGAGTCGACGATGCGGCTAACGTTAAAAAGCTTATAAGAGAGATAGTTATTCCATTGACCAGAGATAATTGTCCATAGCGGGTAAAGCAGATAGAGACTGCTGGCAATTGTGGCAACCCAGAGCACATCACGGAGTTGATGGCGTCTAAACAATAGCACACAAATGATTAAGGCGAGTAGTTCGAGAAACATAGGTTCTTTGGTGAGCACGGCCAGACCAAAGACGATGCCTGCGGCGAGGCGTTGCCATCTCGTGAGGTGCGGCCGACGGGTGAAGAAAATGTACAGGCCAAGTAGGGCACACAGCATTGCGAGTGTTTCGAGCATATTGCGACGATTTATCCGCTGTACGTATGGATCCATAATAAACAATGCGGCCATAAACAAACCAGCTTTGTAGCTATGGAGCTTACGCCCAAAAAGTACGAGCAGCACCGCGGTACAGGCAGAAAAGAAAACGTTGAGATCGCGCACGGAGAGAACCGCGGTCAGGGGATCTGCATTTGTAAGCCTTGTAAGCTTGATATAGGCCGCCTCGACCAGCATGTAGAACGGTGGGTGCCACAGGAAGGCACTATGGTCTACGACAAGCCCGAGACCTCTGGCAATATTTGTTCCCACTAAGAGATAGTCACCTTCATCTGAGAAGATATCTGGCGCGGTAGTCAGGTGGTAGCCCTGAATGAGCAGGGTGACAAGGCCTACAACGCACAGTACAAGCACCATTCGTGCCGTGCTGGCTTTGCTTGTGACCATGTCTATGAGTTGAAGCCCCTGCGTCTGTGTGGTATCCGTTGACTCCACTTTCTCTGCGGGCTTCTCCGGTATGGAAGGCGCTTCTACCTCCGGCTCAAGCTCACCGGGTAGTGTTCGTATCATGCGAAGGATACTGGACAACGTCTGGCGGACCGACGATTTAGGCGGAAGTAACGAGGCAATGCGTTGCGTCGTTGTATCTTCGTCCTGCACTGCCGCTGTAATGATAGTGTCCTCATCCTGCACTGCCGCTGTGACGATAGTGTCCTCATCCTCAATAGCATCGGCATTGTCGATGCTATCGCCACAAACGCTACAGAAGCGCGCCCGTAGCGGGAGTTCAGCGTGACAATGATAGCAGTAGACTACATTGGAGTTTTCGACCAGTGTATTTTTCATGATCATTGCGGCGGGATACCTGCGCCTTCAGGCGTGGGAGGAATGCCACTTCTCCTTTCAACTAAACAACTTGAAGCTTTTTGAACACAGACCAATGTTTTGTGATTCGCACTGGCATAGACCTTTGTTCCGTCAAGGGTCCGCAGGTCGAAGTAGGCAGAACTCCTTCTTCCAAACACCA
>DATAYF010000366.1:0-12828 GCA_036272735.1 Ktedonobacteraceae bacterium
CCGTCCCTCCCACAAAAGGAACGGCGCTTCATCCCCTGGTTGAAACACAGGGGCTTTCGCGCTCGGATGACTGTAATTCGCCACGGATGCGCTCCGTCCCCCCCGACGTCGGTTGATTGCTGCCATTGGCCCGGATCAACGTCATTGTCTCGAACGATAGCCTCGGTTCCCTCACCTTCGCCTTGGATTGGTGCTTCCAGAACAGACGGAAAAGCTCACGGTGCCTGCGCAAGATCCATCGTCTTCTTGGACGAAGAAGAGGGCCTATTTCCGTGGGAGAACCAAATTAGTGGGTACTGGTCAGCTGCTTCCCATGCTTTTGTAAGGGGTCAAAATTTGACAGTTGAATTGACAGTATATGGGCCGAATTATCAGGGACAAAGACGAACAACGTGAAACAGGAATTCCACGAAATGAACGGGATAGCCTCCTCAGAGGAGGGGAAAAGCGGGCCAAAAATGAGAGAGGGCGGTCATCGTTGACCGCCCAAAGGACCAGGAGTAAAGTCGAAGGTTGTTTGCTTATCCCCTAATTACGCAAGGGCTTGCCTGTCATCAGGATGGCCTGCATGCGCTCCTGGGTTTTCTCCATACCGCTGAGGCTGAGGAAGGCTTCGCGCTCCAGATCCAACACCTGCTGCTCGGTGAGCGGCGTCACTGGTGAGCAATCACCGCCGGTCAGCACTCGCGCCAGGTGACGCGCCACGACCGCGTCGTGCTCGCTGATTTTGCTGGTTAGTAGCAAGCCATCTACCTGCTGTTCCAGCACCAAACGTCCGCCTGCTCCTGGCAGCAGCAGTTGTTGGGGCTGGGCGGGCTGCCATTTCCCTGCCTTTTGCGCATCGGCCAATTGTAGCGCGTCGGCCTTGGCGTCGCGTAGCAGCATGGCGCGGTTGACGGTGATCCTATCGGTTTTACGCAGGAAACGATACTCTTGAGCCTGCGTCGCGCTGGTGGAGACTGTGGCAACGGCAATCAGTTCGAACGCTTTGCGCGCAGGATTGAATGGGCCGCCCGTCTTTTTGGCGATTTGCGACTCGATGTTGGCTCCGTAGCGCAGCAACATCTCTTTACAACCACCACCCGCCGGTACCAGCCCCACGCCGACCTCGACCAGCCCAATGTACGACTCTGCCAACGCACGTGTATGGTTGCTGTGCAAGATGACCTCGCAGCCTCCACCCAGTGCACGACCTGTGGGGGCGGCAACTACTGGAATGGGGCTATACTTCAGCAACTGGTGCGCCTGTTGCAAGCCGCTGATGGCACCTTCCAGCATGTCCCACGCGCCCTGCCTGGCCCCCATCAATACCAGCAAGAGATTGGCTCCTGCTGAATAATCGGCGGCCTCGTTACCGATGACCAGCGCCCTAAACTGCCTGGGGCCCTCCTCAACGGCATAGCGCAACATTTCGATGATGCCTTCGTCAATCGAGTTCATCTTGGTGTGGAACTCTAAACACGCGACGCCATCGCCCATATCGATCAGGGCCGCCGAACCGTTGTCGCGTACGACCTTGTTGTCGACTTTGAGCGCGCCTAGCGTGATGTTTCCTTCGGGCTGTGGTACCGGTCGATACTCGTTGCTGTGGAAATCGAAGTAGCGCCGTGCGTTCGCCTCACCTGTGTAGAAGGTGCCCTGGCCCTGTTCCTGCACGCGTTTGACCAGTTCTGGCAATTCACGTCCAGCAAAGACCTTTTGTAGCAGCGCGGGATCCCGGAGCAGCGCATCCCAGACCTCGAAATTGCCCAGGTCGAAATTGAAGCCCCAGCGCATGGCGTTGTCGATGGACACGATATCGTCGGCAATCTCACCGGCCCGATTGGCGGCGTAGATCAGCGCATCCGCCGTGGTCTCACGGGCGAGCTGGCTGGCGCGGTCATCACCGTTCAAAACCGTATGCATACGCTTGAGTGGCTCATCCTGGTTGCGGGCCACCCCAATCGAGTCGTAGCGCACCTTTTGCTGCGGCACATACTCCATCGTTTTGGGATCAAGCTCAAGAATGGTCGAAGCTCCGTCGGTATTCTTGATGCGTTTATAGAAGCCCTGTCCGCTCTTCTCGCCTAACCACCCCCGTTGCGTCATCTCACTGAGCAGTTCCGGCACGCGGAAGGTTTCGCGCTGCTCATCGTCAGGCGCATTCTCGTACAGGTTTTCGGAGACGTGCACCAGCGTGTCCAGGCCTGACAGGTCTGCCGTGCGGAAGACTGCCGATTTGGGACGCCCCATATTCGGACCCAGGATGGTGTCGACCTCGCCGATGCTGTACCCCTCATCCAATGCGCGCTTGATCGTTGACATGAACCCATAGACGCCAATACGGTTGGCAATGAAGTTGGGGGTATCCTTACAGATGACCACACCCTTGCCCAGCACTTCGCTGCCGAACTGCTGCATAAATTGCAACAATGCCGGGTCGGTATCGACATTGGGCACCAGTTCAAGCAGGGGCATGTAGCGCACCGGATTGAAAAAGTGCGTAATCAGGAAATGGCGACGAAACTGCTCGCCACGCCCCTCTACCAGCATGTGCGCTGGTAAGCCCGACGTGTTGGAGGTGATGATGGTGTCAGGTCCAATAAACTTTTCTAGTTTGTTGTAGAGATCGTGCTTGATATCGAGCCGCTCGATAACCACCTCGATGACCCAATCGACCCCCGCCAGATCTTGCAGGTTATCTTCGATATTGCCGATGGTAATGAGGCTCGCGCTGCGCTTGCTGTAAAATGCGGCTGGCCTGGCCTTGAGCGCCTTGTCCAGCCCGCCGCGTGCGATCACGTTGCGGTCTTGCGCGTTGGCTGGCACGATATCGAGGAGCAGGCTTGGGATGCCGACGTTAGCAAGGTGGGCCGCGATAGCCGCACCCATGACGCCAGCGCCCAGCACCGCCGCTTTACGAATTTGATAGGTCATCGTTTATGCTATCCTCCTATCCTCTCGATCAAGGCCGCCACGCCCTGCCCTCCGCCGACGCACAGAGTAGCCAGGCCCACCGTCTTGTCCCTGGTCTGCAAATCGTTGAGCAAGGTGACAATCAGGCGTGCGCCACTACAGCCCAGCGGGTGGCCCAGAGCAATCGCGCCGCCGTGCGGGTTGAGCTTCTCTTCGTCGATGCCCAGTTCCTGCACCACGGAGAGCGTCTGGGCCGCGAAGGCTTCGTTGATCTCGATAATATCGATGTCGCTAAGCTGCAGGCCGGAGCGTTGTAGCACCTTGCGAATGGCTGGCACCGGGCCGATGCCCATGATGTCCGGGCGCACACCCGCGACCGACATCGTGCGCACCTTCGCCAGCGGCGTAATGCCCTGTTCGCGTGCTTTCTCTGCCGACATCAGCACCACAGCCGAGGCCCCATCGTTGAGGGGACTGGAATTGCCCGCCGTCACCGAGCCACCTTTGATGAAGGCCGGTTCCAGGCTTGCCAACCTTGCCAGCGAGGTGTCGCGGCGTGGACCCTCGTCGGTATCCATCGTGCGCCCGTCAGGCAGGGGCACGGGTACGATTTCGCGCTTGAACGTGCCATTATCGATGGCGGCAATCGCTCGCTGGTGACTGCGCAGCGCGAATGCATCCTGGGACTCGCGACTGATCTTGTAGTCGCGCGCCAGGTTTTCGGCAGTCATGCCCATAGGAATGTAGCTCGAATAGCCGTACTCAAGCTCGCAGGGCGGATAGGGCGAACTGTTCTTCTCGCCCTCTTTGGGCTGAACCAGGCGTGGGTTGAAGCTTGGGTTAAAGCCGCCCATCGGTACGCGTGACATGCTCTCGACGCCGCCCGCGACGATGACGTCGCCCATGCCCAGCATGATGCTCTGGGCTGCCATGTTAAAGGCTTGCAGGCTGGAAGCACAGAAACGGTTTACGGTCACGCCGCCAGCGGTTTCCGGCAGTCCGGCCAGCGCTCCGACGAGGCGCGCCAGGTTCATGCCTTGCTCGCCTTCGGGGAAGGCGCAGCCAAGGATCAGATCTTCTATCAACGAACGATCAAGCTGCGGAACGCGCTCGACCGCAGCTCTTACCGCGATGGCGGCCAGGTCATCCGCGCGCACATCCTTGAGGACGCCTTTGTTCGCCCGGCCGATGGGCGTACGGATCGCGCTTACAATGACTGCTTCTGGCATGTCTTTTGCTCCTCTAGAAAAGAAACCTATAGTTCAGGCGTGCGTATGACACCCTGAAAACTTCCCTTTAATACCTCTTTACCATACTGATTGCGAGATACGAAGTCGGATGCAAGCTTCACACGCCCCGGCAATACTTCCATGTCGGTGACTACCAATTCGCAGTGAATAGTGTCACCAACAAACACCGGGCGGATGAATTCAAAACGCATCTCGCGTGCAATATAGTTGATGTCGCCCCCCAACTTGGTTGGGATCGTGGCGGTCAGCAAACCGTGCACCATCAGGCGTCCCTGTTCGTCGGGTTGCATATGGTGAATGCCTTCGTCGCCTGAAACTTGCGCAAACAGTCGTACATCGTCGGCCGTAAACGTGCGTTCCCAGGTGGTAATCTCGCCAACTTGCATGCTCTTTTTTCTCGTGTATGCTGATGGTCTATCCAAACTGTATGGCTAGGCGATAGGATAGCCCAACTTTTCAACCACCGCCTGAGCGATGTCGCGCTGGATTGCCACGCCGTTGATGATGTAGTCACCAACGTAACTGCGGACCCGCCCCATCACCTTCTCGACCTTGTCGGCGTCCGTGTAGGACATGATGAGTTGATCGAGATTGGTATGGATGCGTGCGAACGCCAGCCAGGTTGCCAGTTGTGCCAGTTTCACGTGTAAGGCGCTATCGGCATCGCCACGGCGCACGGCTTGAATGGCGCGAGCAAGCGTGCTATCGATGGCGTAGAGTTCGATCAGCAGGTTCGCCAGGTAATCCAGAAATTCCTGCTCCTGCGCCATCGTCTGCATATATTTTTGCGCGACCAGCATGGCCTCGTAGATGGTGGCATCTTTGGCGCGCTCCAACGCGTTGCTGGGGGCGCGTAGCTCTTCCGGTACGTCTTCACCAGCTTTGTTCAACGGCTGATTGGCTTTGATGCGAGCGTCGATCTCCGCGAACTTGCTCATCATGTCGATCTTGCCGCTCATGGCACGGCGGAAGAGCGAATTGACCGCGACCATACGATTGATCTCGTTGGTGCCCTCAAAGATGCGCTGAATGCGGGCGTCGCGATAGGCTTTCTCGATGGGGTACTCGTGCATGAAGCCGTAGCCACCGAAGATCTGCACACCTTCGTCAACAACCATCGCCAATGTCTCGCTGCCGTGCACCTTGGCGATAGAGGCTTCCAGGGCGTACTCTTCGACGGCCTTGAACATGGCCTCGGTATCGCCTTCACTGCTCTGGGCTTGCGAGATGTTGGCGGCGGTGCGGAAGACTTCACTCTCGGCGGCGTAGGTCTCAGCGGCCATGCGTGCCAGCTTCTTCTGGATCATGCCGAAGCTATGCAGGAACTGGCCAAAGGATTTGCGTTCGGTGGTGTAGGTTGCGGCCAGTCCCAGGGCGCTACGTGCACCACCAACGGTCCCAGCACCGAGCTTCAGGCGTCCAATATTGAGGATGTTGAAGGCAATCTTATAGCCTTTGTGCAACTGACCGAGCACGTTTTCCACCGGCACTTTGGCGTTATCAAAATAGACCTGGCGTGTGGAGGAGCCTTTGATGCCCATTTTGTTCTCTTCGTTACCGGTGGAAACGCCGGGCCAGCTTGTCTCGACGATG
Source organism: Ktedonobacteraceae bacterium (assembly GCA_036272735.1). Taxonomy (GTDB): domain Bacteria; phylum Chloroflexota; class Ktedonobacteria; order Ktedonobacterales; family Ktedonobacteraceae; genus DATAYF01. The sequence continues at coordinate 5,739 of DATAYF010000366.1, forward strand.
AACGCCGAGGGTCGTTCGTTGCCTACGCGAGCGAAAGCAACCATTACATCGGCAAAACCAGCATTCGAGATCCACTGCTTGGTGCCGTTGAGAATATAATACTTGCCATCCTCCGACAGTTCGGCACGCGTGCTCAAATTCATGGCGTCGGAGCCAACCCCTGGCTCGGTCAGGGCGTAGGCCGAGATCCATTCGCCGCTGGCGATTTTGGGGAGATATTTCTGCTTCTGTTCCTCATTGCCGTAGTAGACGATAGGCAGGCTACCAATCGAGGTGTGCGCACCGTAGGCCACGCTGAACGAGGCTTCGCGCTGCTGGGTCGCTACGAGCACGGCGGTAAGTAGGCCCAGATCCGCCCCCTCGTACTCTTCAGGTATTTCGATGCTCAACAGGCCCTGCTCTCCGGCTTTTTTGAGCAAACCAGGCATGACGCCCGGCTCCTGGCGGTCGATGGCCTCGACCAGCGGCTTGACTTCGCGCTCGACGAAGGTGGCGCTCGACTCCTCAAGCAGGCGCTGCTCTTCGTCGCGTTGCTCTAATGTGAAGATTTTATCGGCACTCTCGCTGACAGGCGTTGTCAGAAATGCGGTGCCCTGTTCTGTCGGTTTCATGGTCGTGGACATATATATCCTATTCTCCTTTGTATGCAAGGTCGCATGGTACTATCGTCGTATCGTCAGGCTAAAAAGGTTAAAATACGGCATTGTTCCTCGTCACGCTTGCTGCGCGCGTAGCTCACGTTTGAGCACTTTCCCAATGAGTGATTTTGGCAGCGCTTCGCGGAACTCTAGCACTTTTGGCACTTTGTACGCGGCGAGCTGCGCTTTACAGAAGGTAATAATTTCGCTACGTAGTTCCTCACTTGCCGTGAAGCCAGGCTTGAGCACGATAAAGGCCGCGACGGTCTCGCCACGATATTCGTGTGGGATACCGACAACGGCTGCTTCCGCGATGGCCGGGTGCGTGAATAGCACCTCTTCTACCTCGCGTGGGTAGACGTTGAAGCCGCTGGCTACGATCATGTCCTTCGCACGATCAACGACGTAGAAGTAGCCTTCTCCATCCATCTTGCCGATATCGCCGGTACGCATCCAGCCGTCAACGAAGGTCTGCCTGGTCTCCTCCTCGCGCTGCCAGTAACCACGCATGATGTTCGGCCCTTTGACCACAATCTCGCCCACCTCACCGACGGGCAACAGTTCACCGGTCTCTGGCTTACGGATAGCGGCTTCGACGCCAGATATGGGCAGGCCAATGCTACCGTTGCGACACTTGTCGGTCAGCGGATTCGCGTGCGTCACGGGTGAGGCTTCGCTCAGTCCATAGCCCTCGACCAGTTTGCCGTGCGTCATGGCCTCGAAATCCTGCTGCACTTTGGCGGGGAGTGGGGCCGCGCCGCTGATACAATATTGAATGGATTGCAGGTAATCGCTACGCTGACCTGCTTCGCGCATGATGGCGATGTACATGGTGGGGATGCCCGGAAATAACGTTGGATGGTGGCGACGAATGGCGTCGAGCGTGTCTTTCGCACTGAAACGTGGCAATAAAATCATGGTCGCCGCTGTGTAGATCGAGACGTTCATGCACACGGTAAGCCCGTACGAATGGAAGAAAGGCGCTACACAGAGCGTGGTCTCTTTGCCTTTCTGTATGCGTGGCACCCACTGGCTATTCTGCAAGGTGTTGGCAAGCAGATTGCGATGGGTGAGCATGGCCGCCTTTGATAGACCAGTCGTGCCACCCGTGTATTGCAGCACCGCCAGATCGTCACTAGCACTCTCGATAGGCAGGTTGAAGCGCTTGATCTCGCCATGATTTTTTAGGATGGAGCGTATGTTGTGCAACATGGGGTCCTCGCGTAGCTCTTTATCGGTCAGCGCTGGCTGTGGAACTTTGTTGTGACGCTGGCTGAGCGGATAGAGGACATGCAGAATGGATGGCAAGAAATCGGCCGGGCTGGTAATGATGATATGTTTGAGCGCGGTGTTCTTGCGCACCGCACGCACGATTGGGTAAAACGAATCGAGCATGATCAGCACTTTCGCACCGCTGTCGGCGAGCTGGTGTTGCATCTCGCGCTCGGTGTAGAGCGGGTTGGTGGGCACGACAATCGCCCCGGCGCGCAACGCTCCATAAAAAGCGATGGGATACTGCGGGATATTCGGCAAGGCAATGGCGACGCGATCACCTTTTTGCACGCCAAGCTGCTGAAGGCCAATAGCAAATTGGTTCGCTTGATTGGAGAGCTGTGCATAGGACAACCTGGCTCCATAGTAGATCAATGCTGAGCGGCCAGGGAAGCTACTAGCGGCAGTATCGAGAAGCCAGGTGAGTGGATGGTCTGGCGTGGTGATGCGCGTGGGCACACCCTCTTCATAATTGCGCACCCAGGGATGGGTCTTTTGAAATTCTTCTCCATCGTCGGCGAGCGATGTTCTGATAAGCGATGGGTCGGACATTAGCTATAGCTCCTCTTCATAAGGGGTACTCCAAAAGTACCCAGAACGACAACTCCGTCGCCTCTACAAGCAACAACATCCCCATTACTGCAATTATAAAAGGCAGGGGCATGAATGTGAAGGTTGCCAGCTAACATTTTTTAAGGCATAATAAGCAAGTAGCTAACGGCACGATGTCCTTATTCCGAAAACCAACGCCACTGTCGTGGCTAGCGCTGCGCGCTCAGGTTTTCGCATAGGTAGTATATGGTGGTTAACCAATGTTGGAACTATCGGGTCTTTCCCGGCATTCAAATGAATGGGTATGGGGAAGTAGTTAAGCAGGTTGAATGATGACAATTGAGAACACCGTCGATTTCGCGCACCTGATCGCCTATTTTCGGCAGCAACATGGCATGTCGCAGGGACAACTCGCGCAAGCGACGCGGCTGTCACGTACGTATGTCTACCATTTGGAGACGGGGCAGCGTATCAATCCTTCCCCGCACGTTGTACAGAATATTGCCCGCGCGCTGGAATTGCAGGTCGATGAGCGGCAACGTTTGTATGATGCCTATACACAATTGACCGGCAATTTAATCGATACTGAGCAGTTCGAGAGCACACTGCTGGATCTAGGCGACCTGGCGAGTCTGCTGGTGCACAACACTGCCTATCCAGCGCACTCGCTTGATCGCTTATGGTACCTGCACTCCTGGAACGAGGCTGCCATCACGCTGTTTGAGACACAGGCGGAGGCGGAGGCGGGGCGTCAATTGCATCTGCTGGAGCTACTGTTTGATCCGCAAACGCGGCGGCGCTTCCACGGTTGGGAGAACCTGGCCCGCCGCCTGGTCAGCGATTTTTTGTACAATACGCGCACGATAACGCATCTGCCGGAATACAAGGCGTTGTGGCGGCAATTGCGCGAGTATCCTGAATTCAAGCGCATCGCAGCGGCGGCATACCCACGTGGCAAACCAGTCCCCTCGTTCGTCTTTCAAATCCAGCATAGCCACCTGGGCCGTGTGACATTGCGCACGGCAACGACGGTATTTACCGGCATTCACAGCTACTCGATGGTCAGCTACGTGCCGGGCGACCAGCAAACCCTGAATATTTACCGCACCTATGGTTGGTGAATGATCTTGCAAGCATTTCTTCAACCCTGACGCTGAACCTGCGTAGATTATTGAGAAGACTTTTGAAAATCGGCAATGATGAACGTTTACTCCTATAGAAGAGATCAGTACAGCCAAACATACCATAACGCGGAGGATACAGGATGGATGCCCGTTTCTATAATTCGGATCAAATAGATATTGAGCGACTCGCTCGTGATCTCGTCAATGCTTACCAGGCGCAGGGCTATCAGGCGCAGCAGATTGGTACCAAAGATCAGATGCTGGTTCAGCTCAAGCGTGGCGGAGACTTCGAGGCTATTATCGGCATGCAGGCGGCGCTCTCACTCAACTTGCAGCGCACGTCGGGTGGCGTACTGGCGACAATTGGTCAACAGCGCTGGATCGATAAAGCCGCCGTGGGAGCCGTGGGCTTGATCGGCGCGGTGGTGCTATGGCCGCTGGCGATAACGGCGGGCGTCGGTGCGTTCCGCCAGGCGAGCATGGGCAACCAGGTGCTCAACATGGTCGATGGCCTGGTACGCCAGCAGGTGCCGAGCATGCAGGCTGGCCCGATCCCGTACAACGTAATGCCGTTGATACAGCAGCAGTCAGCTCCCCCAATGTCAAATCCATTCAATACGCCGCCCAGGATGGCACCTCAAGGGGAACCATACTACACACCAGCACCAGCAACCCAGGCACCCACGTATCAACCAGCGCCGTTCGCCCCTGGCGGTCAGTTGCGGTGCGCAAATTGTAATACTCCGTATGAGGTAGGCGACACCTTCTGCACAGGATGTGGGCAATCATTGACGCCGCCGCGCTTGTATTGCAACAAGTGTAATTCTGAGATGAAACCGGGCGCGGCATTTTGTCCCAAGTGTGGTTCGTCCTCGTTTAGCGCTGTTTCAGCCCAGGCCCAGCGGCAGGCTCCACAAACGCCGCCGCAGACACCAGCGCCAATGGTGACGTACAAACATACACAGCCATCGCTCGTGCCGCCACCCGCGCAGCAACAGCCGCCGGTTCCGTTCTACACACCACCGGCCACACCCACGTATACGCCGCCCAAACAGCCCAGCACGCCGCCTCCGGTGCCCACTCAGCCAGCGCAGGTGACCAATCCCGTGCAGCCCGAACCATACGTCCCGCCAACAACGCAGACGCCACAGGTTGTGCCACAACCTAAGGTGACGTTGACGCCTGGACAAAAGAAGGAGACGCACGCCGTGCCGCCGCCGCGCCCGCAAAAGGTCTATTACACGCCATCCAACCAGGCGGCACAACAGGCCACGAACGCTGACCAGCCAACGGTTCCAGCGCAGCCTGCACAACCGCAATCATTGGCTCAGGACGCGACGCAACAACAGGCTCCATATTACACACCACCATCCATCAATACGCAACCGACGATGCCGGAGCAACCGTTACAGGCGCGCCCCGCACCATCCGTCGAGAACACTGCTCTCTGGGGAACCTTGATTTTGAGCAATGGCGAGCGCGTCCAACTCAAAGGTGAGCACGCGGTAATCGGGCGGCGCGACCACGACATCGACGAAGGCTTGCAGGCGGATGTGGACCTGAGCAAGCAGCAAGGGGCCGATACGATTTCGCGCCTGCACGCCACCATCGAGCATATCGGCAGCACCTTCGTGCTCACCGACCTGAATAGCACGAACGCTACGCGCGTCAACAACAAGCGCCTGGAACCCGACAAGCCCACACCGCTCAACGACGGCGACACCTTGCAGTTCGGCAAAGTGACCTGCACCTTCAAAAAGTTGTAGTGTTCTGCCACTGCCCTTACTCATAACAATGGTTATGGGAAATGCTGCATAGATGCCTATTGATGGTATCCGAGACCATCAATAGGCATCTCTGCAGCATGGGAACTTTTTGTCTCGTCACAGCGTCCTACTTTCAGGCATCTTCATAAATATCGGGAACGTACAATGTTCTGACTAGCAAACGCCATAATCTGGCTGGCCGTGTAGTGCAAGTTTTATTGAACATTTGAAAGGCCGTGACGCGATGAAAGAAACTCCTCCTGAATACTCAGATGATCCCGCACCAGAACCTGCGCATCCTCGATGTACGCTGAGAGCATTTGCTCTCAAGCTAGGCATCCCTATCCTCATCATATGTGTAGTGCTTGGCGGATTTTTTGTGCTCATTACGCATCGCCAACCTGCCGCACATGGCTTAACGGGCGGTTCTCGCCATGCCAATGCGACACCCTCATCTGTCCCTCCTACCACACCTGATAGTGTCAATTACGCTGGTATTCAAAAAGTAGACATTGTGCAATCCACTCTATACGAAACTGATGACGCTCACTACTTATACGCGATGAACATGCGTAATGGAGCTACAACACGCTATCATTTTGATCGTATGGCTCCTTCGTTCAGCATGGATCATACGACGTTCTACGTGATACTGGATAACAACGTTGTCGCTGGCAAAATGGGCAGTGACGTGCAGGCGTGGCACCTGGGTGCTGGTGCCCCTTCGCTCCTTTGGAGCCATCATCAACAGGACTGCTGTACTCCCGGTGCTATTGCGGTTGCCAATGGCGTTGTGTATACTTTTGCGGGTGGCGGCATCGGCGCTATCTCTGCACTGCGCGCCAGCAACGGCACGCTGCTCTGGAACTATCCCACAAATGGTCCTGCCGGAATGTTCCTGACGGTCGCCAATGGCGTCCTCTATGCTGGTATGGATGGTTCGCGAAGTGGCGTTTCTGCATTGAACGCGACAACGGGCAAGCTCCTATGGAACTTTCAACAGTTTGGTCAAGTGTTGTCTGCCCCGGTCGTCGTCAACGGGATCGTCTATAGCGGTGCCTCGGATCGCACGCTTAGCGCGTTCAACGGCGGGACCGGTGCACTGCTCTGGCGCTATGTTGTCGATTACGCGATCATTACGCCGCCAGTCGTGAGCAACGGCGTCATCTACGTTGGCACGGCTGACAATTCCGTCTTTGCGCTGCGGGCGAACAATGGTTCCCTGCTGTGGCATCAACGCGTCGATAAATTGTTCTCGCCGTTCCCCAATGTCCCTGGACGCTTCTTTGGGGTGTTTGTTGGTGCGGTCAATAATGGTATGGTGTATGTTGGCTCGGAGGATGGGTACATGTGTGCGTTACGAGCCAGTGATGGTAGCTTGCTCTGGCATCGCCAATTTGCAGGACTGGTCATTTCTCCATTTGCCATAGCGAACAACCTTATCTACATCTCCTCGCAAGGTACCAATGGCGGTCAAAGTCCCATTTATGCCCTGCAAGCGAGCGACGGTAGCCTGGTCTGGCGCGCCCCGGCTAATGTGCCTGCACCAACAACTTCATCGGCCCAAACAAAAATACCCAGAGGTAATGGTATGATTCCGCTCACGAGAAGTGGTACTCCCGCGTTTACCGTGGCCGATGTCAAACAATACTTCAAGACGCATCCGATACTTACGACCGCTGGCAAACCAGGGACACTCGTCAAAGTCGCCTTCATGGCCAGCAAACAGGCCAGCACG
>DATAYF010000367.1:0-5135 GCA_036272735.1 Ktedonobacteraceae bacterium
CGCTGCTACATGGCTTTTAACGTCGATGCGATGCGTCAAGCAGTACGGCACCGTGCGCTGCCCGGTGATCCAACGCTGCCTGCTGCTTGACGCCGAGCTTGACCCACGTTTGGCAACCTACTCCTCCTGCTGTGTTGCAAAAGCAGTGGGTACGAGTGCATCTTGTACGTCACCGGCTTCGGCTAGTGTCTCCAGGCCAACGGCAATAGCCTCCTGGCTTGGGGTGCGTGTAAGCAAGCTAACTACGATAGTCACCAGGGCGTTGAGGACAACGGCGACAAAGTCAGTGTTCATAGTGAAGGCGATGACTTTCTCGGCGGCGATGGCTGACGGCACCGTGACGCCAATGATGCCGACAATGACACCAGCGAGCACACCCCACTTGGTGATACGCCGCCAGAGCAGACTCAAGAGCAGGCCGGGGGCAAGTTGTGAAATCGCGGAGTACGCCACTTGAAAGATATCGATGATCGTTTGATTGCTACTAATAGACATCACGATGGCGATGATCGTTGCTCCCGCCGCTCCCAGTCGGCTGACCAGCAACACGATAGAATCAGAGGCGCGTGGACGGAGAATACCACGATAAATATTGTTGGCAAAGAGTGTCCCAACCGTCAATATCAGCGAAGAACTCGGCACAAGTGCGATCAATATTCCTGCTCCAGCCAGTATACCTACAAACCAGCCTGGGTACACCTTGCCGACGATAGCCAGCAGTGCGTCATTGCTATTCGATAGGTGCGGGATGACCAGGAGCGCCGCAAAGCCTATTGTGAAGCTAAAGAAATAGGCCAGGGCATACAACGGCTGAAAAATGGCATTACGCCGAATGACTCCATCGCTGCGAGCGGAGAGCGTGGCCTGAAAGCTCTGTGGGAACATCCAGAAACCCAGGTTGGTCATGAGGAGCGTCGAGATGAACCAGAGCGGCGTATAGTGCAACTTGGAAGCCTTGCCCATGCCTGGAAGCCAGCCATAGTTCGGATGCAACTGGTTCATACGGGTAAAAATAGTACCGATTGATCCCAGATGCGCCACGCTGGCGATGGTGAGCGCGATGCCTAGCAAGATACCGATCATGAAAACGTCTTTCACGATGCTTGCGATGGCAATGCTGCGTAATCCTGCAACGATAATGAAGGCTAGCATAATAAGGGCCGCCAGTACCAGTATCAGGGTCGTATTGACTGACGTGCCAAAGGCCAGCTTCAATATTAAGTTCAAGCCGGTAAACTGTAGTTGTAAATACGGAATTAAGGCCATGATGCCGACAATGGCTAGTACAGAGCCGAGCCAGGGAGCTTCAAAGCGTTTTTGGTAGTAATCGGCCTGTGTTAAGAGTGAATGCCGCTTGCCAATCCGCCAGATCTTCGGCAGCAACCAATAGCCCAGCGTGTAAGCTAGGGCAACATTGCCAATGATATAGAAGCCAGGTGCACCATAGGCATACGCCCAACCACTTCCGCCCAGGAAGGCATTGATCGTAAATATTTCGCCCGCACTGAGGAACCAGAACAAGAAAACTCCCATTCCTCGACCACTTACGGCCCAATCTTGCAAGTTCACGTGTTTTTTGCGCGAAATAACCCATGCACTTATCATGGTGCCCAGAACGATGACCAGAGCGATTACAGAACGAAGCATATTGCTATCCCCTTGCTTTATTGAGAAGAGAAGCGCTTATCAAGTTGATAGACGATAACGATACTAAGGCTTGTGACGACAATCCCACAAAGCATCCATAGAAAAAGGAATGGTATGCCAAAGAGATGAACATGAATGGTGTTGATCCAGGGGATCAGCAGAATATCCCACGCATACGGGACGACAAGCAGGAACCAATGGGGTTTGAAGGTACGACGGCGCATATGTTCTCCTTGTGCTAGTGTTCTAGTGGGTATGCTGAAGACGAGCTTGCTCAAGCAGGCCTGGCGCATTGAGGAGACGAAGCGCGACACGAGCCAGAATTCTGGCACCTGCCAGGGCTGCATCATCACCACTTTTATCAATTGCATAGGTCGCGAACTCACGTGTGTGCGCAGCAAGGCCACGGGGTCCAATTTGAATGGTGCCATGCAACGCGGGGAGCGCATGCGAGACGTTGCCCATATCCGTTGAACCTATGATTGCTCCTGTGTGTTCGGACGCACGGTCCTCATGAGCCATTTCTTCGCGTAAGACATCGATGAGCGTCTCGTTCGTGCGTAAGTTTGCATACGCGGGAACAAAGCGCGACCAGTTCATTTGTGCGCCAACTGCACCGGCAGCGCCTGTGGCACAGGTCAACACTCGTTGGAGCAACGTCTCTACGTAATCGCTATCAGCAGCGCGAATCTGCAAGCGGACCGATGCATGTTCGGCGATAATATTGGGTGCTTGCCCACCATCGGTAATAATGGAGTGAATGTTGGCATCTTTGCGGAGGGTGGCGCGCATACTATTGATGAGCGTCAAGAAATTGACTACTGCCTGTACGGCGTCAATGCCTTGTTCTGGGGCAGCAGCAGCATGAGACGCTTTGCCCTGGAAATGCACATCAATACCTTCACGCGCACTCGAGACAGGATCGGCTTCATTATGGTCGCCAGGATGGAACATCAAAGCGGCGGCGTATGGTGCAAAAACATGTTCGTCTAGCAGAAAAATCTTGCCACCGCCGCCCTCTTCCGCGGGCGAACCGATGACGGCAATCGTGCCAGGGAGATCGTGTTGTTGCATAACACGTTGCGCAAGCAGGGCCGCACCTACCGACATGGCGGCGATAATATTATGTCCACACGCGTGTCCAATCTCAGGGAGTGCGTCGTATTCTGCCACAAATGCTATACTGGGTTGCTGCTCATTACCGAAGATCGCGGTAAATGCCGTATCAAGCTTCGCCACCGGGGGCATGGTTACAGAAAACTGCTGCTCTTTTAGCAGGTGCGTTAATAGCGATACCGCGTGATGTTCCTGGAATCGCAGTTCTGGATCGGCATGAATCGCGTGTGAAATGTCAAGAATAGTTGAATTGAGAGCTGGTGTGACCTTCTCAATAGCTTCATAAATATCTACATTTGTCATCGTGAATTTCTCTCTAACTCATCAAATACTACGCATGCGTTTCTGTCTGGCCTGGCTTAAAAATGTTGCTGTGATTACCAGCTTACATGGATTAATTGGAATTTGTCAATGAATTGTTGATAAAACTGACAAAGATAGTCAATAATCTCAACAAAATCGTCGGGCGAAACGTTACAACGTATTTTGAGGTGGCTTGGAGCTTTGGACCAAACGAGGTAGGAGAAGGTTGCAAAGCGGCCCTCGCTTTATCACGAGAGCCGCTTTGTACGATATCAATACGCAGCAACTCAACCAATTAATCTCTAGTCAATCACCTCCGGCCAGAGACCGGAGGCTTGTTCGTTACACCTGGACTCCACCGCACCTCGGCGTACCTTCGCAGGCGCGCCGCTTTGGCTTCACCGTCCGATGCATCAGGGGCCATTGACACAAACCCCGTCCTGATCCAGTCCTGCCGGATCAAGAGCGTCCTCAAGGTCACATTCCTCGCGCCAATCAGATCAGCGTGCAGCGTGTACCCACACTGCTGACACCCAAAGCGCAACCCCTTGTTCGGGCGATTCTCATCAGCCGTGTGCCCACACACCGGGCACGCCTTCGAGGTGTAGTCCGCATCCACCTTGACGGCGAGCGACCTGGCAAGCGTGGCCTTGTAGCTCAGAAGCGCCTGAAGTTCGGCAAAGGACCACTGCGAGTGCACTCGATTGGCTTTGCGAGCCTTCGCAGACACCGTCTCGGTGCCCTTCCCCTTTTTCGTGCGCTTGCGCTTTCTGCGTCTGGTTCGCTCCCGGATATCGGTGAGCTGTTCCAGCCCAATCAGTGCGTGTGGGTGCTGCTCGATGATCTGTTTGGCGATGCTGTGGTTGGCGTGCAGCTTCAACCGTCTCTCTCGTTGCTCAATGCGTCTGAGAAGACGTTTCGCGCCACGAGTGCCTTTCTGCTGCAAGCGTTTGCGTAATCGTGCATAATGGTTGGCTCGGTGCCTCACTCGCTTTCCTGAGTGAAAGCTCGCTTTGCCGGTCGAGGTGGAAGTGACCGCCAGGTAGCGGATACCCACATCCACCCCAACGACTTCGGTGAGCTGTGCAGGAGTGGGATCAGGGATCTCAATCTCCAAGGACACCAACAGATAGAATTGCTTCTTTGGCTGATCGTACCAGAGTTTCGCATCTCCGATGCGCGCCCCGTGTTGAATGAGGGCCGTCTGCTTGTCGTAGCCCTGATAGGGGATGCTGATGCGCCCGTTGAGGGTGCCGATGCTTACCCGGCTCTCGCACTGAAAGGTGTAGTCCCGCGCGCAGGTGTACTGCACGGTTGGGGAGCTATACTGTGGCGGCTGGTCCAATCCCTTGAAGCGCTTTTTGGTGATCTTGGCTCGGCGATGCTCGATATTCTTCAACAGTTTCGTCCACAGCCCTTTGTATGTTGCCGAGACCTGCCGTTCCACGCTACAGGCTAGTTGCGAGGGAAGGCCGAAGCGCGCGCGTAGCTCGGCATACATGCCTTTGTGCAGTTTGGTCACACTGCTGGTTTTGCCGTGCGCGAAGGCATAGTGACTCACCGCATTGAGCGCGTCGCGGTACGCCAGTTGCGTCTGGCGTAAGCGTTGCTGCTGCGTTTTTGTGGGCAGAAGTTTCAGTTTGGCGGTGATGATCTGCTTGATGTCGTTTGCTTTCTCGTGACAACGTGGGAAGCCAGCTTGTCGGTGACAGGTGTGGTGTGGTGTGCATCCATACACATCAGTATAACAAATGTTCTACTCCTTGTGAAGCCCCTGAGATGGCGGCGCTTCCTCCCCTGGTTGAAACGCAGGGGTATCCGCGCCGCCTGGATCATGAACATCAACGTCAACATATTCAGCGATTTTACAGAAATCTGAGCGCGAAAGCCCCCGCGTTTCAAGCGGGGGAGGAAGCGCTGTGCCTTTGGTGAGAGGAGGGGAGGTCCTGGACGGCTTGACAGCGCTTCCCCGCGTTTCGTATACTTAGAACAAATATTCCTCTTTCTGAAAGGCAGGCGCATGGCAGCGAAGCGAACGAAGCGCAGGAGCGTTCCCCAGGAGAGCGGGG
>DATAYF010000368.1:0-7684 GCA_036272735.1 Ktedonobacteraceae bacterium
CTGCTGGTTGATGCCTTGTTCAAAGAGCAGGCGTACAAGTCGTTTGTTGTTTTCTGTCTGTATGACTATATTTCCTTTCCTTTCCATGTCGATAATAGTATTAGGCTGCATACATTCAGGTAGTGTCAAGAGGCATGCCACATCTACACATCTACACTTGAGATAAAATGGCTCTATAAGCCGACCCAAGGCCACTTTTTATCTACACTTGTCATCTACACCATCTACATTTGTTCGTATAGGCTTATTTATCTTCCATGCATAAGATCAGTGCTTGCTTTTCTCGTATGGGTATGGTAAGCTTTTCAGCGAAATACAGTTTATGGAGGTAAAACAAATGTGCATTATCATTGCTTTTTCTATCTTCAATGGACGTGATCGCGCCATTTGAGAGAGGGTTGATTTGACGTTCCCTCATCGCATCCCTTCTCCATCTCTCCTTATGCCTTGATCCCCTATTGAAGATACTCGTTTCATCCCATTTTCCACAAGATTTTTATGCGTAATCGATACGATATTGTGCTATGCCTGTATACGCCTAAATAACGGCCAATTTGGTGGGTAGGTGTTTACTTAAAACATGCTACGTGTTCTATGGGCATAGTGATTGCAAAGGAGCACTTTGTGCGTCGAAAAAACGAGTATAATCCCGAAGAGGAAGAACCTGTAACCTTTGTAAAGATAAAGCCTGGAGCCAGGGAACGTGCTCAGCAGAAGCCAATTCACAAGTCGAGCTATGAAGGCAACGCCGATGTACAGCGCTGGTTGAAGTTGCAAGCCGTTGATGAACAGAACGCGAAACCAACGTTTCAGCCAACGTTCTTAGCGTCGCAGCGTGATGCCTCCTGGTTACTTTCATCGTTGGCGCGTTTCTATGATGAAAACCTGATTAGCGATGTGCTGTACGCCGTACGTAGTGGCAAAGAGGCGACGGTCTATTGTTGCCGGGCGCATCCCTCCACTGGCGTAGAATACCTTGCTGCCAAGGTATATCGTCCCCGTATGTTTCGCAATTTACGTAACGATGCTGTCTATCGTTTAAGCCGTGTGCAGCGTGACGAGCAGGGCAAGGCCCTGCACGGTGGCACGCGCCACGGCACGATGACTCGTAAAGGTGAGAAAGGTCGATCCTCTCAGGTCGCGAGCTGGATTGAGTACGAGTATCAAACGCAGTGCTTATTGTACGAGAGTGGGTGTGATGTGCCACGTCCCTATGGGCATCTCGGCAACGCGGTGCTTATGGAGTATCTTGGCGATGGTGAAGAGGGTGCACCTTTGCTGAGTGAGGTGCAATTGCAGCGTGAGGAGGCCCAACCGCTGTTCGAGCAAATTCTGCGCAATATTGAACTGGCACTCGCTCATCATCGTATTCATGGTGATTTGTCCGAGTACAATATCCTCTACTGGCAGGAACAGGTAAAATTGATTGATTTTGCGCAGGCTGTAGACCCTGTGCATAATTCGGATGTGTTCACACTTTTTGCCCGCGATGTCGAGCGTGTCTGCCATTACTTTGCCCGTTATGGAGTAGTGGCTGATGCCGATGCGTTGGCGAAACGTCTATGGTTGCGCAGCATTGGCGCTACACATCCCATGTAACCAAACCCATTTTTCCCTCTCCTGACACTCTATAGAAATGTCTGTATGGACCGCCGGTCCATACAGACATTTCTATAGAGTTCAAGATTTTTTGGTTTCGCGTGTGAATAGAAAAAACATCAGGATGACCAGCAGAAAAAATACGAGAACGAGCAGATAGTCGATAACCGCTAACATCTATTGCCGCTCCTTTGCTACGCCAGTATTCACAAAAATAGTTGTATGCTCTCATGAGGGATACGTTCTTCAGCAGACGAATGGAGACAACGGCATGCCTGGCTTATTGTAGAGATAAGCTGAAGATGGTACAATCGTGCGAAACAATTGTACCATACAAAGGAGCCTTATATGGGAGCCAGCGCAATCTCCCCCCTGGTGATTCTTAATCCCGCCGCTAATCGAGGGGATATGAGTTTTTACCGGGCATGGTTACCTGACCGTGTAGCTGAGGAGCACGGGGAGTATCGAGAGACGACGCAACCGGGCGACGCGAACGTATGGGCGATGCAGGCGGCACGAGAGGGACGGCCTCTGGTCGTGGTGGGAGGAGATGGTTCGCTTAATGAGGTCATAAGTGGGATTTTGGCGGTGGGTGGCAGAGTGCCGCTGGGTATAATTCCTACTGGTTCTGGCAACGATTTTGCCTGGTATGCGCTCAAACTCCCTCGTGACCCCAAAGCATTGTTCGTGCGCGCTTTTCACGGTCATCCTGTTGACGTTGATGCAGGCGTGGTGAACGGACGCTATTTTGTGAACTCCTTTGGCGTTGGCCTGGACGCGGATGTCGCGGTTGCTGCTGGCGAGTTGAAAAAGGTGCCTTTCCTGCGTGGCACGCGCTTATATTATGCGGCGATTATGCGGCAAATGCTGTTTGGGTATCAGCGTTGTCCCTGGCTAAAATTTGGCCTGGATGAAGAGATAGATGTTGGACTACGAGGAGATGTGCAGGAGCGACGCTACATTTTGCTGGCGGTTAGCAATGGACCAACCTACGGGGCTGGCTTTCGTATTAACCCCAAAGCGGTCTACAATGATGGTTTCTTCGATGTCTGCGCTATCGATTATTTGCCACAGGTACGGGCCCTGAGCCTGCTCTCACGCGCAAAGAGAGGGGAGCACGAAGGCTTGCCGGTGGTCCATTTTTATCGTGTGCGCAAGGTGCATATCGAGAGCCGTGAGCCTGTCAATACGTTGTTGGATGGAGAAACTACCCGCGCTACCAGCTTCCATGCAGAAGTGCTTCCGGGCGCGTTACAGGTGCGGGTGTAGGAAGTTGACTTATGCTTTCTCCATTTTCGCCGCGCTGGGGACATTGGCGGTTGGGCACATGGCGGCCAGCGTACAGCGTTCGCACAGCGGTTTGCGTGCATCACAGATGGCACGCCCATGAAAAATGAGCAGATGGGAAAGATCGAGCCAATCTTTTTCGGGCACGGTGCGCATTAGCTCTTTCTCGATCTTGACCGGGTCAGTATTTTTCGTCCAGCCAAGTCTGCGGGCGAGACGCCCAACATGCGTATCGACGACAACGCCTTCGATAATACCGAAGGCATTCCCCAGGACCACGTTCGCTGTTTTTCGCGCCACGCCGGAGAGGCTGAGGATTGCCGTCATGGTGCGGGGAACTTCGCCACCGTGCTCGGTGATGATGCGTTGACAGGTTGCACGAATGTTTTTGGCTTTGTTGCGATAGAAGCCGGTGGAACGAATATCTTGTTCTAACTCCTCCTGGCTTACCGTTGCAAAATCTTCGACACTACGATATTTCTGAAACAGTGTTTTGGTAACGATGTTGACTCTTTCATCGGTACATTGCGCCGAAAGCTGGGTCGCGACCAGTAGTTCCAGAGGGTTAGAGAAATTGAGCGAGCAAGCTGCATCGGGATAGAGGCGGCGCAGTTCTGCGATAACAGCGTGCACCTGCTCAGTCGAGCCGGGTTCGGGTCCAGTGTAAGGTGTTGTTGTGGATGTCTCTTCCATCGTTTCTCCGCAGTGTGGGCGCGTGGCCTTATTTGTGTGTGTGCTTATTGTAGTTGCTGGCTGCAAAATATGCAAGAGATGAGAATGGAGATAGGCGTTGTGCGGCCGCACAACGCCTATCTCCATTCCTACTAAGCGTGTCCTGACGGAAGTTAGCCATCCAATGTACTGATATCACCAACTGGCTCGCCCAACTCTCTGGCACGCATGACGCGACGCATAATTTTCCCTGAGCGCGTCTTCGGGAGGCTGGGAACGAATTCCAGCTCATCGGGAGTCGCAATGGCACCAACTAATGCACGCACGTGCAATTTGAGTTCCTGCGCCAACTCTTCGGTTGGCTGGATGGTACCCTTGAGAATCACGAACACTTTGAGGTGTTCGCCTTTGATCGGGTCTGGTTTGCCAATAGCGGCCGCTTCAGCAACAGCCGGGTGACTGACGAGGCTGGACTCGATTTCCATGGAGCCGAGACGGTGCCCACTGACCTTAATAACATCGTCAACGCGGCCCTGGATGCGGAAGTAGCCTTGTTTGTCGATGGTTGCCGCATCGCCCGCAAAGTACACATTCGGGATCGTTTCCCAATAGGTTTTGTAGCGATCAGGGTCGCCATAAATGGTACGCATCTGGCTGGGCCAGGGATGACGAATGATCAAGAAGCCGCCTTTTTCAGAGCCCACCGGCGTGCCATTTTTGTCGACGACATCGGCTTCAATGGTGGGAAATGGACGTGCTGCACTTCCCGGCTTGAGTGGCAGTCTGATTGTTGGGCTGATAAGGATAGAGCCGGTCTCTGTCTGCCACCAGGTATCCATAATAGGTAGCTCGCCGTGCCCAATATTCTTGCGATACCATATCCAGGCTTCGGGATTAATCGGCTCACCAACGGAGCCAAGCAGGCGTAAGCTAGAGATGTCGTGTTTCGCGGGCCACTCTTCTCCGAAGCGCATCAGGCCACGAATGGCGGTTGGCGAGGTATAGAGAGTGGTGACCTTGTATTTTTCGACGATTGACCAGAAGCGATCAGGTTGTGGATAGGTCGGTACTCCCTCAAAGAGCACATTCGTCAGGCCGTTCATCAGTGGTCCATAGATGATGTAGCTGTGCCCGGTGATCCAACCAACGTCTGCTGTGCACCAGTAAACATCGTTGTCTTTGCTATCGAAGATGAATTTGGTAGTCGTGTACGTACCGACAGCGTACCCACCCTGGGTATGAACCACGCCTTTCGGTTTGCCTGTGCTGCCGCTGGTGTGGAGGATGAAGAGCATATCCTCGCTATCCATGGGTTCGCAGGGCACCACCGTATCAAGCGGAATGGAGGCAACAAGCTCGTCCCAGTAGACATCGCGCCCCGCCTGCATTGCTACATCGATCCCAAGGCGGCGGTAGACAACGACTTTTTCGATGGTTGGGGTTTCGCTCACGGCCTCATCAGCAATTTTTTTCAGCTCGATCAGCTTGCCGCCTCGATAATTGCCATCCGCCGTAATTAGCACTTTGGCCTGGGCATCGTTGATGCGGTCACGCAAAGAGTTGGCGGCGAAGCCACCAAACACCACGGTATGCACCGCTCCCAGCCTGGCAACAGCCAGCACCGCCGCAACTTGTTCGATGACAGCAGGCATATAGATGGTGACGCGGTCGCCCTTCTTGACACCGAGGTTTTGTAGGCCTCTGGCGAACTGGTTTGTGAGTTGATAGAGCTGCTCATAGGTGACGGAACGCGTTGCACCATCGTCGCCCTCCCAGTGAAAGGCAATTTTATTGCGGATGGCCGTGTGCATGTGGCGATCTAAGCAGTTGTCAACGATGTTGAATTTGCCACCAGCGAACCAGGTGAAGAATGGCTTTTCGGTCCATGCAAAGGTCGTTTGCCAGGGGGCAAACCAGTGAAGTTCACTCGCCATATCATTCCAGAACTCAAGGCGATGCTGCAATGACCACTGGTAAAACGCCTCGTAGTCTTCAAACCCTTTTTGTTGCATATAGTCGGTGATGCGTGCGTTTTGTACGAGAGCATCTGCGGGCGGGAATAGGCGATCCTCGATTAAAATAGAGTCGGTATTTTCAAAACTGAGATTGCTACTCATAAGAAACAACTCTCCTTTGAATGAAGCGATAATCCAGCGTCGGTACTACGGAAGAACGCCACTCTCGCATGCGAGAGTGGCATGTAAGGACGACATTATGCCGGGTTGCTGTCAATCCAAATGAGCTTAATGCGCGGTAATTAAGCTCTCGGACCAACAGGTAAGGTAAATGCTGATTTCGCCGATGAAAGTAGACCAGCCATACCAGTATACCAGGCGACAAGAGCGGTGATAATACCCAGCCATCCGCCGATGACCGTGAATGTAGCACCGCCTCCAAGGTTTGCGATGGTCAGGGCCAGCAATGTCAGGAAAAGGAAGAGGAAGACACCCATAAGAGCCACGGTGGAGCGTAATGAACCCAGGAACATAATACCGGTGAATATTGTCCAACCCAGGAAGAAGAAGCCGAACGCGGTCGGATTAGGAATAAGTTTGAGTTGGAGCATCGCCGCGACGGCGAGCCAGAACGCTCCAAACGAGGTAAAAGCCGTAGCACCGAAAGTGTTGCCCGCCCTAAATTCCCACATGCCTGCAAGGAGTTGTCCGAGACCGCCATAGAAGAGTGCTATGCCGATGACGATGGATGCGCCGGCGAATAAATTGGCGTTCCATGCACTCAAAACAAACGTGGTCAGAGCGAAGGCGCATAGTCCGAGGGGCGCGGGATTTGCTGCTGGCGTGACAGCAGCTTCAGTGCGCTCGGTTTCGGCAGCAAGTTGTGCCATGTAAGTTCCCACCTTTCGTATTGCAGATAGTATGTACTCTATCTGCTTTGTGTGCAATCCTTGAACGAAACTGTTGGTAATCAGTTACAGGCTTCTCTGCCTGAAATGATAGGTGGTAGGATACGTCTTAAACGCGCTACGGATGAACTTCTACGAGGAACGATGTACAAATGAACAATTACAATTGTACGCCTTACGTGGTTGGATATCGATACAAAGATGTGCTGATCTCCTTAAAGACGGCACGGGTAGGTAGATCCTCTTGCCACGCGCATTAGGGAGATAGCCTCCTCAGTTCGTATTGTAACACATGCAATAACGTTTGCAAAGTCAAATACTGCCACATTTGAAACGTTTCGTCTAACATCGTTTTTGAGGATGGAGCAGGATATATTGATGAGTATGTATAGGGCCGGGCCCTATACATACTCATCAATATAATCTCTCTCGCCATTACTCTTTGCGAAGCTGTTCGCGTTGGACGCGTAACAAGTGACGAAACGCATCGGCCTGACCACGATTCCAGGCTGCGGAGCGTACCTGTGAGCCGACGATGGGTAGTGAGCTTTTTTCGCTAATGTAGGCGGCTCGCTCACGTTGTATAATTTCGCGAATAATTTGTCGTTCGCTAAAATCCCATCCTTGTTGGCTGGCTTGTTCGGCAAAGCGTAGAATACGCGCGTAGCCGCTATGATAATCTTGTTCTGCTGTATTGTTACGCAGTGGCGTATCTTGCATGATTGAATTCCTCGTTCTGGACACAGAAAATGGTGCTGTCGTTCGCTAATCTTCTGCTCTAATTATGGCAGAAATTGTTGACCTACGTCAAGCGAAAAAGGTCGTGGCGCGGGGTTGTGCTGAGTGAGAATTCTATAGAGGTGACTGAATGGTATCTGAAGGAGTATATTAATCGTACCTTAGATAGGGGTTAATCGTATTCCTTATAGTATGGTGTTATTTCTTTGGTTGCTCCTACTATCACTGAGGGGCTATAATCCAAACCAGAAGTATACTATTAGTAGGTGATTCTGTTTTGCAGCGAACCGCTCAAGACATTTTGCCAGGGAAGGAAAATATAGTCGTGGCTACGAAGAAATCTAGGTACTCTGGTGAGAGCGAAGAACAAAAGCGACTCAAGAAGGACGTAGTCGAAAGTATCACGCGCCCCGTGACGAGGCCGCGCTCTCTGCAATCGGTTGGTCTTAGCCTGGTGAAAAATCTCCCGTCTAATATCAATATGGTGCAGAATTTCATGAAGGTCGTCAACTGGAAGCAGGTACA
>DATAYF010000369.1:0-5588 GCA_036272735.1 Ktedonobacteraceae bacterium
GACAGCTTCAGAGGCTGGTTCGAGCGCACAGCACCGGGCAAAGCGTGGCCATCCGGGCACGGATTGTTTTGGCCGCCCATGAGCATCCTGAGTGGAACAATCAGCAGATCGCACTGACAGTTGGTACCTGCGATCGCCTCGTACGCAAGTGGCGCCAGCGATGGAGTACCGCTCATTCACTTGCCGACGCGTCCCGTTCGGGAGCACCGAGGCGTTTTTCCCCTGAAGTTCGCGCTCAAGCGACCGCCGTGGCTTGTAGCTTGCCGCAGCAGCATCAGATTCCTCTGGCTCGGTGGAGCCGGAGCGAATTGGCACGCTAGGTGGCGGCGGCGCTGGCCGAGCATGTAGCGGTCGGATGCGAATGGGCCATTATAGTCACCGGACGGTGACAACCCTACAAGGGGCCACGCGGCTCATCCTTAAAGTCTAAACGCCAATAATTCAAGAAAAACGCAAAGGTAGAGTATTTTATACAAATAAAATAAAAAGCATCCTAAAGGCCCTTTAGAAGCCAACTCCCAGGATAATTATACGCATTCTATTCTATAGGGATATGCGGACCGACGTTCTTATTTGACGGTTGTCCTGGCGCATGTTAGAGTGAAGCATAACATTTCATCTAAGACAGAAGGAACGAAGGACCAACACGTATGGCAACGAAGCGGCTTCTAGGCGTCTTTGCGCATCCCGACGACGAAAATTTGATGAGCGGCACCCTGCTCCATTACCAGGCGCTCGGCGTTGAAACGGGGCTGGTGTACGCCACACGCGGCGAGGTGGGCGAAATCTCGGACCCGCTGATCTCCATACCAGCAAATCTAGCCGAGGTACGCGAAACAGAGATGCGGGCCGCCGCTGAAGTTCTGCGCGTGCAGCAATTCTGGTTTTTGGGCTATCGTGACTCCGGCATGCCCGGCACACGCGATAACCAGCATCCCCAATCTTTACAACGCGCCCGCCGGGCTGATGTGATCGGCAAGCTGGTGGCCGTCATTCGCCAGTTCCAGCCGCAGGTGATGGTAACCTTCGATGAGGCAGGCGGCTACGGCCATCCCGACCATATCACCATGTACAAGTACGCCACCGGAGCCTTTCATGCCGCCGCCGACGAGCTTGAATTTCCCGAATTGGGACCGGCCCACTCCGTCTCGAAGCTCTACTATAGCGCCGATTCGCGCCGTCAAATGGAGATTATGGCTGAATGGTTGCAGGCCGAAAACGAAGAGGGACTCTTCAATCACGTCGATATCAGCCAGCTTGGCCTTACCAACGAGCACATTAGTGTTGTCATCGACGTCGAACGCTGGCGCGCAACAATGGAGCTAGCCGCGTCGCAGCACCGCGCCCACAAAAATCCCAACACTCCACTCTCACGTCTGCCTGAAGAGCTGCAAAAGAACTGGCACAATACGGAATATTTTCAACTGGCAACATCGCGCGTTGGGGCCGATATCATCGGCGAAAACGACCTCTTCGCTCGCGTCTCGTAAGCGTTTGGCTATTCGTCTAGCGCGCTACGATTTTTTACCCAACTTTTTCATCACCACATCTTTCACCAGGTTGATTTCCTCCACCTTGAACAGCAGGATCGCGCCGAAATAGATGACTGTAGCCAGGCCGCCAGACACAATCAGGGTCAGGAACTGGCCGCTGAGGTGACTGAGCGAGAAGAGCGCGACATGAGCCAGCCCCAATTGGACGCCCCAGGCCACCAGGGCCATCAACAGCGCCGCGAGACAAATCTTCACAAGGGTGGGAATGGTGCGACGAATGTGCAATGAACCGATAGCCAACCTGAGCAGGATCAGCAGGATGATCGCGTGCGCGGAGTTCTGCACGGTGTTGGCGAAGGCCAGCGCAGGTACGCCGACGTTGCTATAAAATGGCAATGCCACGAGCAGGTAGAAAAGGATACTGACAATGTAGATGGTCACCGGGATCCTGGTATTCTTGCGCGCATAAAACGCGGCAATCAGCAATTGATCGAGCACGACAAACGGCAACTGGTATGCGTAGTTTTGCAGAGCGGTCGCCGTCAGATTCGCATTGGCGATGCTATAGTTATGGTGCGCGAAAATCAGGTACACGATGGGCAGGCGCAACACTAGCAGGCCGGTCATAGCGGGAATCATCAGCAGCATGCCCAGACGAAAACCCAGCAGCAGCGTCTCTTTGAAACGCTCGGTATTGTGCTCGCGCGCGTGCTCGGCAAGCGTCGGCAATACCGCGACCGAGAGCGCCTGCGCGACCAGGCCAATAGGGAACTGGATCAGGGTCGTTGCGGTCCCCATTGCCGCCGTACCAGCCGCGTGCTGAGGCGTCAGAGATTGCAAACGCAGATCAAACAGAACCAGCGCCGTAGAAAAAACCAGGCTAATGGCGATGGGCCAGTACAACTTGATAATACGTCGTATAGCTGGATGCTTGAGATCCAGCACAAACAGGTAATAAAGCCGCTTATTACGGATGCCAGGTAGCAGCAGCACAATCTGCCCCACCGCACCCAGCAGCAAGCCCACTGGCAACGCCAATACCCCAATATAATGCGAACTGATCAGGCCTGTTACTATTGCCCCGACAATGACGCCCACATGGTAAGAGGCGGTGGCAAAAGCAGGCCAGCCAAATTCCTTGAGCGCGAAGAGCGCGGCCAGCAGCACCGCGAACGGTCCCAGCGCCACCACCGAAAAGAAAATAACCTGCGAGTAGCGCAGCGTCAGCGCTTTATCGGCTGTACTGTAGCCACTCACGAGGAAATTAATAAACCAGGGAGCGAACAGCGCATACAGGATGGAAGCGACCACTGCGATAATCAGCACCAGATTGACAACGGTAAACACGATGCGCCGCATTTCCTGGCGTTTCTCAGCGGCTGCGTAGTCGTTGAATACCGGCACCAACGCGCCATCAGTTGCGCCATTAGCCAGCAACTGATAGAAATTGGTGACTGGCAAGGTAGCAGCGATGAAGGAAGCAGCACCCGGTGCACCCAAGGCACCCACCACCACGATCTGACGCACCATCCCCAACACACTACTGCCCAGGTTGCCAATAGAAACAAGCGCCGCCGCTTTTACCAGGCCGCCTCGTCGGCTGGGCTGCTCCTCTACCACCTCCACAATTCTGTCAGGCGTTGTTAGCGCCCCAGCAGCCACCGTAGGAAAGGTTTCGACGGTTGCCTCATTATGCTCAACAGGAGTCTCTATGACACCGTCTTTTTCTTCTACTCCTGCTGCCTCCACGTCGTCATCTTTTGCGTGCGTTTCTCCTACAGGGTCTTTTGCCATAATAAAAATGTACTCCTACAGGCTTTTGATCTTCGCAATCAATGCGGTCGTTGAGTGGTTTGGCAAATAGGGGATCAGTTTGATGGTACCACCATAGGCCATCACTGCCTCGGCTTCGGGCAGGCGAGTGGTATCGGGAAGGCCACTGTGGGCATCGACATAATCTGCGCCTTTGGTGTAGATCGCCGGTTGCAAACGTGCGATCAGTGCGTTGGCGGTCTTTTCTCGAAAAATGGTGACGTAATCGATGCAGCTCAGGGCCGCCAATATCTCGGCGCGCTCCTGCTCCGGCACCAGTGGTCGCTTCTCACCCTTGAGGGCGCGTACGCCCTCATCGCTATTGAGGCCCATCACCAGAAAATTCCCCAGCGCACGAGCTTCTTGCAGGTAGCGTATATGCCCCAGGTGCAATAGATCAAAACAACCATTGGTGAATACACCACGCTCGCCCGCTTGCTGGCGGCGTTGCACCTCGCTGGCAAGTTCGGACGCGTCCATGATTTTCTTGCGTGTCTCATCTATAAAGGTGTTCATACGAATAGACCCATCAATTCTGCCGCGGTATTGCTGGCGCAGCCCAGCAGTCGTACGACACGAGCAGCCGACGCGTTCGCCAGATACGCCGCCTCGGCCATCGTAGCCCCCGTTGTGAGCGCCAGGGTAAAGGTGGCTGCCACCGTATCACCCGCCCCGTTCGTATCAACGACCTTGCTGGTGTTCGGCAAGGGAAAGACAGGCATATGCAACGGCTCCTGGCCCTGCTCGAACAGACTCATGCCTTCACTGCCACGCGTAATCAGCACTCCCCTGGCGTTGCTGCCCGTCAACAGGCGTCGTCCCGCCTCGTTCAACTCGTCCTCGGTGTTGATGGTCATGCCAAGCTCCTGCTCCGCCTCCGGCTGATTTGGCGTCAAGGCGGTCACGCCCTGGAAACGGGACAATGAGCCGTGCGCGTCCACCACAACGATTTTATTGAGCGCGCGGGCCGCTGGAATGCAGGCATCGATAATCTCGGGACTGATCACGCCATTGGCGTAATCTGATAGCATGATGGCATCCATACTTGGCAAAATCTGCTGAATGTAAGAAAGGATCAAACCTTTATACGGCTCGCATACCTCCGACTGATCGACACGGTCGATGCGCACCACCTGCTGGCTGACGATCTGCGAACTGCCTGCGATGACGCGTGTTTTCGTCGAGGTGGGACGCGAGGTATCGGTGATCACGCCCTCCTGATGCATCTGCACGTCAGCGATGGCCTGGCGCAACCGCTGACCCGGCGCGTCGTTGCCCACCACGCCCGCTAAAAAGACATCCGCGCCCAGCGAGCGCACATTGACCCCCACGTTGGTTGCACCACCAGGCACGATGCGCTCTTCGTCCAATTCGAGAATGAGCACCGGAGCCTCGCGATTAATACGCGTCGGTCGTCCAATCAGATATTCGTCGGCCACCATATCGCCGATCACCAGTACTCGTTTGTCGCCGAAGGATTTTATAAGTAATCGCAAACGCGAAGCAGCTATCGCTTTGGTCGCAGAGGTATCAATAATCATGCACTTTTGCGCCCTTTCAATACAACTCGTAGTGCAAATGCAGGCAAGGCCAGCATACGCCGCCAGCGCCACGGCTCCCGATATAAGCGATACAACCATTCCAGGCCGCTGCGCTGCATCCAACGCGGTGCGCGTAGCTGGCGACCAGCCAGAAAATCGAAGGCTCCGCCAACGCCCAGCGCCACGGCCACGGGCAAGCGCTGCAAATTGCGGCCAATCCACAATTCCTGGGCCGGTGCACCATAAGCCACACATACGACATCGGCCTGCGCGGCACGGATGCGCTCGATAATTGCCTGCTCCTCGCCTTCCGCTGGCGAACCGGCATACGTTCCGGCAATCTGCACACCCGGAGCCAACTCTTGCAAACGTGCCGCCGCAATTTCCGCGACGCCGGGGGCCGCACCCAATAGATACAAGCGATATCCCTGCTGCGCACATACGCGCGCCAGGGAGGGCAGCATATCGGTCCCGGTGACACGTTCGGGCGCGGGCACGCGCAAGTAGCGCGTCGCCCACACCACGCCCATGCCATCGGGTACGACAATCGCCGCCTGATTGATATACTGGCGAAATTGTGCGTGCTGTTGCGCGGCCATCACAAATTCAGGGTTAACGGTTACTACTTGCTGGCAGGGTGTTGACTGATGACTGGCACGATACGTAGCGATCAATTGGGCAATGCGCGCGAGTGTCTGCTGCTGCGACAGGCGATCAACGCGCACGCCCAGCACATAGACAG
>DATAYF010000370.1:0-5332 GCA_036272735.1 Ktedonobacteraceae bacterium
GACAGTGATCAATTTGGTGCGGGTTCTGGCCTGGTGAGAAGGACAGCCACTCGCCAAAACACGCACCTCCCGCTTCGCCGTCTTAGGTACTTATTAAGGTTCGCCAACAGTATCAAGGAGCGGAAGACCCGCTTAATCCCCAAATTTACAGACCAGGATCCTCGCAAAAATCGCTCACAGCGTAATATTTGTTTGAGAAATGCTACGAAAAAGGATCCTTTGAAGACGGTAAAAAGGATATTTGAAAGGCATAGCATGTATTTCTCTTTACGGTTCCCTCTCCCTTTCGGGTAAGCCTAAACGGCTTGGGAAGGGGTTTTACACCCTTGTGAGCGGTTTTCGCAAGGATCCTAGTCCTACCTCAACATCAAGCGGAGAGGAGATGGGCCATTGACTGGTGCATGCAACCCCAGAGCGTCTGGCTCCTCTCTCCCCTCATTCGGCTCGGCACCTCAGTTCCGCTCAATCACGGGCAGGACCAGATAAGAGGGATGCGCGCGCTCGTGATAGACGCAGTTGACCGCCTGCACGAAGTCCTTCTCGGTTTCCGTCTCGATGATTTCACCGGTATTGGTATTGCGATCAAAGCGCGGGAAGTTGGAGCTGGAAACCTCCAGGCGAATGCGGTGCCCCGCTTTGAACAGGTTGGACGTCGCCCACAGATCCAGGTGCAGTTCGTAGATCTGTCCTGGCTCTAGCAGTTTCGGCTCGGTGAACGACTCGCGATAGCGGGCGCGCAGGACGCCATCGGTCAGGATCTCCGCCCGACCATCAGGAGACACATCGACCAGCTTCCCGGTGAAATCGGTATCACAGGCCGAGGAGGAGACAGACAACACCAATTCAATGGGGCCGGTCACCTCCACCGGCTCCTCCAAGACCGGTGTGCTATAGCAAAGCACATCTTCACGCGCCTCCATGCTGCGTTGATCGCGTGGTCCCTGGTCAAGACCCAGAGACAGCAGAATGGCCCCTCCCACTGTCGGGACGGGCCGGCGTGGGTCGTAAAGATAGACATCCTCAGCCTCCTCTGCAGGTGCCTCGGTCGAAAGCGTGCCATCGCCTGCCGCGGTGTTGGCATGGCCGCCGCTGTGCAGGTAGTAGGGACGGAACAGGGTATCGGGCAGCGGCCAGTCATCTTCCTCGCGCCACTGATCCAGCCCCATCACAAAGAGCTTCACCGGTTTGTCCTGCTCCACGCCGTTGTCCTCGCCTTTGAGCCAGTGGTCATACCACCGCAGTTGCACCCCGACGAGATCAGCCGCCTCCCCACTAGCCATCAGACCGTAGGTGCGTTCCGGAAAGACGCCGGTCATCCCTCCATGCGACCAGGGACCGATCAGGAGCCGCTGGTGCTGGCGCGCCAGAGCACTGCCCCCGCGCTGCTTCATCCCGGTATAATTCTCCAGGGTCCCGCCCAGGAAAATATCATACCAGCCCCCGATATGGAGCGCGGGCACCGTGATCTGCTCGTAGTATTCCTTGTGGGCCATGCCGCGCCAATAGTCATCATAGGTGGGGTGGGCCAGCCACTCGAAATAGAAGGGAGCGAAGTCGCGCAGCAAAGGCATATCAACTAGCGGGAGGTGCTCGAACTGGGCGGGGACATTGCCCATCATCTGCATGAGCGCATCCATGTGTTCTCTGCTGGCCTTGCCTTGCCGCATCCGCCGTTGCAATTCTTCGGGGACCATTCCCAGAGACCAATGCAGGGACATCCCCAACTCGAAGACCCCGCCGGTATGACGCCACGGAGCCTGGTAATAGTCAGAGGTGGTGATGGCAGGAGCCATCGCTCGCAGGGCCTCTGGCTGCTCTCTGGCCAACAACCATTGGGTGAAGCCCAGGTAGGATCCCCCTACAGTGCCGATCTGGCCCGTCGACCAGGGCTGCTGAGCAATCCAGGCCACGGTATCGGCTCCATCGTTCGCTTCATTGACGATGGGAGTAAACTTGCCTTCCGAGGCGAAACGCCCGCGGCAGTCCTGGAGCACGACGGCGTAGCCTGCCTGGACCGCCCGTGAGGCGTCGATAACCGCCTGCATAATCACGGGCAGGTCTTTGTTGTAGGGCAGACGTGAGAGCAACACCGGGACCGGTCCTCCCTCGGCAGGACGATAGACATCGGTGGCGAGGCTGATACCATCGCGCATAGGAACCATGACGTTTTTTTCAATCAGAATATTCATCGTTGTACTCCTTCTCCTTTGCATCATATGCAGACAGCTCACGCGCTCTCTCATACTTCATTCCCGCCGTCCCGCCGGTCACGAAAACGGTCATCTCCCGTCTCTTCCAGATCGTGGTCATGCTGCTGTCTCCCCCATGTCTTTTCTCCTCTCTCTGAGAGCCCCGCGCGAGAGCATCCAGCTGGTCGTGTTGTGACATCAGACGTTCTCTTCTTGATCATGGTTCTCAGAGCGCATGGATCAGCTCGCTTTGACGAAGCAACTCCTGGGAGACTTCCCAGAGACGGCGACGGATGGCGACATCATAGGAGAGCTGAGAGGAGGATGTCTCCTTGCCTTGTTTGCTTTGGGAGAAGTATTTCCCACTGGCGCCCTCGACCTCGGGTGAGGTTGCCACGTAAAGC
Source organism: Ktedonobacteraceae bacterium (assembly GCA_036272735.1). Lineage (GTDB taxonomy): Bacteria > Chloroflexota > Ktedonobacteria > Ktedonobacterales > Ktedonobacteraceae > DATAYF01. The sequence goes on from DATAYF010000370.1 coordinate 2,594, forward strand.
GTCGTCTGCGCCCCCTTCTCGGCATCGATTCCTATGATGCGGTAGAGCAAGACCCCGATGGCATGCAGAAAGCCTTTCGTGCCGTTGTTAAAGTTGGAGTTCACCGGTCCAGGATGGAGAGCATTGACCGTGACCCCTGTGCCTTTGAGCTGATCAGCCAGTTCGTAGGTAAAGTAGATCTGTGCGAGCTTGGACTGGTTATAGGCTTTCGCGGCGTGATACTTCCGTGTCCCTTGCAGATCAGCAAAATCAATTTTCCCGATGGTATGCCCGTTCGAACTCACATTCACGATCCGCGCTGGTGCACTCGCTTTCAGCACATCCAGCAGCTGTTGCGTGAGCAGGAACGGAGCCAGGTAATTCGTCGCGAAGGTGACCTCGAGCCCATCAGTCGTGACCTTATGTTCGCCATTCACCCCCCCGGCGTTGTTGATCAGCACGTGAAGCTGAGCATACTTCTGTTTGAACTCGTGGGCCACGCGGCGGACCTGAGAAAGCTCTGAGAGGTCCGCGACGATCAGATCCACCTGGTCGTTCGAGCTTTCCTCTTTGATCTCGGCCTGCACAGCTTCTCCCCTCGCGCGATTGCGGCAGATCATGACCACGGTCGCGCCCAATTTGGCCAGTTCTCTGGCTGTCACCTTGCCAATCCCTGAACTACTGCCTGTCACCAGGCACACTTTTCCTTGCATACTCTTGTTATTCATGGTCATGGTTCCTATCTCCTGCTCGTTTGAAATGACGTGGAAGCCTCTCGGGCAAGCCCTGTTCCCTCTTCAAAGGTACTTGCCTCCTCCATGCCCAGAGTGTAAACTATAGAGCATGGTCTATAGTCAAGTCTTTTTTGGAGGAGTTTTCCATGTTCATCAAAGAATTGGAGAAAAAGACTGGTTTGACGCGTCACACCATTCGTTTTTATGAGAAACAAGGGTTCCTTCTTCAGGAGCGCTCATTCCGTCGTAAGGAAAATAACTATCGGGATTATTCCGAGGAGACGGTGGGGTATCTCATGATGCTCAAAGCAGGTCAGGCAGCAGGGTTTACGTTAGCAGAGATCAAAGAACTCATCAACGCAGATGAGGCAAATGACCTTCCTCTCCAAAAGAAAGTTGAGGTTCTTCGCCAAAAGATGCAGGAGATCGACCGAAAAAAAGCAGCATTAGACCAGATGCAGACGTATCTCGCACAGATGGTGGCAAACAAGTTGGCAAACAAGTTGGCGTGGATCGATGCCGAGGAAAAGGGAACGGCTCATAGTTAGATCTGCGTCATTCCTGGGCAATGACAGGCTCGCTTTCCACTGTGTGGAATATGTGCTCGTCTCACGACCGATTTCATAACGGTGTTCAGTGCGAGCAAGGAAGACAGGGCCAATCCGAGAGCTGCTGCAATGGTCACGTTGGGGAACGATCTTTGCCAGCTTCAGCGGGCACGAGCGAGGCAGTCTGGGAGATCCGGGCTGGTTCTCCTGGCCAGCCCAGATATCTCAAGGATCTTTCGAGCAATATGCGCGAAGGACCATCTTGCTTTATTTTGCATACGTCTCAAGAAATTGACCAACTCCCTCTCCCTGAAAAACGATCTGACCCCCGATACTTCCTGGCCTCAACACAAAAAAGTGATCATTATAGGGGACAGCAATCAATTGATGAGTGTAAATTTGGGAACTCTGGGCAATCCGCGAGTGATCACCGCGCTGAAAGCGTTGCTCACCGACCAGAGCGCCCATCTGCGCCGACTCGTGCTGAGAGCGCTGGTGCAGGTGGATCCCAAGCAACCCATCCCGTATCTGCTCACCGCCCTCCACGACCAGAGCGTCTCCATCCGTCTGGAGGCAGTCAACGTTCTGAGCAGGTTGGGAAAAGCACAAACGGTTGAACCCCTGATCACCGCGCTGAGCGATGAGGATTGGGCAGTCCGTCGGGATACAGCCACTGCGCTGGGGACTCTGGGCGATACAGAGACATGGGTCCCGTACGAACGCTGCCGAAGCGCTGGGGACCCTGGGCGATCTTCGCGCCGTCGCTCCTCTGATTGCCGCGCTGGGCGATGCGGATGCGCAGGTCCGCGAAGTAGTGGCCACTGCGCTGGGCTCCCTGGGTGATGGCCGTGCCATACAGCCATTGCACGCATTGTTGGCAGATCCGGTCAGTGCCGTGACTCGGCAGGCAACTCAGGCTCTTGCTCAGTTGAAGGGTTCCGTATAGGGAGCGCTTCAGACAGGGTTTCAAACGAGTTCTCGAGGACGAATGGACCTTCCCTGGAGGCGGCAAAACATATGGCACAAAACGGCAAACTATTGGTTCATACGCATCCTCGCTGATCTAAAGTATGGTATGCTAAGGAAAGATACGACGAACGAGGAGGGAACACGTGAAGAGCGATGGCTTGATCACTATAGCAAGCAGATACAGAGTTGGCGAGACACTTGATCGATTGACCGCCGCCATTACCTCAGCGGGTTTGCTCGTCTTTGCTCGGATCGATCATGCTGGCAACGCTAAAGAAGTTGGCCTAGAACTTCGTCCGACGGAATTGCTTATCTTCGGTCACCCTAAGGGCGGTACTCCCCTCATGCAGGACAAGCAAACGGCCGGGATTGATCTTCCTGTTAAGGCCCTGGTCTGGGAAGATGAGGAGGGGAGAGTGTGGCTGACCTACAATGAGGCGGCTTGGCTTGCCACCCGGCACGCATTGGGAGCTAGCAGCAAGCACGCCATCGAGGCAATCGAAGCTGGT
>DATAYF010000371.1:0-5606 GCA_036272735.1 Ktedonobacteraceae bacterium
CTGGTTGCTTCTTGTTCGTCGAAGTGAGGCACGGTACCCCTCTGCTTCCCCTCCACTTCTTCTCATCGACAATCTTTCGCATACTCCTGGTTGGGTGCGTTCTCAACTTCGGTCTGTATGGTCTCCTGTTTGCCCTTTCCCTGTTCTTTCAGGACATCTCTCACGACCCAGCAGTTCTGGCGGGTGTGGCGCTACTGCCGATCACCATTGCTACCGGAAGCACCGCTCTGATCTCAGGGAGGATCACTGCACGTTTGGGCACACGCTGGCCAATGATTGGAGGGCTGGCGGCAAGCTGTCTTGGCACACTCTTGCTCCTGTTAGGCGAGACTGGCAATACGCTCCTTGTGTTAACGATTGGAGAAATCGTCGTCGGCCTTGGCTGTGGGATGACCGTCCCTGCCATGACGACGGCCCTCCTGAACGCGGTTCCCAAGAGCCAGGTGGGTGTCGCTTCAGCACTGCTGAATGCGAGCCGTCAACTGGGAGGGGTACTTGGTGTGGCGATCGTAGGCTCAATGCTCGGTTCTGTGAGTGAGAGGAGCACGTTTCTGGCTGGCATGCATCTTGCGCTGGTGCTTGTCGCGCTGCTGTTCTTGCTGGGCAGCGTGCTGACCTCACTCACGTAGCCTACAGAGTTGGGGAAGAGAATATATCGACCCGGATCGTGCTGGGTATTGCAAATGGGCAGCCTGGCATGCCAGTCGAGTTGGAAGGCATTTTACAATCGCCCCTGAAAGGCGAAGGATTATGCCCTTCGTGGCAAATAGAAAAGAGCTATCCCACTCGTCACTGCTGTGCTTTTCCTTGCGCTGCTGGCTTCGGGTCGGGTTCTGACTCACGAAAATCAAAAGGAGAATCCGATGAAACACCCCGTGTCTTATCGCACCGTGCAGGTCGATAGCCTGTCCATTTTCTACCGCGAGGCTGGACTGAAAGACGCTCCTCCCCTGCTTTTGCTTCATGGACTCCCATCCTCTTCGCGGATGTATGAGCCACTTTTGCAGCGCCTGTCCGACCGCTATCACCTGCTTTCCCCAGCTTATCCGGGTTTCGGCCATAGCGACTGGCCTGATCGTCAAAAATTTGTCTACACCTTCGACAATATTGCGACCGTGATGGAGCATTTTACCGAAGCATTGGGTCTGACACATTACAGCCTCTACATGCAAGACTATGGTGGGCCAGTGGGCTTTCGCCTGGCTCTTGCTTACCCGGAGCGCGTGCAATCACTGATCGTGCAGGATGCCGTAGCCCATGATACCGGCCTCAGGGAAAACTGGAAACCCCGCCGCGCTTTTTGGGCCGACCGCGCAACGCACGAAGCAAGCTTGCGTACGAATCTGCTCTCGCTGGCAACCACGCGCACACGGCATGTGGGGAACGACCTCCAGGTTGTGCGCTACGATCCTGATCTGTGGACCGATGAATTCCGTTTCCTGAACCAGCCAGGCCAGGCCGACATCCAGAGCGATTTGTTTTACGATTACCAATCGAATGTTGCTTCCTATCCCAAATGGCAAACCTGGCTGCGTGAAACCCAGCCACACCTGCTCGTTCTTTGGGGGAAGTACGAACGCTCGTTCGATGCTTCCGAACCTGAAGTATTCCGCCGTGATGTCCCTCAGGCCGAAGTACATATAGTCGATGGTGGTCACTTCGCGCTGGATACGGCAGCAGATGACATTGCTAGCCTGGTTGACGGCTTCCTGACTACCGTGCTCTCTTATCCTGGCACCTGCTCTTGATGCTTTCAAACGGCACCCACTTATTCTTGCGTGTGCGGCACAAGATTCTATGCAAATTGCGCAAGAACATGAGCGATTGTCAAATCTCTTTGAGGTACTCTTCTCGCAGGGGAAAGATGCAGAGAAGCCGCAGGAGTATTCGAGGTTTCTGTGTGAAAGATCAACGTTGTCCCAGTGTTGAAGATAGCTCCATCGGCTTTGCCATGGACACCCATCGTTCTAGAATGTGAAAGAAGGAAACATCTATGTCTGAGAACAAAACTGCTCTGGTAACCGGAGCTTCGTCAGGAATTGGCCTTGAACTGACGAAGACCTTGCCTGCTCGGGGATATCAGGTCGTCGCCAACTCGCGCGCGCTGACACGCGCGGGAACCCTGACCGCTTCGGATTGCCTTGCCCTCGTTGACGGTGATATTACCGATCAGGAAACCGCACAAAAAGTGGTAGACACCGCCGTCCAACGGTTTGGTGGAGTGGATCTGCTCGTAAATAACACCGGGATCTTTCTTGCGAAACCCTTTACGGACTACACCTTTCAGGATTTCGATCGCCTGGTCAGGACAAACCTGGTCGGTTTCTTCTTTGTCACACAATATGCCGCTCGGCAGATGCGAAAACAGCATACCGGGTATAGCGTCACCATTACTACCACATTGGCAAATCAGTCTGTTGCAGGCGTTTCAGCATCCATTGCTCTTTTAACAAAAGGGGGATTAAATGCGGTGACCAAAGCCCTGGCCATGGAGTATGCGGGCCAAGGCATTCGCATCAATGCCGTTGCACCAGGCAACATTGATACCCCTCTGCACAAAAATGGTGATTATGGGTTCCTCAGCGCCATGCATCCGATCGCACGGATGGGTCAGGCATCGGAGATTGTTGATGCGATCCTGTACTTACACGCGGCAACCTTTGTCACTGGGGAAGTTCTTTCTGTGGATGGAGGAGCACATGCAGGCAAATGGTGATCGCAACAGTCCGCAAACGCCTCGTGAGAGGCTGGAAGCGCTTGGTATCCAGCTTCCAACGCCTCCGACACCACTGGGGAACTATGTGGAAACAGCGTTGGTGGGGACCCTGCTCTTTACCAGTGGCATCCTGCCTTTTGTCGATGGGAAGCTCCTGTTCACAGGCCGGTTGGGTGCTGATCTGACAGTGGAACAGGGGCAAGAAGCGGCCAGATCTGCGGCCTTGAATGCGCTGGCTGCAGCAAGTCATTTCCTGGGCGGCGTGGATCGTCTTCGGAAAGTGATACGAGTTGGCATAGCTCTGGCGACGACCGAGGCATTGACGCAACATGCAGCAGTTGCAGACGGGGCTTCAGACCTGTTTGCTCAGATCTTTGGGAAGGAACAGGGGCATACCCGTCTGGTCTCTGGAGCCTATAGCTTGCCTGTTCGAACCCCGCTGGTCCTGGATGCCATCTTTGAAGTTGTGGTGGAAGCGCACGATGAATGGAGTACATGAAAAGAAAGAGAAAATGAAGAAGAAGCGCATTTTAGTCGTTGACGACGACCACGAGTTGCGATCGCTCATCCAGGAGTTGTTGGAAGAGGAAGCCTATGAGGTAGAGACAGCCATTGATGGCGTAGACGCCTTCGACCACCTGGACCACCAACAGAACGCGTATGATGTGATCTTGCTTGATTTAACCATGCCACGTCTCAATGGATTACAATTCTTGCAACAGGCACAAGAACACGAGTTGACCCTCTTGCATTCGATTATTGCGCTGAGTGCCGATGAGGAAGCGCTCCAGCAATCCGCTGGGATGGGCATTGGCACCACCTTGAGCAAACCGTTTGATCTGGATGCCTTGCTCGTGCTGGTCGGGCGAGCAATAGACTGGAGTGAGGAGCCAGTGAGCGCTCACTCTTTTTGATCACTGTGGGAAAGGAAGAACTCTTCGTTCTCAGGGATGGGGGTACGTGAAAGGAAAAGCTTCTACACTATGACTCTGTCGAATACCAAGCAGACCAGATGTGCCACTCTTGGCGAGCGCCCCGGCATCGATGACGATGACCAGAAACAGGCCGAAGAGAGGATCAAAACCAGCGAGGAGAATTGGCGTGTGCTGGCCGAAATGGTCCCACAGTTGGTGTGGACCACACGAGCAGATGGCCGGGTGGATTATGCGAATCAACGGTTTTGTGACTACACCCATGCCACGCCGGAGCAACTCCAGGGCTATGGATGGAGCCAGTTTCTGCACCCGAATGATGCTGAACGTGCCCTGGCGGTGCGCATGCATGCCTTTCGTACGGGCGTCCCGTATGAGGTCGAATACCGTCTCCGCGAGGGCCAGACAGGTCGCTATCGCTGGTTCTTCGTCCGCGCCATGCCGGTGCGCGATGAAACCGATCAGATCGTCAGGTGGTTTGGCACCTGTACCGATATTGAGGAGCAGAAGCATACCGAGGAAGCCTTGCGCCAGAGCCAGGAGCACATGCGCGCCCTGATCGACTCCAATATTATCGGGATTGTGTCGGTCGAAGTGGATGGAGAAGTAATCTTGGAAGCTAATGAGGCGTTTCTTCACATGACCGGATATAGCCGAGAAGAGGTGCGCAGTAGAACGCTGAGCCGGGTAAAGATCACTCCCTCGGACCAAGCGCTGCTCTTCGAGCGCATCATCCAGGAGGTCACCACAAGCGGACAGCACACGCCGGTTGAAGCTGAGGTGGTGTGTAAGGATGGTGGTCGCCTGCCAATTGTCTGCGGAGGGGTCCTCGTCCAGGACCAGCCGCGCCAGATGATCTCGTTTCTGCTGGATAATTCAGCACGCAAGGCACTGGAACAACGCAAAGATGACTTTATCAGTATAGCCAGCCATGAACTCAAGACTCCGCTCACGGCCTTGAGACTGCAGACCACCTTGCTGCACCGGCAACTGGCCAGGCAAGGCATCCAGCATGCGGTACCAGCTCTTGCCAGCATGGAAGCTCAGCTCAACACCGTGATTCGGCTGGTGGGAGATTTGCTCGATGTTTCCAAGATCCAGGCGGGCCGAATGGAGTACGTCCAGGAGCCAGTGGATCTCAACGCCTTGCTGCGGGAGATTACCGCAACGATGCAGCACACGAGTCCCAGCCATACCCTGGCGGTGCGCGGTGCGGTGCAGGCCAGCCTGATCGGGGACCCGGACCGACTCGGACAGGTCTTCACCAACCTGCTCAGCAATGCCATCAAGTATTCCCCTGATGCCGAAACGGTTGAGATTGATCTCTCCACCTCTGAAGAGGCGGTTACGGTCCGTGTCCGTGATCATGGCCTGGGAATCCCGCGTGAGCAACTCGACAGGATTTTTGAACGCTTCTATCGGGTCACGGATCTGAGCCGGCGAGCGATCCCTGGCCTGGGCATGGGATTGTACATCGTGGCCGAGATTGTCAAGCATCATAGGGGAACCATCACGGTAGACAGTGCCCTCGGGAAAGGCTCGACCTTCACAGTGACCCTGCTCCACACGCACAATGACTGAGCCGCTGGCGTGCACGCCACAGAGGTTCTCTGCTCAACACAGTGTCAAGAAACAAGAAAAACATATTCTGTAAAGAAGGAGTTACGTATGTCAGAACGAATCACAACCCTTTTTGGAGCCACCACCACTGCCATGGAAGTCGTGACAGGCGTCGATCTCAGGGGAAAACGAGCCATCGTGACAGGCAGTGCCAGTGGAATCGGTGTGGAAACCGCCCGGGCGCTGGCTCAAGCTGAAGCCCATGTCACCCTGGCTGTTCGTAGCATAGAAGCGGGTGAAGCAGTTGCCGAAGAGATCAAGCAAACGACCGGGAATCCAAACATCATCCCTGGCAAACTCGACCTGTCTGACCTTCGGTTGGTGTATGCCTTTGTCAA
>DATAYF010000372.1:0-5576 GCA_036272735.1 Ktedonobacteraceae bacterium
GGTTCACCAGAGAGAGACGGTTCGCCTCCACGGGACCTTTCCAACAGAACGGTCGGGTTCCCATCGAGAAACCGCGATGGGGGAAAACGTTCTCGGTCGAGGGATAACGCTCCTCGCTCGGCATGCTGGGTGAGGACGGGCATATTGTCAGAACGCCCTGATGTATCGGTCAGTGAAACCAAAGCTGGCATTCCGCAAGGGAGACCAGAGTTGCGGCCGAGGCCAGATACAAGCCCCTGCGTTCACGCATGGGGTATCTGACTGTGGACCTGCGCAATCCCGCGCTGCTAGCTAAAGGTATGCCCATGCTTGATGTGCTCTCCGATGGTCGTTTCGAATGTAGGCTGGGCTGTGGTGCTATCGCTGGTGATTATATCCAGGCGAGTAGACCGTTTGATCGGCCTGGTGTGTGGGTCTCGCGTTTTGAAGAGGCGCTGCAGATCATCAAATGCTTTTTTACTGAAGAAACGGTCAACTTCTCTGGACGATATTACCAGGTTTCCGGCTTGCCAGGGCACCCTAAGCCCGTGCAGAAGCCCCATCTACCGATCTATATGGGCGGCGGTGGCAAACGGGTGCTTTCTCTGGCAGCCAGGAAGGCTGATATCGTCGGTTTTGCGGCAAGAAGTGTGCCGACCGGGTTGGATTGGCTCAGTGCAACGCACGAGGCTAATCTCGAAAAACTGGCCTGGGTTCGCGAGGCCGCTGGGGAACGGTTCGATCACCTGGAACTCGGAACGACCATTTTTGTCGTCATTCCTACAGAAAACCGTCAGGGGACCGCGCAACATATGGCCGGCCAATTTGGACTCACGCCAGAGCAGCTTTTGTCCTGCACTCATCTGCTCATTGGCACCGTTGACGAGATGATAGAGGAACTCCTCAAACGCCGCAAGCACTGCGAGCACTATCATCACTCCTCTATCGTGGTCGCTGAAGCGGGAATAGAGGCATTTGCCCCGGTCGTGGCGCGGCTTCGCGGAAAATAAGGGGGGGAGATAAAAATGATGAGGCTTGTACGTGCGAACAAGCCTCTTTCCTGGTGTGGGCAAAGCCTGTGACTCGCTTCGCCTTCACGTATTTCCTAGTATACTGTCTGGATATCAACAAACCCTCATGAAACCATCAAATTTCCTTGGCAATTGGGTATCCTAGCGGGTTTTTGGGTGCATATGCAACCTCCCTGCATCTGCTTTTTCGATGACTTGCTGCTCGAACAGCATCGGGTGGTGCTGCACGTGTAACCACATCTCAATAAAATCATCGTAATGGGCACTGGCTGGGTGCCCCGACTGCCCTGGTGCGTGCCCCGATAGCGAGTTTGCCATATCCGCCAGGTCGATTATCTGGCGATACGATGGCACCGTCACCACCTCCTGCGGCTGATTCGGCACGACCGCGCTCATATTGACCGTGTCGTAGTCACCTCCCACCGGAAATGGACCACGATTGAAGAGCTTTTCCAGTGGCTTTATGGCTCCCAATGGGTGGCGATACGACATACGGTGAATTTTGCCGTATTGCCAGCGGGTCATGTCGCTTCCAAGCAGCTCTCGTAACTCTTCGACTGCTGCGCTTAATGCTCGTTGTAACGCGCTATCCCACGAGGTCGGGCCGTTGGGTAGTGCCGACTGCGCAAACCAGCTATCATCTTTCTCCCGTAAGAGCCGTATGATTAATGGCCTGCTGCGTGCGAGATAGCCGGTGCACGGCATGAGTATTGTGCTGCCGACGCCCAGGTAGTTGAGCAACAACGTTTCGTCATCGCCTAAGAGCGTTCCCACGACCATGTGTTCCAGCTTGCTATAAAACGTGCTGTAGATAGTCGCAGCGATACTAGCGGGAGTGAGCATATAATCCCAGGCTCGTAAGACCGCTAGCGCGTCTCTTTCAACTTGCGTTTGACCCGTCAATGCGAGCACGTGCGGCATGATTTCCTGGGCTGGAAGCGAGTAGTAGTCTGCTTGTATAGCGGCCATATCGTTGAGGGTCAGTTTCCCTTTACTCTGCAAGAGGTCGCGAATACGCTGTGCACGATAACCGTTCAGCCACTCGTTGCTAATGTAGTAGGGATACGTGTCGTCAACCACTCTATTGTTGGCTGTGGCGATAAAATGTTGTTCGGGGTTGAAGGTTTGAGGCAGTTCATCGAATGGGATGAAGCCAGTCCATTCATACTCGCTCGTCCAGCCTGGGTTGGGTAGTAGCGCCTGCCCTTGTTTGCGTATTGGAACGGTCCCGGCCATGATATAGCCAATGTTCCCGCCCGTGTCGGCATAGACGAAGTTTTGCGCTGGCACGTCCCAGTCGCGCAACGCCTCCCTGAATTCCTTCCAGTCGCTTGCTCGGTTAAGTTTCTGGATGGCTGAAATAATATTGCATTGTTCTAAACCCGTCCAACGGAGGGCCAGCGGCAGTTCGGACCCGTTGCCGTTCTGTATGTCCGTTCCCTGGGTAATGTGTGAAATGATCGGGCCGTGATGGGTAATGCGCACTTCTTCGATATGTGGTTCTCGCTGGCCCCGTATCTTGATGACCTCGCGTATTACCCTGGCTTCGCGCCATTCTCCTTGATATTCGTAAAGGGAAGCATGCTCAGGATGAAACTTCTCGATATACAGATCCTCGACATCCGAAACCGCGTTGGTCACGCCCCAGGCGATGTATTGATTGTGTCCGATGATAACGCCAGGGCTACCGGGGAACGTGGCACCGACCACATCGATATCGCCCGCGACCAGGTGGCATTCGTACCAGATCGAAGGCGCGGCCTGCCCCAGGTGAGGGTCATTACACAAAATGGGCGATCCCGTAGCTGTCATGCTGCCATCGACCACCCAATTGTTGCTGCCGCCCATATGCCCGAAACCACTCAGCGCTTGAATTGTGCTGTATTGTTCTAATAGTCCTAAATTGATGCCCTGATACTCAATTCCGGGCGGCACGATCAAGGGATGACCAGGATCGTAGCCGCTTTCCAGGAGTGCTGCACGCTCGGCTCCCAACTTCTCGACAAGCTGGGACCTGATGAGTTCGGTTTCCCAATTTCCGCCTAAATTCCAGCCCATCATTTTCGCCCATTGTATAGAATCCTCTGGCTTCCAGGGTTCTGGTTTGATGCGTAGGATCGTAAATTCGATGGGTAAGCGACCACGATGCTGCTTGATAAAGGCGTTGACGCCTCCGGCGTATGCGTCGAGTACGCGTTTATTATGCGTGGAGAGTTGCGCTACCTGCTCTGCCGCCGCTCGATGCATGCCCAGGCGACGACAAAAACGATCTGTTTCTAGCGCAATCGTGCCAAAGATTTCGGAGAGGCGACCCGATCCAATACGACGATTGAATTCCATTTGCCAGAGGCGCTCTTGTGCATGCATATAGCCTTGCGCAAAGTACAGGTCATCTTCATTTCTGGCATAGATATGCGGAACACCGTAGCGATCAGTAATGACTTCAACAGGCTCGTGCAGCCCATCCAGTGTAATCTTCCCATGTTTTTTCGGAAGCGGGCGGCGCGTCAACGCGTAGTATGCACCACCCGCCAGCCCGGCAAGACCTGCTGTTGCAAGCAGGATTTTTTGCCACCAGGACGCCATAATCAATCCTCCCTGACTTCGTAGCAATCAATGGGCAGTTCAAAGTAACAACCTTCGAACTGCCCTATATTACACATTACAATGGTATTCGGAAGCTCTTTTGTAGCATACCACAAGCTTCCTGCTCGTCCATTATACCAGTTGCGTCCCCTGTGCGGTATCACGTACTTCAAAGCCCTGTGCCTTTAGTTCATCACGCAGGCGATCCGACTCCTTCCAGTTGCGCTCCGCGCGTGCGGTATCGCGTTGCCGTATCAGCGCCTGTACCTCTTCACTGATGACGACTGGCGCTTTGGGGGCGACCTGGTCGAGACGTAGCCCCAATACGCGATCAAAATCGAGCACCAGGCGATGGCGTTCCTCGGGATCGATTTTACTCGTTCGCGCTGCTTCACGGGTGATACTGAGCGCCGTTGGTAGCTCTAAATCGTTGTTGATCGCAGTATGAAACGCATCGAGCATTTTCTGGCCCTCTGCGGAATAGGGTTTCTGGGCACTGGCCGCATCCACTGCTGGCAATTCCGCGATATCACTGCGCAGATTATTCAAGCCGTTTTGGGCCGCCGTCAACGACTCCTCGGTAAAGGCCAGCTTCGAATGATAGTGCGCCGTGAGCATCAGGTAGCGAAAAGCCATTGGCTCGAAGCCGCGTTCTTTAATCGTGCTGAGCAGGACGACATTGCCCACCGAGCGCGACATTTTGCTATTGCCCAGGTCGAGGAATTCGCCATGCATCCAGACCTGCACTGGCTTTTTGCCGTTGGCTCCCTGGCTTTGCGCAATCTCATCCTCGTGGTGGGGGAAGACCAGGTCAATGCCACCCGTGTGGATATCGAATCGCTCGCCCAGGTATTTTGTCGCCATCGCTGAGCATTCGATATGCCAACCAGGGAAACCAACACCCCACGGGCTTTCCCAGTTCATCTGACGTGCCGCGTCGCCTCGTTTCCACAGCGCAAAATCTTCGGGCGATTCCTTGTCCTCAGCGCTCTCCATCTGCTGCCGCCCATGCCCACCTTCGCGCAAGTTCTCGACGGTGTTGCCTGAAAGCGCTCCATAGGCGGGAAAATGGCTTACGTCGTAATAGACGTTGCCCGCGGTGGTGTAGGCCAGGCCACTGTCGATGAGCTTTTCGGTCATTTCCACCATTTCCGCGATGTGCTCGGTCGCTTTGGGAGCGAGATGCGGTGGCAGAATATTCATCTCGGCCGAGTCGTCCTGGTATTGTTTGGTATAGTGCGCGGCAATCTCGTAGGCAGACTTCCCGGTCTTATGGGCCTCTTGTTCCAGCTTATCCTGGCCGCCCGCTTCGTGATCGGACTCGTACAAATGCCCAACGTCGGTAATATTGCGCACCAGGAAAACATCGTAGCCGTTGTATTCAAGCATGCGGCGTACCCAGTCCGTCATGGTAAATGTGCGCAGGTTGCCGATATGGATATCTTTGTACACGGTAGGCCCGCAACTGTAGATGCCCACCTTGGGCGCATGCAGGGGCTGAAACAATTCTTTGCGTCTCGTTAATGTATTGTACAGATATACTGGTTTTGTTATCGTTGTTGACACGGGCTTATCTCCTCATCAAGAATATGCGAGCTATGAATACGCAAGAGGTGGTAAGTAGCTCAGAAGAGATGTGCTGGGAGACAACATACTATGAATATTGGAGTGCACACTGCTATTACATTCACCAGGATCTGAGCTACTTTCGATCATCCTGGCGAACGCATATACAACTGCATTTGTGCATTCTATTGTCGCTATCGTCCACAACTTACTCCAACAGCGTAGAGGCGTATAGATTTCTTTGGGCTATAGTATAGCATACCTGACCGTGACGATAAAGCTCTCCAATATACGTATTTTTTGAGACGGGCCGTTTTAAGAATGCGTAGCCGACTTTATCTCATCATTTCCTGGTAATATCAACGTACTTTGATAATAAATCATTTCGTAAAAGTCCATAGATAAACGTGATGC
>DATAYF010000373.1:0-3091 GCA_036272735.1 Ktedonobacteraceae bacterium
GTGTCTCTTGCAGCATCCTTTTGTTCCTTCTGAGTCTGAGATATCGAAACGTGCGCCCTGGCACCGTTCATCGATATCTCAGACTCAGAAGGAACAAAAGGATGCTGCAAGAGACACCTCCAAATTACCAGCACAGCCCTATATGACCCGCGCTGCGTCCGTTACACAAAGATGTAAGTACCCACAGTATAGCAGAGACTCTTGTATCAAAACAAGTAAATAGGATGAAGCAAGATATACGTTTAGTCACTATTTCCTATTGTGCAACACCACATAACCGTTTGACATGCAATAATACGCACTGGTAGCATATCCTTTACGCTCTTTTTGATAAGCTTGATCGTGATACATGCTGCACTGGTTGATACACAACATACCCATCGAAAGCATAGCGCCAATACCCTGACAGATGTTTCTTGATTAGATTGAAAACAATCGGCCGTTGATCACTGTGGGCGGGGAAAACGTAAGCCGAAGCAGGGTCGGCATGCACGATCTGATAATAGTTCGGCACCCGATCATGGCTTGGCTTTAAGTGACTATCGATAACCCCACAAATCACCCGTTCCTGGCTCACGAAGGCGAGCTTGTCACATGTCCAATAATCCGTGTAGATATGCGTGATGTGCATATTTGCCAGGTTGTTTGCTAGCGCCGCATACTGCTGGTAATCGTGCTGCGCCCGTGGGATATCCGCGAACGTCATCACGCTACCAAGCACGTACACTCCCAGCAAACCAGCCAGCAGCACCCCACCGGCAACTTTGCCCACGCGCCCAACCAGCTTCAGCCGCGAGAAAGCAGGGCTTGCCAGTCTCCATAACGGCCACAGAACTACCGGCCACGCCACCCATAGCCCAACCAGATACCGCGCCTCCACGCCCGGCCAGGTCGCCGGGGCATTGCTCGTGACGTACTCGTACAGCACCAGCAGCACGCTGATCAACAAGAAGATACGTGCCCAGCAGCACGCCAACTCGCGACGGAGAACGAGATCTTGAGGCTGTGCGCGCGCTCGGCGCCAGGCCATCCACCCACTCCACAGCGCCAGCACCAACGCACAAACCAGCAACAACATATAGCCACTTCCCCAGGCAGCATGCACCAACGTACAGGTCGACGAGGGCGCGCTGCTGGGGTCCTGCAACACCGGCACTTCGTTGACCGGACACCAGGGGTTGCCAGTAATCATTGAAATACTAATGAGCGTCGTGTTTTGCAACGCGTGCAGCAGCATCAGCAAGGTAGAATGGATCTGATTTCGCCCACCATGTTGCAGGTTCCAGAGCACGGTCAAAGAGTCTTGCCCAGGAGCCGCGTGCAGGTTATAAATGATCAAAGGCATTGCCCCCAGAGCCAGGCCCAGCAGGATGCAGAGAGATGGAATAATGCGTAGCAATTCGCGCCAACAGAATACGGCGATCAATAAGCCAGAGGTGGCAATCAAGGGTAAGGTCAACGAATCGCTCCACATCCCCAGACCGGCAGCGCATCCCCAGGCCGCATAACCAAACAAGCTCCAGGCCGAGAGACGCCACGTCACCAGCGGTGATGAGGTGATAGCCAGGCTCGCAGCAATCACAAACAGCAATGCGCCGAAGAAAAACGTCTCGGGATAGCCACCAATCGCGTGGAGCTGATAATCCAACAGATAGTACGAGCCAAACGTTAACAACAGCACGACAAATAGCGCGAACGGTCGCGAGTACAGCGCCTGTGTGAGCAGGTACATACAGATCAGAAAGCCGAGCGTCATGAGCACAAGACCCAGCCGCAACGAGAACAGCGACGCGCCGAAAAGGTGAAAGATCACCGCGCCCAGGTACGCTTGGAGCACTCCCATGTAGTGTTGTCCATAGTAAAAGATCGGGTGTTCACCACGATAGGCGATGTGCCGGGCCATAATCCCTATCGTGCCCTCGTCGGCGTTGAGAATGGGCCAGTTCTGGCTGATCAGCACCAGGCGCAAACAGAGTGCGGCCACGACGACTCCCAATGCGGCCAACTCATACGTGCCAATTTTTAAATATTTCATGCAGATCACTTCCGAGGAGATGATAACGAGCCTTAATCACCATAAATATGCTGGGGCTTCCATAGAATTATACCAATAAACAGGAGGACACGGTAGAATTTAGCAAAAAGTCATGCATCTTTTCATCGATACACAAATGAACAGTAATGGTTTCGCGAAACCATTACTGTTCATTTGTGTATCAGTCAGGGGGTTACAGAAATCCGAGCGCGAAAGCCCCCGCGTTTCAAGCGGGGGATGCAGCGCTGTTCCTTTTGTGAGAGGAGGGGAGGTCCTGGACGGCTTGACAGCGCTTCCCCGCGTTTCGTACACTTCGAACAAATCTTCCTCTTTCTGAAAGGCAGGCGCATGGCAGCGAAGCGAACGAAGCGAACGAAGCGCAGGAGCGTTCCCCAGGAGAGCGGGGAGCCCCATCGCCGGACCCCGACGTTGCTGCTGGAAATGCCTCTCGTGGTGAACGAGGGCCAGGCCAAACGCCTCAGGGGACACCTGGAAGCCGGCAGGCAGCTCTCCAATGCCGTGCCCGGTGAAGGACAACGACGACTCAGACAGATGCGCGCCGATCCGGCCTGGCTCGCAGCTCGCGCCATTGCTCGTTCCCAGAAACAGGAACGACACGCCGCCTTCTCGGCGCTGCGTCAAAAGTCAGGCTTCTCGGAGTACGCGCTGCACGCCTATGCCAAAGAGGCGCGCGTCTCGTGGTTGGCTGACCACCTGGATGCGGTCCTGGCACAAACGCTGGCCAGTCGTGCGTACCATGCCCTCAATGGTGTCTGTTTAGGACAGGCCAGACGCGTCCGCTTCAAGAGCCGAGGGCGAGGACTCGCAAGCCTGGAGAACAAGCGCAATGATACGGGTCTGCGTTTTGTGTTGCACCCAGTCAATGCCGGGTCAGAGGGGCAGGGAGGCATGCTCCTCTGGCAAGGTGATCGCTTGCCGGCCCGCATCGATTGGCAGGATCCGGTGGTGAAACATGGCCTGGATCAGTGCATCAACTATGCGCGCCTCATCCGACGCCCGGCTTCCAGTCCTCGTGCCCGGGGAGCCGATGCAGCA
>DATAYF010000374.1:0-6334 GCA_036272735.1 Ktedonobacteraceae bacterium
CGCTTTTCTCCTTCGCTTGTTGCGTCTGGTCTCGCACGCGAGACCAGACACAACCGCATGCCCCGATGGTGCATCGTCACGACGGGTCACGTGGACGACTTCCCTCGTGCTGTGGCTCAAAAAGGACTCTTCCCTGAAGAAATTCTGTAGGGAGAGCACCTATTGACTAGCATTTGAGCTATCAAATAGTGTATACTCCTTTTATGGAACATACAACTGAGTCCGACGGAAAAAAACGCACCTATCACTCACGCGTGCGCCAACGTCAAGCCGAGGAGACGCGCCGACGCATTTTGGAAGCAGCGCGTTCACTGTTCGAGAGCCGTGGCTATACGGCGACCACACTGGATGCTATCGCCGAGATTGCTGAAGTCTCGCCAAAAACGCTTGGAGCCGTGTTTGGCTCCAAGCGTGCGCTGCTAGCTGAGGTGATCAATCCTGATGCGTTCAGCACGCCTGTCCAGCAGCTTATCGAGGAATTGCGCACGACTGAGGACCCCTCACGGCGACTCTCGCTCGTGGCTCAGATCACCCGCCAGGCTTACGAGCCGAGGGCCCGCTCACTGGAATTGCTGAGGACTGCCGGTGCGGTGGCACCCGAACTGGCGGATCTGGCGCAGCAGGTCGAGGCGAGACGGCGTCAGAATCAGGCTCGGTTGACTGTCTTCTTGCGTGAACAGGGGGCGCTCACGCCTTTCCTGTCGTTTGAGGAAGCGACTGGCGTGCTGTGGGCGCTGACCAGCTATGATCTCTATCGGATGCTGGTCGTGGAACAACGCTGGGAGCCCGAACGCTATGAAACGTGGCTAGCGCAGCTCCTGGTCCAGCATCTGCTTTCCTCCCGCTGAGGGATGACCCGCTCCGGGCGAGGTCGATCGAAAGAAAGGACGTGCATCATGAATCTCTCCCATCAATCCAATCAGCAACAAAGTGCTGATCCTCTAGAAGGAGGAAGTGTGCAAACAAAGACACTGTCGCTCACGAGGATATTGCTGCTCTGCGGAGCCATCGCCGGCCCATTCTTTATATTTACTTTGCTCGTACAGGACTACACCCGCCCCGGTTTCGACCCCCGGCTCGATTTGCTGAGCCTACTCTCGCTTGGCGACTGGGGATGGGTTCAGATTGCGAACTTTATACTGGCCGGCCTCCTGAATCTGCTCTATGCCGTTGGCCTTTGGAGGCGTTTACACCCTGGACGCGGAGGGACATGGGGACCGATCTTCATCGGCGCGTATGGACTCGGTCTTCTACTGGTCGGCATTTTTAGAACCGACCCCGCCAACGGGTTTCCGCCAGGAGTACCCGCAGCCACTCAGCCTTCCTGGCACGGTGCTATCCATGCCCTGGGCGCTCTTTTCGTCTTTCTTCTGTTGGCGGCTGCTCTGCTGGTATTCGTCCGGCTCTTCTTGGCGTGGAAGGAGCGCTGGTGGGCTGTCTACTGTCTGGCAAGCGCTGTGCTTTTCCTGCTCATCTTTTTTACAGGCTTTACGAATGCGGCATTTATGGCACGAACCTTACGGCTGGCTGTACTCATTGGCTGGATGGCGGCGTCCTTGGTTGCCATAAAACTTGTAAGCACCCCGGATACGACTCAATAGACGCGAGACCATTAGTCCTCTCCCTGCCCATGTTGTCTCTCAGGAAACGCTTGAAAACTAGATGTTTGTCCGCTTCGGTTCTCAAGCGTTTCTATCATGGACGTTTCTCTGCCTCAATGTACTAGTTTGATGCAGAGTGAGGCTGCGTCGGCAAAAAGCGCACTATTTGGCGCGTGGTTGAGCATTCTGCTGGCGCATGGTCTGACTTTCCACCCACACATCCTCAGCGTCTTCACGCACGCGCGCAGCGGCCCGGCGCAGGAACAGGCTTGTGCTTGCCGCCGCTACACTCACACGCGTACTCAACGTGTCTGCCAGTCCCTCCGCGCGTTGCGTCACCGTATCGATCTGCGCCGTTTGTGGTTTGGCAGATCCCGCCATCTGCTGCTCATCTCGCGCACGAACAGCCCTGGTGACGTCTCGCACGCGTAAACGGGTACTGCCCCAAAAATGACCAAGGGCATGTGCGGCATCGCTGAGCAGCTTTTCCGCGCGCACATTGCTGCTTTGACCAGGTTGATTTTCTCGTGCCTGACTCATCGAATTTGCCCCCTTCATGGACATATCACCTCTCATTTTTGGCCTACCTCTTTAAGAAGGATTTTCTGCCGACGCGTTGCCGGTTCCATCGCTGGATGCTGTTTGCTCATGCCCGGCCGCAGCCTTTCCCGAAGCTTCCTCGGCACCAGCCTTAGCTTGCTGGGTAAGATTGCGTGTAGCCTGGGCAGCAGAGGTGCCTACTGACTGTAGACCATGACCAACGTTGCGCGAAAGCGCGGTGACGGCATCTCCAGCAACAAGCACGCCAGATAATCCATAGACAACGCCGCGACGTAAAAGCCGACGACCCTTGGGAGAGAAGACAGCAGCAGCCACAGCGGCCGTGACGGCTATTTCAGGTTCGAGAAAATCTTCAAGTGCCATTTTAAGCTCTACCTTTCCAGTGTGCGCATACGAATGAATCTTCCTTGTCAACGAAACCATACAAGAAGTGCTATGCGCGCTATTATCAAGACTTGAAGCCATTATAGGCCGGGATAAAATCCATCAACGTAAACATAGCGTGCATGGTACTTTCACCACAGTTATGCAGGCGTAAACGCGATTGGCAACTGCTTGACGCCATAGAAGCCGAGCAGCGCGACAGGCTTCAGTTCCACATCCGCAAGACAGTGCATATCACGCATGCGTTCCAGCAGCAGGCGGATGGCGATGGGAGCTTCTAGTCGGGCCAGGGGCGCGCCCAGGCAGAAGTGAATGCCATGCCCGAAGGCCACGTGTTTATTGGGGTTACGCGTGACATCAAAACACTCAGGATCAGCAAAAGCACGTTCATCCATATTTGCCGATCCAATCCACGGCACAATGTCCTCACCGGCGTGCAATTTCTGCCCGCGTATCTCAACATCGTGAACAACCAGGCGAACGAGCGATTGCACGGGTGAGCAGTAACGCAGAACCTCTTCGATAGCTCCAGGGATCAGGTCCGAGTTAGCTCGTACCTGTTGCATGGCCTCAGGAAACATGTCAAAACACAGGATGGTCCCGCCGATCAGGTTGGTGGTGGTCACGTAGCCCGCTACGTAGAGCAGGCGGCAGAAGCCAATCAACTCGTCGTCGCTCAAGTGTGCGCCATCAATCTCTGCTTGTAATAAATCGCTGATCAGGTCTTGCTGGGGATCGCGTCGACGTTGTGCAATCAACTGGCGGAAGTAGTCGCGTAGCTCGACAAAGCCAGGTCGTGATGAGTCAACCCGGACCTTATCACCCCGCCCTAAAAGGGCTAAATCGACCAGGGGTTTGAGCTGCTCGTGATCACCAGGCGGCACGCCCAACATCCTTGAAATCACCGTCACCGGTATGGGATACGCCACGTCTCGCATAATGTCGAGCTGCCTGCGCTCCATTAGCGGATCGAGGAGTTCCGTAACGATCTGTTCCACCATAGGAGCCAGCATGGCAATCCTCTTTGGCGTAAACACCTTACTAACCAGCGCGCGCAACTGGCGGTGGTATGGAGGATCGTTACGAATCAAGACATTCAAATCTGGCTCGACCAATGCATGCTCGTCCAACGAAGATTTAGAGGAAAAGGTGGCAACATCCGACAACACGTGCTCGATGTCGTCATAGAGGAAGAGTGACCAAGCATGCAATGACTCGTCATAGTAGACCGGTGCTTCCGCACGCATGACACGATACCACGTAAAGGGGAAGTTGTCAGGGAGGGGTTTGTGAAAGGTAAAATGCTGCTCCTGGCGAGCTTCACGGAATGATTTAATCATTGTTTGCATAGCAATGTACCCTTTTGAATACAAGCATCCGCTACTCACTATCGCCTCACTATTTATGTATGAGGTGCGACTCCTTCGTCATCATCCTCCCTATATCGTATCACATTCTATTGCGAATGCCAATGGATTACATTATAATAATAGCCGTTCAGCAAGCAACTGTTGTACTGGCAAGGGCCCTTCCCGCCAGGCATGAAGTTGCTTGTTTGATACTCGCCTGCTATACTGGCAACACAGGCCAATGGGATCAATTATACACACCACTATTGCCATACCAGTGTGTATAGAAGAAAGTCAACGATCCCCACGTATGAATGCGGGGGCTTGTCCCTTGTGTTGATGCCGTTTTCGTTGTCCAGCCGAGGTGCCAGAGCCGGAAGGCACGGCGCTGATTGGCACCAGCGTTACGCTCGTCATGACACCCAGGCGTGCTTCCTCAGCTTCTGGCGCTGTCGCTTAGCGTTAAAAGCACCTGTCGGGGTACAGGTCGGTGCGTTGAGCCGAACAAGCGAGCGCAACCCCGGCGAGGGGAGCGTCCTGAATCAGCTTGCTCAGGACCGTCAAACAGCCCGGTAACGGGGCCTCGCAAGAGGCACACGAAAGGAGTCACCGATGGTGTTTGTGCTTGACCAACACAAAAAGCCGCTCATGCCCTGTACCCCCAGGCGCGCCCGCCTCCTGCTTGCACGCAAGCGGGCGGTGGTTCATCGACTCAGCCCCTTCACGATCCGTCTCAAGGACCGTCGCGTCCAGCAGAGCACGCTGCAAGCGGTGGTGCTCAAAATCGACCCTGGCTCGAAGACCACCGGCCTGGCTTTGGCGCGGGTCGAGGAGACCGGCGAGGGGGAGGTGCACCACGCCCTGCATCTGGCCAAACTCGCCCATCGCGGGGAAGAGATCCGCGACCGGCTGCGCACACGCGCCGGGTATCGGCGACGCAGGCGTTGGAGCAACCTACGCTATCGCGCGCCGCGCTTTCTCAACCGCCGTCGAGCGCCCGGGTGGCTGCCGCCCTCCCTGCGCTCACGCATCGACCATGTCCTGTCCTGGGGCAGGCGCTACCAGCGCTGGGTCCCGCTGGTGCGCATCGCGGTGGAGCGCGTGAAGTTCGACCCCCAGCTCTTGCAGCACCCAGAGATCTCCGGGGTCGAGTACCAGCGCGGAGAACTGGCTGGCTGGGAGGTGCGCGCCTATCTCTTGGAGAAGTTTGGGCGCAGGTGCGTGTACTGCGGGCGCACGGACACGCCCTTCGAGTTGGACCATATCCAGCCACGCCGTCGCGGCGGCTCCAACCGTGTGTCCAACCTGGCGCTCAGTTGCCACGCCTGCAATGCCGCCAAGGGAGCGCAAACCGCCGCGGAGTTCGGCCATCCCGAGGTGGCTGCCCAGGCGAAACACCCGCTGCGGGATGCCGCCGCCGTCAACGCCACGCGCTTTGCGCTCTCTGACGAACTGCGCGCGCTGGGTCTGCCGATCACGACCAGCAGCGGGGGGCGCACGAGGTGGAACCGGGCGAGATGCGCGCTGCCCAAGACGCACGCGCTGGACGCGCTGTGCGTGGGGGAACTGGCAGGGGTGGCGGTGGGTAGGCACACCACCCTTGCGATCACCGCCACGGGTCGCGGGCGCTACAGCCGCACCAACGTCGACACGTCGGGTTTCCCCGTTGGCTATCTGATGCGTCAGAAGCAGGTGATGGGCATCAAGACAGGGGACCGGGTGCGGGCGGTGGTCCCAGAAGGGTTTGCGGCGCAGGGGACGCAGACCGGGCGCATCGCCGTGCGCGCGAACAAGCAGTTTCGCATGGGCAAGGTGCAGGGCATCCCCGCGCGTTTTTGCCGGGTGCTCCAACGGGCCGACGGCTACGACTATGCGGTGGTGGCGACCCCCTTGCGGGGATGACGGACCCAGGAGCCCCCTCCCTTGCCACCAGGAAAGGAACGCCTGCTTCCTCCCCATGGGTGAACCCAGGGGCATCCGCAGGCCGAATGAGGTGAAATCGCCGCACCTGATCATTGAAGTACTCTCACCAGGAACAGAAGCATTTGATAGAGGATTGAAGTTCGAACGCTATCAGGCGCGTGCTTCAGTACAAGAGTATGTGCTGGTGAGTACCGAGCGTCGCACGGTCGAGGTTTTCAACAGGCGTGGCAAACTATGGGTATATCAGTTGTATAGAGCTAACCAGCAATTTGACCTCACGAACCTGGATCTTCATCTGACGATGGACGACCTTTACAGAAATCCGAGCGCGAAAGCCCCCGCGTTTCAACCGGGGGATGAAGCGCTGTGCCTTGTGTGAGAGGAGGGGAGGTCCTGGACGGCTTGACAGCGCTTCCCCGCGTTTCGTATACTTAGAACAAATATTCCTCTTTCTGAAAGGCAGGCGCATGGCAGCGAAGCGAACGAAGCGCAGGAGCGTTCCCCAGGAGAGCGGGG
>DATAYF010000375.1:0-6319 GCA_036272735.1 Ktedonobacteraceae bacterium
CCTGCTTCCTCCCCATGGGTGAACCCAGGGGCATCCGCAGGCCGAATGAGGTGACAACGCATGACGCAAGATAATCCAAATACGACAAACGGACACTCCCTCGCACCTGCTCAAAAACTTGCACAACTGGCTGACATCCTCCGTGATCGTTCGGTTTATGGTTTGTACTATGCGACTGATATTTACACTCGTGAGCATTTTCAAAAAGTGCAGGACGTGGCGCTCGAACTGGCAGCACTGGCGACAGACCAACCGCTTGAGGAGATCGAATTATTGCGCTCAACCGTGTATGCACGCCCCGGCCCGTTTCCCACTGGGGATGGCGCGGTCATCGACGACGCAGGAAGGATCCTGCTCATTCGCCGCGCCGATAATGGACTCTGGGCCATGCCCGGTGGCGGACTGGAAGTCGGCGAGACACCCGCGCAGGGTGTTGTGCGTGAGGTGATCGAAGAGAGCGGCGTCTCCTGTGAGCCAGTCGCGCTCGTCGGCGTGTTTGACTCGCGTTTCTGTGGCACAAAATCCCTCAACCAGTTGTATCAATTCACATTTCTCTGTCGTCCACTGCCTGAGATTGCAGTCGTCAGTCCGCCCTCGTTTGCCCACGAGGTCCTTGATATTCGCTGGTTTTCAGAAGCCGAACTCCCTGCCGATGTCGATCCCAGCCACGTCGAGCGTATCCCGCAGGCATTTCGTGTCTGGCATGGAGACCCCACCGCCTATTTTGACAAGCCTGAATATCCTCTGCAAACAAAGGAATAAACCCCATGACAAACGAACCACAGCACCCTACCAACATCGACGCAACATCTCCGGCGCCATTGCATCCTTTGGAGCCATTAACTGGCGCGGAGATCACGGCAGCGGTTGAGATTATGCGCCAGGAGCGAAACATCAGCGAGCATTACCGCTTCGTTTCCGTCAATCTCGATGAGCCGCCGAAAGCTGTGGTCCTGAACTTCAAGCCGGGGGATGCATGGGAACGTGCGGCGTTTATCGTACTGCTGGATAGCGCAAGCGGAGCAACCTACGAGGCCATCGTCTCACTGTCTGCACGCACGGTGACAAGCTGGCGGCATATTCCTGGCGTCCAGCCAGCGATTATTCCCGACGAACTGGCGGAATGCGAGAACCTGCTCAAAGCGCACCCCGGCTTCCAGGCGGCCTTAGCCAGGCGTGGCATTACCGATATGAATCAGGTCATGGTCGATACCTGGACAGTGGGCAATTATGGCAACCCGGAGGAACAAAGCAGGCGTTTGCTGCGCTCGCTAGCCTATATGCGGCATGCACCCGATGATAACGCGTACGCCCATCCTATCGAGGGTGTCATTGCGTATACTGACCTCAACACGCAAGAAGTGCTACGTGTAGAGGATCACGGCATCGTGCCAATCCCGCCTGAGTCCGGCAACTACACGCCTGAAGCAGTCGGCCAGATGCGTACCAATCTCAAACCCATCGAAATTACGCAGCCTGACGGCCCGAGCTTTAGCGTCAACGGGCACGAAATCAACTGGCAGAAGTGGCGCTTGCGCATCAACTTCAATACCCGCGAGGGACTTGTTTTGCATACCGTGCAGTACGAGGACCAGGGCCAGCTACGCCCCATCCTCTATCGCGCCTCGCTGGCAGAAATGGTGGTGCCCTATGGTGATCCCGGCGAAAGTCATTATCGCAAAAATGCCTTTGATGTCGGTGAATACGGCATTGGCATTCTGGCGAACGCGCTCAAGCTCGGTTGTGATTGTCTGGGCCACATCCACTATTTTGATGCCTACATGACCGATAGCCACGGGCAACTGCTCACGCTCCCTAACGCGGTCTGTATGCACGAAGAAGACTACGGCATCTTGTGGAAGCATTACGATTGGCGCAGCGACCACACAGAGGTGCGGCGCTCACGCCGCCTGGTAATCTCATTTATCGCCACTATCGACAACTACGAGTATGGCTTTTTCTGGTATTTGTACCAGGATGGAACCATTCAGTTCGAAACCAAACTGACCGGCATCATGAGCACGGGCGCGGTTCCCCCTGGGATCACGCCCAAATATGGCACGCTGGTCGCGCCACAACTCACCGCTCCCATTCACCAGCATATCTTCTGCGTCAGAATGGACATGATGGTCGACGGCGTCAATAATTCGGTCTACGAAGTGCATACCGAGACAGCCGATCCCAGCCCAGAAAATCCACGCGGCAACGCGTTTTACGCCAGGGCCACACTGCTGACGACCGAGCAAGAGGCCCAACAGGTTGTCGATCCCCTGCGCAGCCGTTACTGGCAGATCGTCAACCCGAACAAGCATAATAGTCTGGGTGCGCCGGTCAGCTTCAAAATCATGCCCGGAGACAATACGCTCCCCTTCGCCCATCCCACTTCCAGCATCATGCAACGAGCAGGCTTTATCAACAAACATCTCTGGGTCACGCCGTATCAGCCGGAGGAGCGCTATCCGGCGGGCGATTATCCCAACCAGCACGTCGGCGGCGATGGCCTGCCCAGGTGGACGAAGGCCAATCGTTCGATAGAGAACACCGACCTGGTAGTATGGTACGTCATGAACGCGCATCACGTGACGCGTCCCGAAGATTGGCCCGTGATGCCGGTTAACTATATTGGCTTTATGCTCAAGCCCGTGGGCTTCTTCGTGCGCAACCCGGCCCTCGATGTGCCACCAACCGAGAACAATCATAGCTCGTGCTGTGAGTCATGAGGAAACTACCACCATGCCTGGTTCCACAACGCTGGCTCGCTGCTGCTGCACAGCACAGCACCCGCCGAGCGTACGCGCTCTACGTCGGCCTGTGACCGGATAAATCCCCCGGCAATAAACGGACCATGCAATAATTGACGGAGTGGGGCGGCAACTTCGGGAAAGATTATACCGGGCAAGACTTCAACCATGTCTGGTTGCGCTCGTGCAATCGTCTTGACGCCCGTTTCCAGCGCTGAATGATCCAACAATAGTAAGCGTTGAATGGTAATCAGCCCCTCGGCGCGACCGGCGACGATCAATTGTGAACGGCTGGTGATAATCGCATCGACTCCGATCCTCTTGAGATATTGAATGCCCGCACGATCCTTGCCGACCCCACTGATCAGGTCAACATGCACCACCACGCCTTTACCCTGGCGATGTGCCAGGGTAATAAAATCAGCGCATTGAAAGGCATCACCTTTGAGCAGAAATAAGAGCGAGGCCTGCGATGCTACAGCTTTTTCACCCTCAGCACTGGACTTGATGGCGGCCGCAACTGGATAACGCTGCACCAGTCGCAAAAATTCTTGCTTTTGCATCTGCTTTTACCCTTGACAATCCCAGCGAAATATTTTATTATTGAGGATACCAGCTATCGATTTTTTGTCAAGCGACAAAAAGATCGGTGCTCTGTCCTCATCGGACGAAGTCCAACCGAGGATAAAAAATTGGGACAATGAGATGAAAAGTCCTGAGCCGTTTCCACGTGGGTAGGCTTAGGATTTTTTTGTTGCTCTTTGGGATATGGCATGGGGGAAGGATAGAGGCATACCATTGCAAAAATCGGCAATACGGTTGTTATCTCGCACCAAACTGATACCTATTGTTGAGAACCGGGCACAGTTCGCACAGGTGCTAAAGGCATCGGGTACGAAAAGCTCGATCTTGCGGCATTGTGACCTGTTCGAGCTTGAACCATTGCTCAAGCAGGCTCACTCGCAGGGACGTGTCGTCTACGTGTATATCGATCACATCAGTGGGGTCAACGCTGATGGTGCAGGAATACATTTTCTTGCCGATCAGTTACACATCTCAGGAATCATTTCACACAACCAGAAATTGCTAGCAAGCGCTAAATCCATTGGCATGGATACGGCCTTACGTATCTTTGCCGCCGATTCAACCGGTTTGGAAAGCGCATTAGAGGCCGTCGATGCTCATGTTATCGATCTGCTCGATGTCTCGCCTGCTCTGGCTATTCCTTACATTGCACCGCCATTGACAACCCAACAGCCATTGCCCTTTATTGGCTCTGGCCTTATTTCTACATCGGAACAGATCCAGGCCATCCTGCAAGCAGGAGCTAGCGCGGTCGCTATGAACCATAGCGATTTCCTCACCAGCGCCTAAGCTTGCGTCGATTCTAGCGACGTCGCTGGAGTCGTTAATTACGTCGTTGTTATACGGGCGCAAGATGCGCCAACACTACTTATTCGAAAACTTGAGCACGCGGTGTACTAGCCACGCCAGTGGCGTCAGTTTTCGCAATAAGGAATTGAAGGAGGTCCTATCGTGGCAAAGTATATTTTAAGCCTAGACCAGGGAACCACAAGCTCTCGTGCCATCCTCTTTGACCATCAGGGAGCTATTGTCAACGTTGCGCAGCAGGAATTCCCACAGATCTATCCTGCCCCCGGCCTGGTTGAGCACGATCCAGAGGCTATCTGGTCGAGCCAGCTTGCCGTCGCGCAAGAAGTCATCAAAAAAAGCGGGGCCAGCGTTGCTGATATTGCTGCATTGGGCATCACCAATCAGCGTGAAACCGCCCTGGTGTGGGAAAAAGCCACCGGCAAACCCGTTTTCAACGCCATTGTATGGCAAAGCCGCCTGACAGCCGCCATCTGTGATGAGCTGACGGCCAAGGGCTTCGATAAGGAGATCCGCGCACGCACAGGGCTGGTGACCGACGCGTATTTTGCCGGTACGAAGGTCAAATGGATACTCGACAACGTAGAGGGAGCACGCGCCAAGGCTGATCGTGGCGAACTGCTCTTTGGCACGGTCGATACCTTCCTGATGTGGCGGCTCTCCAAAGGTCGCGTGCACGTGACTGACTATACGAACGCTTCGCGTACGCTACTCTTCAACATTTATACCGGTGAATGGGATGATGTGCTGCTCAATGAATTGGGCATTCCACGTTCGATGCTCCCAACCGTCCAACCTTCGAGTATCGTCTATGGCGAGACCGATCCCGAGTTCTTTGGTGCACCCATCAAAATGGCCGGTATCGCTGGCGACCAGCAGGCCGCGACCTTTGGGCAGGCATGCTATGAGGTTGGTATGGCGAAAAACACCTATGGAACCGGTAGTTTCATGCTCATGAACACCGGCAAAGAGGGCATCCCTTCGCATAATGGCCTCTTGACCACCATTGCCTGGGGGCTGCAAGGACAGGCCAAACCAGAGATCACCTACGCGTTAGAGGGCAGTATCTTCGTTACTGGCGCTGCTGTACAATGGTTACGTGACGGTCTCAAAGCCATTCAAAACAGCGTTGATGTCGAGGCGCTTGCAGCCACCGAGCCAGACAACGGCAGCGTCTTCTTCGTACCGGCCTTCGTTGGTCTGGGCGCACCGCACTGGGATCCCTACGCACGCGGCGCAATCGTTGGTCTGACGCGCGGCTCGACCATCGGGCACATCGCACGTGCCACCCTAGAATCGATGTGCTACCAGACTCGCGACGTCCTGGAAGCCATGATCGCCGACAGCAAAACCGATCTCAAAGCCCTGCGCGTCGATGGTGGTGCCTCAGTGAATAACCTGCTGATGCAATTCCAGGCAGACATCCTCGGTGTCCCCGTGCAACGTCCCAAAGTCGCGGAGACCACCGCGCTGGGCGCCGCGTACCTCGCGGGGCTCGCCGTTGGTTTCTGGAGCAGCCAGGAAGAGGTGGCCGAGCATTGGGCCATAGATCGCACCTTTGAGCCACAAATGGGCGCGGACCAGCGCGACCAGCTGTACACCAACTGGAAACGCGCAGTCGAACGTTCACTGCGCTGGGAGCAGGCATAGTTTCAAAATTTCAGAGCCATCTGGGGAAGTGTGTTCCCCAGATGGTGCCTTTCCTTATTTTATTCTTTATATGGCCACATTGTTGTGAAATCGTCAGGGAAACCTGACGCAATAGGAGAAAGCACTCATGGCGAGTCAATCTGTTACCAAAGCTGGTCCGCTGGCTGGTATCTTTGGCGAAATGGTGGCCGAATTTTTCGGCACCATGATTTTGCTGCTCTTCGGCGATGGCTGTGTCGCCACCTACGCCCTATTTACGACACCAGGCACCAATCCGTCAACCAACGAATGGATTCTCGTTGCCCTCGGTTGGGGCTTAGCGGTCATGCTCGGTATTTATGTTGCCGGAGCCGCAACGGGTGCACACATCAATCCGGCAGTTACACTGGCGATGGCAGTGCGCCACAAATTGCCCTGGAGCAAGGTGATCCCCTACTGGGTGGCTCAATTGTTGGGAGCCTTTATCGCTGCATTGATCCTGTTCTTTGTGTATCACGGGGCCATCATGCACGCGGCCGGTTCGCAAAATATCGCCA
>DATAYF010000376.1:0-4568 GCA_036272735.1 Ktedonobacteraceae bacterium
GGATCTGTCAAGCATTTCGCTAGGTTTCAAGCGATCCAGCCCCTCTCCTCCCTCATTAAGAGGAACGGCGCTTCATCCCCCGGTTGAAACACGGGGGCTTTCGCGCTCCGATTTCTGTAAGCGAAAGTCATGCAGAACCGGGCAGGAGAGTCCGGAAGATCCAGCCAAACTGGTGGGATGGAGAGCAAGCAAGGCAGAAAAGAGGAAGAAGTGAGACCCAGCCGGGAAGCGAGGGCACGAGGATTCACGCGGAGAAGCCAGCTTGTCCGAAAAAAAGGAGCCGATTGGCGAGGAAACGCGAAGTTAAGCCGCCGCGAAACCGAGTGAGATGGCAAAGTCTGCTGGGATGCCAAACAACGTGATCGCTACTTGCCCAGAAGTTTCCGTGCGCGCATTGCGAGCGAGCCGCTCGGCCCACGAGAGGCGCGAGTGCGCACGCTGCGCCCGGGAGAGGATCGCGTCCGTGGTGGGTGGCGAAGCGGAGGGAGGCAACAGGTGCACGTCGAGGCGTTGGTGCCGCACGAGATGGATGCAGGCATGCCGATGTTCTCTGTGGCTCCAATCTTGCCAGAGCAGTGGTGCAGGACCGACGCGAAGCGGATGCAACAGCACGCTGACCTGGCGCGGCTTCGAGGTGTTGCTGCCCAGCCACTGGCACTGCTCCCGTTTCGGACAGGGACGACAACTGCGGATGCTGGCTCCATACACGATACGCAGGCTCCCTTCAGCTTCTCTGCGGTGTTCATGCGGGGTCAGTTTCTGATCTGCCGGGCACCGAAGCGTTCCATCGGGCTGGAGAGCAAATCCTGGCCCGCGAAGCGACCGGCCTTCTATGCGGAACCCACGCGCTGCGAGCAGCATAGCCAGAGGCAGGAGCGGAGTGTGGTGAAGGAGGAGGGAGAGCCGGAGCAAACTCGGTCGTGCGTAACGGTTGTGGCTTGAGCTGATGACCCAGTTCGAGTCTCAGGTTCCAGGTCCATTGCGAGATCACGTGCCAGCACTCCTGTCCCCAGGCCGAGTGGTTGCACCACCTGTCGGGATCCTGCTCGATGTCTTCATCTGAGAGAATCGGGGCACTCGCCCCGCGATGGAGGTACAACTCAACCACATCGCGCGCGGTGAAGGTGTGCTGTGGCAGGGACGTCCAGAACAGTTCGTAGACGACCCCTGCGCGTGTCACCTCAATCGGGCTCTTCTTCTTCCCGGCGGGATGCGTGGCCACGACCACCCGGTAGGGTGGTCCTTCGGGTCCCGCCGGAATCTCTGAGCAATCATAGAGGCTGCGCTCCATCTGACTTTCGCGATGCTGCTGTACCTGATCAGGAGGCAGGTGCAACCGGGCCGAGATGCTCGGATGATCGAGCAGGTGATAGTCTTTCCCGCGGGTCACAAACGCGAACCCAGCCACATCGGAGAGCACAGCTCCATTGCCATATTGGCCGTCGAGCCGGAGCAGTGTGCGTTCTGGTGAGAGCTGATGGGTCGCCAGATACCGGCCAATGGCGGAGATCCCCTTGCGCAGTTTCTCCCGATAGCGCCCGTTCCCTCGGTTCCCGAAACTGCCGAGCCACTGATAGCTATGCGCCTGCAACACCGTTGTCCGTGTCCTGACGACTTCCCCCCGCTTGCGGCCCGCGCTCGGCCAGGCGCACAGACGTCATCCAATCGGCAAAAGGCCGGAGGCAAGTCTTCCCCCTGGGGTAAGGCGCGAGGGCTCGCGGTTTCCCGCGTGCCGTCGATGTCGAACACCATCCAGGTGTTTCTCACGAGGGTCCTTCAGCCCTCCGGTTCGCTTGTCAGGAGTGAGTGGGCACGCGAGCAGATCCTCGAGAAAGAGCATCCGCAGGGCTTCGACTGGTTCCTCTGTCAACGCCGCTAAAAAACGCGAGAACGTTGAGCGAGCGGGTAACCGATCACGCTCAAACAACGCCATGAATGGGACGGCAAACGGCTGGAGTCGCTCGTAGAACTCCTACAGGGTGCGCTCTCCACTGATGGCATAGCCAAACAGCACCGCCAGAAAATCAATGACCTCATAGCGCCCAAAACGCTTCTGTGCAACGCGTACCTCCTCGCTGATTTTGGTCAAGATGCCGTGCTTACGCAGATACTCCATAATCAACACGACCTCCCCGAACCAGGATGGCGTTACAGGTATTGACTGAGCAAAGGTCTGAATAGAAACCTGCGAATCAGCACTGTTGCTCATTGAGCCTCTTCTTTCAAAGCGGAACGTGGACTCTCTCCGATCAAGCCTTGACGAACTGAAGAAGGAGTCCACGCGGATCAGAGACCTGCCCTTTCCCGATCGACAGGGCGGAAACGTACCCCGCGGAAAAATGTCGCGATCCGTGTCTGCAAGACTGCTTCCTCAGCACGAGAATCGATCCCCAGGAGTTGTCCGACGAAACGGACCTGGCGTGGATGCTGGCGAAACAGGGCAACGATGAAACGGCGCGTTTCATCGGGCGAGAGAAGCTCCTGAATGGGTCGATAGGCCACTCGGCCCGTTTGCACTTCGAGCGCCGGTTCGTGCTCAATGTTGCGATACCAGTCGGTCTTGCCTTCCCAGCCGGAAACCACCACGACCTCCTGCGTCTGTGGATCATAGTGCAAGACTTCCAGGATCGTCCGACGGATCTGGCCACTCTTACGACCTCGATGGGTAATCTGCGCCATACGGTGGCCGAGTATCCATCCCAGACCCAGTCGGTAGAGCCAGCGAGGCATATTGGCTACCCAACGATACAGGCCATAGGGCCGACGATGTGCGAGCGCCATAGCTTATGCTCCTTTCTGGTGCGGCAGTGACCTCTCGTCTTCGGGCAGAGATCGCTGTCTACCTGGCAGTACTGCGTGCTGCCCATCACGAGACAGGTCGTTGCAACCCGGAGAGCAGCAGCCTCACTGACGCTTCTGTCTGCTCTGCCCATCGAACTGCCTCGGGGTCCACGAAAAACAACAGTGCTTGGCCCTCGAACAAGGCGACGAGGGTAATCGCCGTTGCCTCGGCGTCGATATCGCGGAACTCTCGCCTCGCGATCCCTCGCTCGATCCAGCGCGCCAGCAGGTGCCGATACTCGGTGAAGTATTCCTTGAGGAACTGGCGAACCACTTTGTCACGCCCCGCGATGGCGTAGAACTCAAAGGCGATGGGCATCAGCCTGCTCGCCCACTGCATCATGCTCGCAAACTGCCTCGTGAGGATCAGCAGTTGCTCCACCACTGTCCCGTTGCCCTCGGATTCCACCAGGACCCGCAGGTGGTTGAATTCCTGGGTAAAGAGGTGTTGCAGGAGCGCCGCAATGATGGCATCCTTGCTTTTGTAATAGAGATAGAGCGCCCCTTTCGATAACCCTGCTTGCTCAGCGACATCATCCATGCGAGCGGCTCGAAAGCCGAGCCGCGCAAACACGGCGATGGCCGCATCCAAGATCTGGTTTTTCCGTTCTTCACTGACATTCGGACGGGGAGACATGTTCACGTACCTCCAGATGGGAAAGAGACACGTTCGAGGTGCTCTCTTCCTGCAACAGCGTCTTTCACTCAATGCCTGAGCCAATGGAAGGCCCGTTCTATGAAAGATTTGGCATCCTTCTCGATGCAGGCCCCATGAGCGATGATCAGCTTGTCGAAGTCCCACGAGAGCAACTTGTCCAGTGATCGTTGGGCAAGCTTTCGATTGGTAAAAGACAGTCTGAAATCAAGCCCAACTCCGCCTAGCGGAGAGGCAACGCCCTCGAGTTGGAAGAGAGCATTGCGCAATGGTTTCCCTTGCACTTTCGGATGCACCTGGATGAGATCGCCCAGGATGACCGTGCGAGACGTTTTATGAAAGAACAGGACTTCTTCGATGAGCGGATTGCCCTGGAAGGCCAGTTGGTCGAAGTCACGAGACCAGTCGCTCGGCGGCGTATCTTTGAGCAGGCCGGTCAGAGGCAAGTGTCCTTTCTGCAACGTAAAGGGGGTAGGGCGCGGTACCCAGAGTTGTGCGTCTGGAAAGAGCGTGTGCCACGCAGCCAGCCGCCAGACGTGTCGGGGAGTTGCGGCAACCAGATAGCGAACCTGTCCCCATTCCGAGATCCGTTTGAGTGTCTCGAACGGCACAGACACGGGAGACTCTATCCAGACAGAACCGTCAGTCAGCTTTACGACGGTCATGCGGGTCGTAAACAGGACCCCAAAGTCGCGGACCGTGGGACCGTCGATGATCCAGACGTTTGGAGCAAAGGCTTGAACGCCGGGGATCGCAACATCCATGATGACTTCCCTTTCTGCTTTAGATTAATAACTGACTGGTCAGTTATCTTTAACTATAAACGAAAAGCAGACGTTCTGCCAAGAGGAGATGAGCGGTTCACAAAAATCACTGAGCAAGGAGGCGTTTTGCCCTGGAGAACGCGCGATGATGGCCGGGGATACTGGTAAATGCCCTGAAACCTTGCCCGATTTTGCCCTGAAATGTGAGCACTTGCCCCCAATCCTGAGCACTGGCAGGAACATGTCTGGGCGAACCGCTCCCGATGGGGTTTCTGCCATCACTTCTTTGTACATTGGCTTCTTATTGG
>DATAYF010000377.1:0-2782 GCA_036272735.1 Ktedonobacteraceae bacterium
CGCCTTACTCACTTCGTGCGAAGCCTGGGGCACCAATAGCTACGCCAATAGACTGGGGTGAGCTGACAAGCCAACTTAGCCCGCAAAAGTATAGGCTCGAAAATATCTTCCGGCAGCTCGCCAATAAAAAATCGACCGCAGAACCCGGTTTTTAATTTCCCCCAATTTTGCTGGCCGTGGTTGACGAGGTTAGAGCCGCTGTACTGGCTACATGGGACATCCGTTCGGAAAAAGCCGTTGTTAAGTAGGATCGAGTATGTTTTCACTGGTTGCAGATGGATGTGCAATGAGGATAAAATTCGAGGCTGTGAACAGGTGTAGTTTGACTCAATTATTGGCTCATACGCAACCTCGCTGATTCTAAGAACAGATGAGGTGCAGGGGAAGCGAATAGGTCGCTTGGTGAGCAGATCTTCACTTCCCTCATTGCTCTGTCTGAGCTTTGTGTCAGCGAGGTTGCGTATGAGCCATATCTTTGCCGAGATGGTAGCGCCTGCCCTTTTCTGATTGAACCACCATCATGTGAGTCGGTGTCATACTGCAACGTGTCCAGATGCTTCAATACGTCCGGTAGATTGGTTGGGTAAAAATGCTAGTACACAAGAAAGCGCCGGGCCTCCTCGCGCGCTAGCTGAATGCAAAGATCGCGCCTACTCCTTTGCTCTGCTCTGCCTCGCCAGCCAGTCGCGAATAGCCTGCTCGTGCTCGTCGTAGTGCCCGTTTGGTTCGCTCAGCCATGTGATGATCGTGTACCCTCCTAACCATTCGTATGGCGTCTTCAACTCCTCCTCGCTCAGCTTTTCGAGATACTCCATGACCTGCTGATGCGTGGCCTGAAATTCGGACAGCACGTCTGCGAGCGAACGGTTCTTGTTTTGCAGGTAAACCTGCTGGTTGGTCTGGTCTCTCACTTCTTCGGTCCTCTCAAGTCCTGGATCAGTCCAACTCGTACCCTGCTCGATCGCTTTCAATATTTCCAGCAGGTTCACGCGCTCCCAGAACGTCAGATGGGCGATGTGATCCTTGACCGACCAGTCGCCATTCACCCCCAGCATTTGTCTCTGCTGCTCACTCAGACCTGCGATCAGCGCATCGAAATGAGTATAGAGCGCACGTCTCATTTCTAACAGTTCTGCTTTGCTTTTCTGTTCTGTCATCGTTTTAGCTCCTTCTACAATCTTTCAGCTTCTCCTTGAGTATAGCAGCGAATACGGTTATACCACGTCCTCATTGAGACGAACTTTTAGATACAAGGCCAATCCTTGGTCGAGAAACTGATGCAAATGGAACTCCGTCAACTTTGATGATCTCTGTTTGCTTGATCGAAGTGTGGTATACTTCTTTGACTCATCTCCTCAGAGAAAAAGAAAGTGAAGGCAAGTGCATGGAAGAGATAACGAATGTGGATGTGATCACCGCTTGGTCCGCTTATCCACAGGACCTCATTGAAGGCTTCGGGGACGAAGGGGATTTTACACGGAGATATCTTTTGAACCCAGCCATCTTTACCATCGTGGGAGATGTGAGAGGGAAAACGATGCTGGATGCAGGATGTGGTCAAGGATACCTCTCACGACTCCTGGCGAAAAGAGGAGCGAGTGTTACTGGTCTTGAGCCCGCAGAGGCGTTCTACACCTACGCCTTTCAGAGAGAACAGTCTGAGCGATTAGGAATTACCTATCTTCAAGCCGACCTCTCGACATGGGCCTGCCCCCTCAATCAGTTTGATTATGTGATTGCCAATATGGTTTTGATGGATATCCCCGACTATTTGCCAGCACTCTTGAATTGTGTGGCCGTACTCAAGCCATCTGGAGGACTCCTGGTTTCCCTCTTACATCCTTGTTTTGAAGAAACAGGAGCAGCCTGGAATGCCAAGGGCTTTGTCGAGGTGCGGGACTATTTCGGCGAACGATCAGTCAAACAACAGTACGGTCACTTCATTCATCGCCCGCTCAGTACCTATCTCAACAGTATTATTCAAGCAGGCTGTACACTCCAGCAGGTCATCGAACCTCAGTTAGAGAAGACCTTGGCCGAACGCTCCAACGCCCAAAGATATTGGGCTGTGCCCGGCTACATTGTTCTCTTTGCTACGAAGATCCCTTAAAACGCAGCGAGCAACCTACAAAGCTTGATAGAGGACTCGCTTACGGAGCAAAGGAAAAGCGGCTCGTCCATATCCTTGCCGTTTGACGAGCTTCAGTCTATGGACATGCCCCTCCACGACACCAGGCCAGCCGACCAGATTTCGGGCCGGGCCTTCAGGTATCGAGGAACTGACCCCAAAGGCTTCTGTCTTGTCGCTCATCCTGCCTGCTGCCAGGTGCGACTGTGTACGCGGAATCTTCTGCCAGCAATCGTTGTTTTTCCAGTCGGAAGAGGCTGCTTCTCCACGCTTCATCGTGTGCTCTCCGGTGGAGAGCACACGATGAAGCGTGGAGAAGCAGACATCTCAGGTGCATGTGGAAGCGCGTGATTGTGCTTCCACATGGGAGAGAGGTGGAAAGAAGAGTCGTGTAGATGGTCAGTCAGATACCCCATGCGTGAACGCAGGGGCTTGTATCTGGCCTCGGCCGCAGCTCTGGTCTCCCTTGCGCAATGCCCGCTTTGGTTTCACTGACCGATACAGCAGGGCGGGCGTTCTGACAAGACGCCCGTCCTCGCCCAGCACGGCCTCGCGAGGAGCGTGATCCCTCGACCGAGAACGTTTTCCCCCATGGCGGTTTCTCGATGGGAACCCGACCGTTCTGTGAGAAAGGTCCCGTGGAGGCGAACCGTC
>DATAYF010000378.1:0-8445 GCA_036272735.1 Ktedonobacteraceae bacterium
CTTCCAAACAGACAAGAAGCATACGCAGTTGAACATATGCTTGATGATATCAGTTGCGTAGCTGACGCCTGCGATGTAGAACATTTTCTTTTGTGGGGGCACTCCTTTGGAGGCTCGCAGGCGCTCCAATTGACCGTCCGCTCTCAACGCATTACGCGTGCGGTCGTTGCCGGTAGTTTTTTTGGACAAGTTTATCGAGAAGAGCGAGTTCAAAAAATAATTGGAGGATTGGAAGAAGTCAATTCGGCGCTGAAGAAAGGCCAATTTGAGTATCTTGAATTGACGCCTGAAGAACTGGCATGGTTCGAGCAGAGGAATATTCCTGCCATGATTGCATGCTGGCAGGCATTAATTTCCTGGCCTATTGTTGAGCCTCGTGAAGTGCAATGCTCGCTCTTTCTCTATACTGGTTCGGCTGACGAGCGTGTGACCACGCCGCTTTTGGAGCGCCAGAAAGAGATTGAGGCTGCTGGCATTGTCCTGCACACATTTGATCATCTCGATCATGAACAAGAGATCAGCGAGATTGAAATTGTTTTTCCTACCGTATTGGGATTCTTGCAAGGTACTTCGCTGAGTGAGTAGTAAAATGATGAGCATGCATAGAAGGACGCCGATGGAGCGCCGGTCCATCGGCGTCCTTCTATGCATATTTTCCTAACCTAAAACACGTGCAGGTAGCGTTCGATTTCCCAGGCGTGCACCTGATGGCTGTACTCGTTCCACTCGATAGTTTTCGCATCCACAAATCCTTCATAGATAGAATCACCGAGGATTTCCCGTATGAGTGCATCTTCATGCAAGGCCTCCAGGGCTTCTCCGAGCGTGGCGGGAAGCAGGCGAGCGCGCGGACGGAGACGCTCGGTCTCGTCCTGCAAAAAGAGATTTTCGTCCATCGCGGGTGGAAGCGTGAGCTTGCGTTGAATACCATCGAGTCCGGCGCGGAGCATGACGGCCAGCGCCAGGTACGGGTTACAACTAGAATCGCTACAGCGCAACTCGATACGCATCGACGTTTGCGCGTCAGCACCGAGTCGGGGCACACGAATCAGCGCCTGGCGATTGACGCGCCCCCAATTGAGGATAACGGGTGCCTCAAAGCCACGGACCAGGCGTTTGTAGGAATTGACCAGCGGAGCCAGAATAGCGCACATGGCACGCGCGTGCGCAAGCTGCCCGGCGATAAAGCAACGGCCAATTTCGGATAAACCATACTCAGCGTGTTCGTCGACAAACACATTTTTTCCGTGCTCTATACTCATCAATTGTTGGTGGATATGCAGACCAGAACCGTTCACACCATAAAACAGCTTTGGCAGGAAGGTTGCATAAAGCCCCTGTTGTCCAGCAATGGCTTTGATGACGTACTTTGCCGTCATCAGACCATCAGCGATACGCAGTGCGTCCCGCATCTCAAGATCGAGTTCATGCTGGCCCGCCGCGACCTCGTGATGGCTCGCGTCGATGCTGATGCCCATTTCTTGCAGGGCCTGCACCATCTGACGCCGCACAGTCGCAGCCAGGTCGGTCGAGAGATCGAAGTAGCTGCCGCGATCATGCGCCAACGGGACCGGGTGATCATTTTCGAAGCGCAGCAGGTAAAACTCCAATTCGGGCGCGGCGCGAAATTGATAGCCCATTGCGCGAGCCTCTGCTACGGCGCGCAGCAATGTTGCACGTGGGTCGCCATCGAAGCTTTCGCCGTCGGGCGTGCGCACGTTACAAATGACCCGTGCCACCACATCCTCCTCAGAGAACGCACCAGGTACAGCGGGAATTTGGTCATTCAGCGACGCGGGACGCACGTTGCGCGGTAGAATGGCGAAGGTCGAGAGGTCGGGAAAAAGGTACATATCACTCTCGGCAACGCGGGCAAAGCCTTCGAGCGCAGAGCCATCGAACCATTTGCCACGCGCTACACAATCGGCGAATTGCTCCACGGGAATCGTGACACACTTTGCCATGCCAACCACGTCAGTAAATTCCAGGTTCACGAAGCGCACGCGCTCATGTTCCAGCGTCGTCATCACCTGCTCTTGTTGTTGTTTCGCCATAAATTTTGTTCCTCAAATCAGGATACGCCGGCCATAACCAGGATGGAGGCAAGCTCCATCTCTACATGCAGGGAAGCCAGAGGCAAGCTCTGGCTTCCCTGCATGTGGTCGTGATTCCTGCATAGCATTTTCACATGCACGGCCTCGTCTGTCAATACATACCAGGGACTAAAGAAATGAAAGCAGGGGTCGATCATATGCTGGGATCAATAATAATCTATAAAGAAAGGCAACCATTATGAAATTTCCAGATAAGGCAAGGTCCGCGCGTCCTATGAGTATGGTGCTAGCGATAGTACTGGGAATCATCCTTCTGCTCTCGTCTGGAACGGCACACGCGGCACGCGCGACGACCCGCACTAAAACATCCTCGGCGATGATCATCCATTGGAGACGTGTGGTTGATAAAGCTGGCCCTTTTGTACATATGGTAGGCGATACAGCAACGATCGATCCTACGATAGATACCGTTCTTACTGCCGATGAATTGAAGTTTGTCACTCGTGCGGTGAAAAAATATAATGAGTTGCCTTTAGCAGTCAGGCAACACCCACACCATACAGGAGTTTATGTGTACGGGCAGCATCCCACGGAAAACGCCGGGGCATACCGGTGGACAACCGATCTGTATTGGTGGGGGGCGCATACATGGATTAATGGTCCTTTTGCGCAAAACGCCGCTTTGGTGCTAAGTATCGCTGGTGGCACGATTGGTGGCACGATTGGAAATATTATTGGGGCGACGGTAGGGGCTATTATCGGCGCCATCATCGGCGCTGTGGCGGGTTCCACCACGACCATATTGAACAACGAATGTGGCAACAGAGGCGTATTCATCGATATCAATCGAGTGGACATCGTGCCAGACGTGCATCGTGTGTGCTAACAAACATATACGTTGATGATCGCACGGAACATTCACCTGCGGTGAATGTTCCGTGCGATCATCAACGTATATACCATTACAAAGTAGTGCCGACCAGTTCATCTTTGTTCAGTGGACCAATGGCGGCAACCGTCAGGGGATGGATGTGCGAGAAACGATGCAACACGTTGAGCACTTGCTCCTGCGTCACAGCATCGATGGCTTC
Source organism: Ktedonobacteraceae bacterium (assembly GCA_036272735.1). Taxonomy (GTDB): domain Bacteria; phylum Chloroflexota; class Ktedonobacteria; order Ktedonobacterales; family Ktedonobacteraceae; genus DATAYF01. The sequence goes on from DATAYF010000378.1 coordinate 3,146, forward strand.
TTTGACCTCCTGAATGGTGCGCAATTCGCGTTCATACCACCAGGAGCGGGCGATAGCACTCATGCGAGCAGCCGAACCCTCGCCGCGCATCACATTTTCGCTTTTCAATTGGACCTTGGCGCGTTCGAGTTCGTCGGCGCTAATTCCCCCCTGCTCCAATTTGCGCAGTTCGTTGACGATCACCTCCAGGCACTCGTGCCCCTGCTCCGGCGTGGTGCCAGCGTAGACACGCAGCGCGCCAGTCTGCTTGTTACCCGAAAGGCTGGCAGAGACGCCGTACACCAGGCCACGCTTCTCACGCACCTCGACGAAGAGACGCGAGGCCATATTGCCACCCAGCACTTCGCTCAGCACCATCGCGGCATAATAATCGGGATCGCTGTAGTTGGGGAAAGGGGACATCAAGGCCAGGTGCTCCTGTTTGCCCTCCTGGTGTTCGATAGCCACTGTCGTCGTTGGATTGATCTGCTGGGTCAACGAAGGCGTCGCCTGGCCCTGCCAATCGTTGAACAGCGCTTGCATCTTCTCGACCACGTGCTCCCAATCAAACTTACCGGCGATGGTAAAGAGCACGTTATTGGGCTGGTAGCGCTCCTGCCAGAACGCGCGTAGGTCGTTACGCTGCACGGTGCGCACGCTCTCGGTCGTGCCTAATAGCGGTCGACCAAGCGGTGAGTGCTGGTAAAAGTTGGCACGCACCAGTTCAAAGATACGGCTCATTGGTTCATCGTCGCGGCGGCGGATCTCTTGCAGCACAATGTTGCGCATCTGCTCTAGCTCATCGCGCGGGAACGTTGGCGTGAGCAGGACCTCGTGCAGCAAGTCCAGCGTCGCATCGAACTTGGTATGCACAATTTGCGACCAGACAAATGCCGTTTCCAGGCCCGTGCTGGCACCTTTGCGCGCACCCAGAGACTCGAACGCCTCGTTGAGTGCGCGTGCATCCTTCTGTTTTGTGCCCTGGAACAGCATATATTCGAACAGATGGGCCAGCCCTTGCTTCTCTTCCGGCTCGTGAACGACCGCCGCGTCCAACTGAAATCCGAAGCTGGTCGAGCTAAGGCTTGGCATATATTGACCGATCATATCAATGCCATTTGGCAGTTGATGATGAAAATAGTTGGGAGGTAATGTATTATTCATAACGTATGGTAACGAACCTTTCTTTCAAGGATGGGAGACGCGTCATATAGCAGCAGTCTTCAGTATATCACAATGCCGGTACAGGGCGTATTTTTCAGGTATTTTGCGCTTCAACTTGTGTATTGGTAGCGGTGGATTGGTCATCGGCAGTACGAGAGACGAACAGGCCCACGATTGAGACGAGTAGTTGCGCCACGGCAAAGACGATAAACGTCAGGTTGGTGCCAATATCGGGCATCAAGACCAGCACGGGTAAGAAGGTGCCGACGATGCTGCCCGCTGTGGAAAGCGCGTAGACCTGACCTGAGATGTGTCCAGACTTCCCTACCCGCTCGACGCGTAAGCGAATGGCGTAGGGCGCAACGCACCCCAGCAAGATCATCGGCACGGAGAACAGCAGCAGGACCGCGACCAGCGAACCATAAAAATCGCTGTAGGCACCATTGGTAAACGTATATAGCGCCCACGACAAGACCGGATGCGACCAGAAGGGCAGCACAAGAATCAGCACGGCGTCAATAGTTGTCAACAGGTATAACACCCAGGGGCGCGGAAACCGATCAGCCAGCAGTCCACCGAGATAATAGCCAAGCGTCAAATACAGCAAAATGAGGCCTATCAAATTGGCCCAGACGAATATCGAGGAGCCAAAGTAGGGTGCGAGTAAACGTGAGGCAGCCATTTCTACCGCCAGGGATGTCGCACCAGCCACAAACACCAGCAGGATAACCAGCCATCCCTGCGCCTTGACGCTGCTCGTGGCGACGATGGCACCCTCTTCCACCTGCGCTGGCGAGGTACGTGAAGTAGAAGTGGACATGACCAAAACCCCTTTTCGTATATAATGGTAATAGACATCAACCGACCCTGGCTTCAACAATCCATTCCGTCTTTATGATTGTCGCATATCTGAGGCAAGAATGCGAGAGAGGACATGCGACTGCACCTGTAGCGCCTCCTGGCGTGTTTGCTCGTACAGGGGCGGTCCCATTTTTTGCGTCAATGCTTGCAAGAAACGCTCCAGGGCGAGCGCCGAGGGATCATGCTGGCTCTGCAATGTTTGCAGCGCGGCCAACAAAAGCGCGAGCGCTTCTTTGTATACCTGCTGCTCATAGAAGAGCATGCCCAGATTGAGCAAAATCATGCCTCGATAACGTGCGGAAGGTCCGTCCTGCGCCAATTTTAGCGCCTCGGAATAGCACTTGAAAGCTTTTTTATACGCCTGCTCCTCGTGGTACAGCAGGCCAAGGTTATGCAGGGCCGCGCATTGCAGCGCCGTGCCTTGCGTCTGACCGTTCAATTGCAGCGCACGCTCGAAACTCTGGCGGGCCAGGTCTCGCTCACCCCACGAGCGCAACAATTCACCTTGATTTAACAAAATGCTCCCTTGTCCCTGCATATCACCAAGCTGGTGCAGCGTCTCCAGCGCCTGCTCAAAATAGTGCTGGCTCGGCAGATAATTTCCCTGACGTCCATACAGCAGGCCAAGCTGGCTGGCAATCAAGCCTTCATCGCGGCGCAACAACAGGCTGGAAGGGGAGAGCAGCGCGGTGTACAACTCGATCAGCGTGTCCCAGGCTTGCCAGCGCATTAAGCTCTCGTGCAATTCTTCTTGAAAGAGCAGATCACAAGCGTTTTGCCATTGTCCGGCATGGCACAGGTGGCGAATAGCCGACACCAGTGGTGCCACATCCTGCACACCCGTACGTTGCGCGTGCGACGGATATGGGTTCAGGAAGCATTGCTGGTAATAGCTGGCCGCCTGTGCGTGTCCGTTCGCCAATGCCTGCCGCAACTCCTCGGCGCTACGCGGCACCAGGGTGGAGCTGCCAGAAGATTGGGTGTCGCCGGTGCGCGGGCCGGGCTGCTCCACATAATATTCCAGGACGTAGCTACGCAGCAAGGGATGGAGCAGGTAGCAAGGCCGATTATCGCGTCCGGGCACCTGCTGCACCAGTGCCAGACCTGTAAGTTGTGCAAGTTCGCGCTCGAAGCTCGCAAAGTCGATGTTATTCGACATACGACCACCTGCCATCGTCGTGACCACACCTTCCAGGGGGACCGGCTCGAAGAAGAGGCCGAGGGAACGCAGCAACAAGTATTGTACCGGCTTCATGAAATGGTAGATGGCGGTGATCAGTTGGATGGCAATCTCGCCTGCCCACATTGGCTGATAGTCGGGCGAAGTAAGAAAATAATTGAGCGAGATGCCACTGAGATGGGCCAGGGAGCAGAAGAGGACGAGGGAGAAAACATGACCGGAGCAGCGTCGCCAGACCAGCGTCAAATCCTCGGGTGAGCCGTTCATGCCGCGCTGCTGAAGCAAGGTCACGCCTTCTGGCAAACTGATACGTGAGACCAGGTACGAACGAACGCTGGTTTCGATGCCCGCCATGTTTTGTTCTTCGAACGGAGAATCATAGCTGGTAAGCAGGAAGCGGCTGTTGCCAAGATTACTTTGCAGCATCTCAAAGAATTGGAGGACAGCGTCGGGGTTAGCATTGGGCGTAGATGGATGGTGCAACGCCTCGAACTGATCGAGCGCAACAAGCACGCTTACCTGTGGTTGGCGCAACCTTTGTAAGAGGGACGCAAATTGCTCCTCCATACTCAACTGCGACAAATTCGGCTCACTACTGCCCAATTGAGCAAGAATAGCCGCCACGACATCCGTCAGCGTCGTATAAGCTCCTACGCTCAGCCAGAGCAGTTGTTGGGGAGTAGCAAGGCCCGCCTGTTGAGCCTGGAGCAGTGTGCGAAAAACCAGGGCCATGAGCGTCGATTTGCCACCACCAGGCGTCCCCACGATCATTACCGCCGTCGTCTGCGCATCTGAGAGCATGCGTTGAATAGCATTTACCTCGTCCGCACGCTGCATGATCATCGGAGGATCGGTAGGAGGTGGCAATGTGATATGAATGTTCAGCAAATGTGCCCCTCCTAACATATAGCACGCTCCTCGAATTACGTTAAATGTTAGTATAACACATCCAATGAGCGAGGGCGACCCCGACAAGGAACGATCTCCCTTGCGGGGGTCGTCGTGATCTTCAATTAGCCTGAATGTGCTACTATAAAAGCGGCTTCAAACCAGGATTTTTTGTACCGTGCATCATGTACGAGAGGGGAACGTATTTATGCTACGTATTATCTATATGGGCACACCACAATTTGCGGAACCAGCGTTGGTCGCGCTTATTCACGGAGGCAAACCGGGTGTACTTCTGCCGGATGGATATGAGGTTAGTGCTGTCGTCACGCGCCCTGACAAACCGGCAGGACGCGGGCGTAGCATCGTCTACGCGCCGGTGAAGCAAACCGCGCTTGATCACCATATTCCGGTATGGCAGCCCGGTTCGTTTAAGAAGCAGGCGAACAGTGAAGCTCTCGCCGCCTATAAGGCCGATCTCTACATCGTGGCCGCTTTCGGCCAGATTCTCCCCCAGGCAGTTCTGGATCAACCACGCTTCGGCGTTCTCAATATCCATGCCTCGCTGCTTCCCAAATATCGCGGGGCCAATCCTATCGCCGAAACCATCCTCCAGGGTGACAGCGAGGCCGGAGTGACAATTATGAAGCTTGATGCGGGCGTGGATACCGGCCCCATACTGCTGCAACGCAGCATCCAGCAGAGCAAAGAGGAGACCACCGGCAGCCTGACCCTCAAGCTAGCCGATCTCGGTGCGCAGGCGCTGCTTGAGGCCATTCCGCTGTGGGTAACAGGCAAGATCACCCCTCAGCCGCAAGACGAAAGCAAAGCGTCGCATACGCGTATGCTTGACAAGGAGGATGGGCTCATCCACTGGGAGTTGCCCGCGCCGGTGCTGGCGCGCCGTATACGCGCCTACACGCCCTGGCCCAGTTCGTATACCCATTGGCGTGGGAAGCTGCTCAAGATTATCAATGCACAACCGCTGCAACTAACTACCAGCACAGCAGCTGCCCCTGGCACGGTTCTGTCTCACAACGAAGCCGGGCATCACAATCTGGCGGTCATGACCGGGTCGGGTCTGCTCCAGATCACACAGCTTCAATTAGAAGGCAAAAAAGCGATGAGCGCGGAAGAGTTTCTGCGCGGCTACGGGCAGATCGTCGGGCAAGCGTTGGAATAAGACCGGGTAACGTATAAATGATTGTTAATGGTTTCCGGAAACCAT
>DATAYF010000379.1:0-2591 GCA_036272735.1 Ktedonobacteraceae bacterium
ACCAGCAAGTATACTCAGGGTTTCTTATTGTTGGCATCGCGAGCTGGGAAATTGCCTGGCTGGCTATCGTTGGCGGCTACTTTGTATGGACACGCAAAGTGCTCGTGGGCATGATTATTGCCACACTGGCAACCTTCGTCCTGGCCCGTTTTGTCGTTCTACCAGCCTGGACGATCACGCAGGTGGCTTTCTTCCACCCACTCACGTTGCTGGTCAGCGATCAAACGTTACTGGTAGCTGTGACAAAAGTGATCGGGTATGATGGCATGATTCTCTGCACCGTGGCCCTGGTGGTCATCAGCCGCGATGCCGAGCTTATTGGCACACTGCGCCAGCTTCATATTCCTCAGCCCGTAATTTTCTTCTTGAGCACCGTCTTTCGCGCCCTAAACCTTGCGCTCTCGGACTATGAAATTATTTATCAGGCACAGGTCGCACGGGCCATCAACGCCCGGCCACGCAGCTTTATCAGGCTCCTACGCGACCTGGCAAGCATTGCGGTGCCAATGGTTGCCATGATGATTCGCCGCTCAAGCGAAATCGGGGACGCACTACACGCGCGTGGCTATCAACTCACACAGAAAAGCGCAGATTTTTACGAGCAGAGTCCGTGGCGGGCCATCGACTGGCTGATGCTGCTTGTAAGCCTGGGCCTACTCTGTCTGTGCATCATTCCACATCCGACGCTCAGCGCGTTATTATTCGGGTGACATTAGCTATGGAGGAACGAAGCATGAGCACAGCTATGAGCGTGGATGGCCTCTGGTGGCGTTACCCCACGTTTAGCGAAGAGACCATCCCCTGGTTGTTACGCGCACTTTCATTTTCGATACAGCACGGTGAATGTTTCGGCATTACTGGAGCAAGCGGGGCAGGCAAAAGCACGCTGTGTCGTGCCTTGCTGGGCATCATCCCCCACAACGCTCGTCTGACCAGCGAACAACTCCCCAACTATTTTCGTGGCACTATGCAGATTTTCGGCGAGGCAGTGACTGCGCAGACCGCCCGTACACAGCGCGTCGGCATGGTTCTACAGGACCCGGAAAATCAGTTCTTGCGTATGAGCTTGCTGCACGAGCTGGCGCTAGGGCTGCAATTACAGGACCTTCCCAACGAAGAAATTCTCGCCAGGGCCTACCATGCGCTCAACTGGGTCGGACTAGGGCACCTGTGGCATGGGGCTGCCTATCTCCATCCTGCCGACCTATCCGGTGGACAAAAACAGCGCGTCGCTATCGCATCCTTCCTCGCCATGCGTCCGCGCATCCTCATTCTCGACGAACCAACCAGCGATCTCGATCCTGTCGGTAAACGCGAAGTCATTGAGACGCTGGCACGCCTGCGCCGTGATTACCATATGACAGTGATATTGGTGGAGCAGGACCCGGAAATACTGGCGACGTTTTGCGACCGCATCGCGCTACTACACCAGGGCAAGCTCGCCCTGGTCGCGCCGCCCGCCCAATTCTACACTGAGCGTGCTCTGCTCGAAGACAGCGGTGCTTCGGTGGGCGAATTAACCCGCATCGCCTGGAACACGGGCCATACCTATCAAGCAAGGCCGCCGCTGACGCTCGATGAAGCCGCCACGGCTTTCGCTATTACGACAACGTGTGCAGCACCACCGGATGATGTAGAACCTGTAACAACGACGAACGAACCCGTGATAGAGGCCCACAACGTACGCTACGACTACGGAGACGGCACAACCGCGCTGAGTAGTATCGATCTTACGCTGCATCGTGGTGAAATGTTGGCCCTGTTAGGGCCAAACGGCAGCGGCAAAACGACCTTTGCCAAGATTTTAGCGGGCATCTATCGTCCAACGGGCGGCCAGGTACGCGTGCTTGGTCAAGACCTGGCAACGCGCAAAGTACGCAGATTGTTGGCACGTTCGGTTGGTTACGTGTTTCAAAATCCCGACCATCAACTTTTCTGCCGTAAAGTCAGTGACGAGATCGAATATGGTCTCAAAAATCTCGGCATGAACGTGGCGCAGCGCAAAGTACGCTGCGAAGCTACGCTGGAAGCGGTCAATCTCAGCGACTACGCCAACGAAGATCCACTCTTTTTGAGCAAGGGGCAGCGCCAACGATTAGCGGTCGCGGCCATACTGGCGATGGGGCCGGATATTCTGATAATCGACGAGCCAACGACCGGACAGGATTCACGTTCGATTAGTAGCATCATGAGTTTGTTACGCACATTGCAGCAGCAGGGCAAGACCATCCTCATCATCACGCACGATATGACCCTGGTCACCGAGTATTGTCAACGCGTGGTCGCATTTCGCGACGGGCACGTCAGCTTTACCGGCACACCACAAGCGCTATTTACCGATCTTGACATGCTACAACAAACAGGACTGCAACCACCCGGCGCCGCACAGCTCACCCTCCGTCTACGCGCCCTAAATCCACAATTCCCACCGCTACTCACAGTCGCACACTGGACCGACGCGCTCAGTGTCGTCAAGGCCAATGGCGATTAGCGAAGATGAGGCAGGTTGTATATTTTACATGTGCAATAACAACACCCCCAATAACGCGTTATTGGGGGTGTTGTTATTGCACATGTAAAATATACAACCT